>WFWZ01000414.1 GCA_015490875.1 Planctomycetaceae bacterium
GAGAGGGATGCTCGGTCGTGCGTTCGGTAGAAATCCGATCACCAGAGTATAAACCAACTGGCAAAGGCGCCGAGGCGGTCACGCGCCGGGTCGTCCGACGCATTGGCGATTGCCAGGAGCTCCCACCAGGTGCGCGCGGACAACTTTTCCTGATACCGCATCCCGGCTCCCCATGCCGGCTTGTCGCGGATGTTTTCCACTGCCAACTCGAGCGTCAACGAGGTATCTTCGTGGTCGCGAAAACATTGCACGCCTCCGGTCAGGCCCCAACGGTCATCCGGCTGCAACCCCGCCGCGATGCTTACCAGTGGATTCACTTCGAACGCCGTCTGCAAACGGTTGAAATTGGCTCCCGCAATACTCCGCCATCCGGGCGTGGCCAGGTAAGCGTTGGCGAAGACGAAGTGCGGCTCCCATCCCAGGGGATGCCACCCCAGGTCGATTTCCCGGTTGGCCTCGAGCACGTACAACTGACCATCGCCGAAGCGGTCTGCGGGGGCGAACTTGAGGAGGACTCGAGCCGCCAAGGTGTAGGCTCCGAGCATCTGCGTACGACTAAACGCCGCATGGTGCACTCCGGCGCCGCCTGCTTGCAATCCCCAGTACACATAGGTCAACTCGTGAAAAGCGCCTCGGTGGTCGACCGACGCGTGCAACCCGACAGCCCCTCCATCTTCTGGATATGGAGCACTCACGTCGTTAAAGAAATAAAACCCCTGCAAGTTGATGTTGCTCAAGGTGCCCAATGTCAGGTTATCTTGACTGAGCATCACGCCGAGCAACTCGTCGTTGATCAGCAGGAAATTATGAGCAGCAAAGGGGAACTTGCCTGCCGTGACCGTGATGTCGGCTCGCGCAAACGGAGAGACATACCCGCCAAACATGCTGGCCAGCTCTCCTTCGAACCAGTATCGGGAAGGCTCAGCCGTCGACGCGTCAACATAGCCGCTGGGGCGCGTGAACTGATAGTAGGACCCTCCACTGCCGTCGCGCCCGATCGGACGATACTGGACGTGGAAGCGTTCCGTACCCGTGAGCCGCAAGTCGAAGTCGAGCAGCAACTGGTGGCCGACCGCCACCTGGTCTCGGCCCTCTTGGCGAATCCCCAAGCCAAAGACCTGATACGAGCCCGACTGCACGAAGCGAGGTTCCCAAGCGTAACCATCGACACCCGGCCACCGTCCAAAGAGCTGGATGGGACCGGTTCCCAAATAGGGAGGGCCCAGCGTGAACGGCTGGGGTTCCTGCCACGATTCGGGAAGCCGCAAGGTCGGGTGATGCGTGAGCGACTGGGCAAACCCCGAGGCGACCGCATCTCCTTCGGAAACGTAGAGTGAGGAACCACCTTTTTCCGCGAGTTCCTGTTCCAAAGGCGGCAAAGTCATCCGGCCCGGAGCCACCGGCTCGGGAGGCAGGGGTGGGAAGGAGAGCCCTGCCGGAGGTGCAAACAACTCGCCGACCGGTTCGTCTCCCCACGCGCAGTCCATCCCCACCGTCGCTGAGACGAACATCAGCGCCAGGAGCCACACATGTTTTCGCAGGAAGTACTTCATCGATGCAGGGACGCTCGAGACTCCACCGGAATCACGGTGCGGTACTCGTCGATCGTGACGATCTCAAGTTGGGGTTTGAGGTGAGGGACGCCGATGCGGTCGAGCAAATTCGGCGGGAGGTGCCGAAAAAGGAGACGCACCTCCACGGTCACGGCACTCGCCTCACACGCAAGCGGAATACGATACGTACGATGCAATTGCTGTTCGGCCGGCAAACTTGCCTTGGCGATACGAAACCCGAAGGGCCGTCCAAAGCTCATGACCGGCCCCGACGGCGGGCGGATGAAACTGATGGGAGCCACGAAGCGGTTCACCGGCACGACGACATTCGCTTCAGTCCCTTTCTGCGCCAACGCGACAAACTTGTTTTGCAGGCTGAAGAGCCAACGGTCGGCGGGCACGTTCCCAGCACGGACGGCGTCACTATGAGCATCGCGGAGATCGCCGTTGGGATCGAGATCTCCCGAACGGAAGAGGAACTCTCCAGTCACGGCATCGCGGACATCGATGGCGACCCATGCCTGCCGTTCCGCCGAGAATCCGGTCGGAAAATGATGGCCGCTGAAAAGGCTCTGCACCCGAACTGTTACCGACAACGTATCGCCACGCACGGCGACTGGTGCATGTTCGACCTTAAGGCGAGCCGCATTGCGAAGGAGTTCGTACCGCTTGGCTGCGGCGATTTCCAATTGCCGTCGATTCGACCGCCGCAGTTCCAAAAGCGTGCGCCGCTGATGCGGTGTGAGACGCTGTTCGTCTCGATAGTCGACTTCATACATCCAGTCGAGTTTGCGGGGGAACTCGGTGTCGGGAAGCACCGAGTAGTCGGGGCCGGCGAACGTGTGGTCGGACAGTGGTCGTAGCGGCATTTTCTCCACGGGAATGCCGGGCACTTTGGCAGCCGGTCCTACGGGCCAGTGCGACTCGGGAATCGGTTTCCCCTGGACCGGCCCCATATGGCAGTGCTGGCAAGTGATGCCTTGGCGCGCCGCCGGACTGTGCAGCCACTCGGCGAACGCCTCTTCCAATCGAACGCCGTTAGGACCAATGACATCATGACATTCGGCACAGAATTGCGACTGCCGGAGGTACGCCCGGGAGCGCGTCGGATGAGCCGTCACCTCTTGAGGTGGCGTGTCGTCGAATGGTCCATAGACGCAGCCCTCGACGAGCTTTCCAGGTTCGACATGGACGCGCCCGCTGGCTCGATAGACGCCGTCACGGCGCCGATGGCACACCACGCATGTGATCCCTTCTCGGGAGATCCGGCTGCGATGGACATTGCGCACCGAACCGTTTTCTCCGAGTGCCGTTCCGATCGGTGTATGGCAACGTGAACAAAAGGTGCCCAGTGTTCCCCCCGTCCGCTCCAGCAACGTCAGATTGAAAGCCTCGAAGACGGGACTGTGCTGGGCATACGCGTGCATCGAGCGCGCCCATTGCTCGTATTGACGAGGGTGACAGGCGCCGCACTGCTTCGCCGAAGGAAAATCGATCTCGGCCAGTGGTCTCGGTTGACACACGCCTGGGAGGGCAAACTGTTTGGCGCCCGAGTCGATCCATCGGCGCAGCGTCTCGAGTTGGCCTCGCGTCAGCCACTCATGCCGGTCCGGAGGCATCTCCGGTTCGTCCGGCAAAGGGCTTCCCACCGCGGCGTCGACGTTCCACGCAACCTTTTCCCAAAGAGGTGACGCCTCAGCGTTGCCCGGCACGACGATCGGATCCTCGTCTTCTCGGCCCGCCGCTAAGATTGCCTCGTAAGTCGTCAGGTCGACGCACTCGGCGCCCGGTCGGTGGCAGCCGGTGCACTTGGTCGAGATGATCCAAAAAACCTCGGGCCAAAGCGGATCCAGGGGTGGTCGAGGATGTGTTGCCCGAGACTGCGCGCTGCCAAACGATGCTGCCAGCAGCCAAAGGGAGACGACCCACAGGGGGCCGCCACGATGTGACCAGCGAATCGTCATGGGTGCGTCCGTGCCGAGTCGAGTATGGCAGCTCGCGTCGGGCCTCCCGTTGCCCACTGCCAAGCTTCCCCCTGTCTTATCGCCTTCCTCGCCGGGCAAGTCGCTGCAAAACGAGACTCCCTGCGTCACCGGCGCAAACACAAAGACCCTCCGTGCCGTCACGAACCGACCGGCGATTGCGAGCCGCAGGACCGGCACGGCCGCTCGACGCCCGTACGCTATCCCGCTCATTGTCGATGGAACGCTGGGCGAGCATAATAGCGGTTTGGGTTTTCTCCGGCCGACCGACCCGCACGCGGCCCTCTCCCCCTGTCTCTACCCCTGGAAAACGGCTCGATGAGTGATTCCCGTCCATCCTCCCGCGATGCCGCCGCGCCTCGTCCACACCGATGGCGTCGAGGGGTCGTCGCTGGGATTACGGTGCTCGCCATCGCCGTCGTCGTGCTGGTCGCCGACACGTGGCGCCGCCCGGTCCTCTCATGGGAGTCGGCCGGTTATGTGGGTCGGGCGACTTGTGCCGAGTGCCATCAAGAGCAAGCTGCCGCTTTTGCTGGTTCCCACCACGACCTGGCCATGGACCGCGCCACGCCCGAAACGGTGCTCGGAGACTTCTCGGGTGTGGAAGTCCGGCATCACGATGTGGTTTCCCGCATGTTCCGGCGGGATGGCCGATTCTGGGTCCATACCGAAGGACCCGACGGCAAGATGGGCGATTTCGAGGTCAAATACGTCTTAGGCGTGACGCCGCTGCAGCAATATCTTGTCGAGTTCGATCGCGATCGCTCGCTCGAACCGAATGAGGTGGGACGCCTGCAAGTCCTGCGGATCTCGTGGGACACGAAGAAGAAACAGTGGTTCTACGCTCCCCCGCCTGACGTCCCGGAAAAACTTTCCCCGACCGATCCGCTTCATTGGACTCAGACGGCTCAACGCTGGAATACGATGTGCGCCGACTGCCACACGACGGGATTCGAAAAAGGTTTCGACGTCAAGACACTTCGGTACCACTCCCGATTCGCCGAGATCGACGTCAGTTGCGAGACGTGCCACGGACCGGGAAGTGCCCATGTCGCTTGGGCGCGAGCCCGCAATCCGCTGTGGAAGCTGCGTCAGGGGAAAGCCATCATGCGTTTGCGGGAGAGTTCGTCGGTGACGGAGGTCGAGACCTGTGCCCCGTGCCACTCGCGGCGCGGTGTTGTCGATCCGCACTGGCGTCCGCAGCACGGTTATTATGACCACTATTTCAATGAATTGCTGGAAGCGGCCAGCTATTTTCCGGACGGACAAATTCGAGACGAAGTTTACGTCTACGGTTCCTTTGTGCAGTCGAAGATGTTTCACAAGGGAGTCCGCTGCACCGACTGCCATGATCCTCATTCGGCGAGACTGAAATACAAGGGCAACCGCGTCTGCACATCGTGCCACCAGCATCCCGAAGGCAAGTACGACACGCCGGCACATCACCACCATCGGGAAGGATCACCGGGCAGCCGCTGTGTGGAGTGTCACATTCCCGAAACGACCTATATGGAGGTCGATCCGAGGCGGGATCACAGCTTTCGCGTTCCGCGGCCCGATCTGAGTTTGACGCTTCATACACCCAATGCCTGCACCCGATGCCATCTCGACCGAGCCGAATTGCCAGAGGCAAAGAGGCAGAGCTTCCAGCAGTACCGGGACTGGGTGGTCGCCGCTATGGAGGGTGACACGGATGTGGCTTCTGCACTGGAGAAGGTAGACCAATGGTGCTGGGATGCCTTCCAGCGATGGTATCCCGACTGGAAAGCCCCAGAGTCCTTTGCCGATTGGATTGTGAAAGCTCGTCGGGGCGATACCGAAATCTTGCCGACCTTGATCGCCAAAGCCGGATCGCGGAATTATCCGCCGATCGTTCGAGCCACGTTGGTTCAGGAGGCGCTACGGCTTTTGCCGCCGATCGACCCGACTCAGCCGCTTCCGAGCGGCCCTGTGAGTGACTTTTTCCGACTTTGCGAAAGACTGCTGCGCAACTCCGATCCTCAGCTGCGCGTCGCGGCGGTCCGTGCCTTCGAACAGCGGATTCCCGCGCTGGGCGCCATGCGAGTGTCACCCCAGCCGGCTGAAGCGCTGCGCGAACAACTCGGCCCGGTCACGCGGGCTCTCCTTCCCCTCTTGGAAGACCCCAAACGGGCTGTGCGCGTCGAAGCGGCTCGCGTGTTGCAACGACTCCCTGTCGCCTTGCGTCCCAATCTTCTGACGACGCCGCAGCGGGAACTTCTGGCGCGCGTGACCGAGGAGTTGCTTGCTCGTTACGATGCCGATGCCGATCGAGGCGGAGCGCATCGGGCAAAGGCGCTCCTGTATGAAAACATGGGGCGCGAAGCGGATGCCATCGCCGCGTATGAGACGGCGATTCGCGTCGACCCTTGGGAAACGGGAAACCGCAGTAACCTGGCTTCGCTGTTGGACCGTTTGGCAGACGAGGAGGAAGCGGCCGCATTCCGACTAGGGAGGTCGGGACAACGTGAGGCCGGAGCGAGGCGGATGGAGAAGGCCGAGTCGTACCGAGCCCGAGCCCTCCAGCTTCGCAAGGAAGAACTGCCGCTGACCGAGCGAGACGCGCGGTTTCTTCCCGACAATCCGGAAGTGCAATATCGTTACGGATTAAACCTTCATTTGGCCGGTCGCTCGAAGGAAGCCGAAGCCCCCTTGCGGCGTGCGTGGGAGCTGGCCCCCGAGAACGACCGCTATCTCGAAGCCCTCGCCGCCTATTACCACCAATTCGGCCCGCTCGAGCGGGCTCGCGAACTGGCGGAAGAGCTCGTGCGCCGACACCCGGACAACGCCGGCTACCGGCAGTTGCTCCGCGAGATCCAACAGAAACTTGCCAATTCGCCCGAGAAAGAACGCCGTCCATGACCGATTCGATCGATATCGCCGTCATTCCAGTAGCCGGACACGGCACGCGACTGCTGCCCGCCACGAAGAGTCAGCCCAAAGAGATGCTATCGGTCGGCCGTAAGCCGGTCGTCCAATACGTGGTTGAAGAGCTGGCCCATTCAGGCATCCGAAGAATGCTCTTCGTGACGTCTCGCGGCAAACACTCGATCGAAAGCCATTTTGACATCGACGAATCTCTGACGCACTACTTGCGGTCGACGGGGCGCGAAGAACTCCTGGCCGATTTGGCGTTCGAGCGGGAATCGATCGAGTACTTTTATACGCGTCAGCGCCGTCAGCTCGGTTTGGGGCACGCCGTCTTATGTGCCGAATCCCTCATCCGCGATCAGCCTTTCGTGGTCGCTCTGGGCGATTCCATCATCGGGGTTCACGCGCAGTCGGACATTGTCGAGCGGATGAAGCGTCTCTTTTGTCGAGAACAAGTCGATGCCGTGGTGGCGTTCGAAGAGGTCCCGGAAGAGGAAGTCTATCGCTACGGGATCGCGCAGCCGAAGGACGGGGAAGGAGATGTTTTCGAATTGGCAGACGTCATCGAAAAACCACCCATCAGCGAAGCGCCGAGCCGGCTGGCGGTGGCGGCACGCTACGTCTTCAGCCCTCGTATTTTCGCCATGCTGCATGCGACGCCGCCGGGAAAAGGGGGTGAGATCCAACTGACCGACGCCATCCGCCTGTTGATTCGGCGCGGCCATCGGTGCCTGGGCGTGCGGCTCGGTCCCCACGAGCCTCGCTTCGACATTGGGAATTTCGAGAGTTATTTTCAGACGTTTGTCGACTTCGCGCTGGCAGATCCTCAGTATGGGACGGCACTCCGCGAGTACCTCGCCACGAAGCTCTCCTCCGGCGACTCGCGAGCCTCGCGGAGCCCCACCGATTCGGAGTAACCGGACATGCAACTGATTCGGAAACGCGCGTATGCTCGAGCCGGACTGGTTGGAAACCCGTCCGACGGCTACCACGGAAAGACGATCTCTCACATCGTGCGCAACTTCGCCGCAACCGTCGTACTGTATGAGTGGGAGGATCTGGAGATTATTCCGAGTCAAGAGGACCACTCGCGTTTCGAGTCGATGGAAGATCTCGTGCGCGATGTCGAATTGCACGGGTATTACGGAGGTGTCCGACTGGTCAAAGCGACGATCAAACGGTTCTTCGAGTACTGCGAGGGGCGTCACGAGTTGGATCGGCGCAACTTCTCGATCCGGTATGAAAGCGACATCCCGAGACTCGTCGGACTCGCCGGATCGAGTGCCATCATTGTGGCAACGCTGCGAGCGCTCATGGAGTTTTACCAGGTGGAGATCCCCAAACAAGTGCAACCGTCGCTGGCGCTGTCGGTGGAGCGGGACGAACTGGGGATTGCCGCCGGTCTGCAGGACCGCGTCATCCAGGTCTACGAGGGACTGGTTTATATGGATTTCTCCCCCGAAGCGACGACGGTACGCGACGGGTTGGAGTGCGGTCGCTATGAGGAACTCGATCCCAATTGGTTGCCGCCGCTTTACATCGCCTACCGCGAAGATGCCAGCGAACCGACCGAGCGACTCCACAACGATTTGCAATCCCGCTTCGCGCGTGGCGAGCCGGACGTCGTCGAGGCGATGGCTCACTTCGCGCACCTGGCGGAGTCGGCCCGGGAAGCACTCCGACTCGGTGACGCGACCGAGCTGGCACGCATCATCAATGAGAACTTCGACACGCGGAGACGGATTTGCGAGTTGCCGCGTGAGCACGTCGAGATGGTGGAGCGAGCGCGGGAAGCCGGCGCCTCGGCGAAGTTCGCCGGATCGGGAGGCGCGATCGTGGGAACCTACCAGGACCAGACCATGTTCGAGCGGATCGAAGCCAACTTGAAGCCGCTCCAATGCCGCGTCATTCGGCCCCTGATCCTGTAACCCCCGGCAAGCCGAGCCGCCAGCGGAGCCCTGGCCCGGCATGGGATTTGCTCGAAGAAGCCTCAGGAGCGGTCTTGGGCCGCGCAGCGGCTTTGCTAAGATGGGCGGCGGGCTTCGTCCGTCGCGCGATGTTGCGGACAGCGCCACTGACTTGGAACAGCAATGATGCACACGCAGATGGAAAAAGACTATTACAAAGTGCTCGGGGTAAGCCGGGAAGCTTCGCCCGATGAAATCAAGAAGGCTTACAAGAAGCTCGCGGCGAAATACCACCCCGATGTCAATCCCGACGACGAGAAGGCGAAGGAGCGCTTTCAGGAAATCCAAGCGGCCTACGATGTTCTAAGTGACCCGGAGAAGCGAGAAAAATACGATCGGTACGGCAGCGCCTTCGAGACGATGGGGGGCGGGGGTCCCGGGGGCGGCACTTGGAC
>WFWZ01000415.1 GCA_015490875.1 Planctomycetaceae bacterium
GGAAAGGGCAGGCTCTTGCGTGCGATGGTCGGCGAAGTATGTAGGTCAGGCTTTCCAGCCTGACACAGACATCGATACCCGATGATTCACGCCAGAATCTCTTGCACGACACGAGTCGGCTCGACGCCGATCAGGCGTTGATCCAGTCCTTGGAACGGAAACGTGAACTTGCGCGCATCGAAGCCGAGCAAGTGCAGAATCGTATGGTGCAGGTCGTGGACGTGGACTCGGTCGCGCACTACGTTGAACCCGAAGTCGTCGCTTTCGCCCAGCGTCACGCCTCCCCGAATGCCGCCTCCGGCCAGCCACATCGTGAAGCAATTGGGATGATGGTCCCGGCCGTCGGTACTCCCTTGCACCATCGGCGTCCTTCCGAACTCGCCTCCCCATATCACCAACGTATCGTCCAGAAGACCTCGCTGTTTCAGATCCTGGATCAGACCGGCACAGGCGCGTTCCGTGTCGAGGCAGTTCTTCTTGAGATCCCGCGCGAGTCCTCCATGTTGGTCCCACGATTCGTGGAACAGTTCGACGAAGCGCACGCCTCGCTCGATGAGCCGTCGTGCCAGAAGACAGTTCGTCGCAAAAGAGGGCTTTCCCGGTTCGGCGCCGTACAGGTCCAGAACATGCTGAGGCTCGCGAGCCAAATCCATCAGCTCGGGAGCACTCGTCTGCATCCGAAACGCGACTTCGAACGAGCGCACCCGCGTCTCGATCTCGGGATCGCCCACGACGCGCCGGCGCATCGTATTCAGCCGTTGCACGGCGCGGATCGTGTCCTCTTGAGCCACTTCGTCGACGCCCGGTGGATTGGAAAGATAGAGGACCGGATCGCCCGTGCTGCGGAACGTGACGCCCTGGTAGACGGTTGGGAGGAACCCGCTTCCCCAGTTGGCGTTCCCGCCGCTGGGACCTTTCTTACCCGAACTGAAGACGACAAAGGCGGGCAGATCGTCGGCTTCGCTTCCCAGCCCGTACGTTACCCATGCCCCGAGACTCGGCTTGCCGAACTGCTGCGTCCCGGTACTCATGAAGATCTGGGCCGGGGCATGGTTGAACGCATCGGTCACCATCGACTTCACGATGGCGATGTCGTCGACCACGTTGGCCAGATTCGGCAGCAACTCCGAGAGTTCCGCGCCGCATTCCCCGCACTTGCGAAACCGAAACTTGGGGCCGAGCAACTTCGAGTTGGGGTTGATGAACGCCGCGCGGTACCCTCGGATCAACTCGGCCGGTGGCAGGCGACCATCGAACTTGGCCAGCGCCGGCTTGTAGTCGAACAACTCGAGGTGACTCGGGCCGCCGCCCATGAAAAGAAAAATGACGCGTTTGGCTCGAGGTTCGAAGTGAGGCTGCTTCGGTGCCAATGGGTTGCCGGCCGAAGCCGTCTTGCCCAAAAGGTGATGCAGCGCGACGGCACCAAGGCCGACGCCGCACTGTTCCAAAAACCATCGGCGTGAAGCACGCAACGCCGATTCGGGACGGGAAGTTTGTTCGTTCATGATGGAACCGTTACGTGATCCGTTATTCAATCATTCTTTCGTGATGGTTTCATCCAGATTCAATAATACTCGGCAGACAAGCGTCCACGCGGCGAGTTCTCGGTCCTCGACGCCGTCGACTCTTGGCGACGGGCGACCGTAGGCATCGACGAGCAGACTTTCTGGATCGAGTTTTCCTTCTTTGAATCTCGTTCGCTGGCGCTGAAGGAGCTGCCGCAGGACGGCCAGCTCTTCGTCAGTGGGAAAGCGTGCCACGCAGCAGCGAAAGGCGTAGACCAGGCGAGCCTGATCGTCGGTCTGAGGGCGGGAGAGTGTCCGGCGGGCAAGTCCCTGAGCGGCTTCGAAGAAGAGGGGCTCATTGAGAGTGACCAGCGCTTGCAGTGGAGTGTTCGTGCGAGGACGACGCACGGTCGAAAACTCGCCGCTGGGAGCATCGAAGGCTTGGAGGGGAGGGTGGGGCACGCTTCGAAAACGGAACGTGTAGATGGCTCGCCGGTACTGCTGCCCGTCCCGATCGTAGGCCCATGTCTTGGGGCCGTAGCTCGCCGGACGCTGGAAAAGAAACTCCGGAGCCGGCGGGTAGACACTGCGGCCTCCCACATCGCGCCGAAGCAGCCCTGCGGCTGCCAGAACAATGTCATGCACAATCTCGGCGTCGACACGGAAACGAGGACCTCGAGCGAGCCAGCGGTTGTCCGGGTCGGCACGGTAGGAGGCTTCGGGGACGTGCGACGAACGCTGGTAGACGGCTGAGGAGACGATCAGCCGATGGATATGCTTGAGGCTCCAATTGTTGTCCATCAGTTCAACCGCGAGCCAGTCGAGCAGCTTCGGATGGGTCGGCGGACTTCCCGTCGTCCCCAAGTCCTCACTTGTCTCGACGAGACCTCGCCCGAAGTACGCCTGCCACAGGCGATTGACGATGGCCCGTGCTGTGGTCGGGGAATCACGAGCAACCAGCCACCGAGCGAAGTCGAGCCGCGTGGGGCGCCCCTGACAGGAGAAGGGATGGAGAAAGTCGGGGACGCCAGGCGTGACCGGATCGAGCGGCTTGAGAAAATCGCCCCGTTCCAGCACAAAAGTCTGGCGGGGAACCGAGCGTTCTTTCAGAACGAGTTGCGTAGTCCCTTCAGGATGCTGCTTCCAGAGTTCTTCGATGCGGCGGTTGGCGTCCGACCACTCTGGCACCGTCGTCCGCCAGTACGAAAAGAGCGCGTTCCACTGGCTCTCCGTTCGTTTGGAAGGGGCCACTGCGAGGATCGCGCGGACGCTCGACGGGATCGGATCGGCCGCGGCTTCGACCGGAGCCACCGAAATGCGAAACCGCCCCAGGTTCAGATTCTGGTTATCATCGCTGTTCCAGCCTCCTTGGCGTTGGGACAAGATGATCGTGAGCCGCGTTCCTCCGGGGAATGCCACGTTTTCGTCAGTGACGAATACGGCATGCCGGTTCTGGTTGCGGCGCCCCGGACCTGCGTCGATACCCCAGCCGGTATCATTCTTGCCATCGATGGCCAACTCGACCGGCCCGATCACGCCGGAACTCTTGCCTTTGGCGTCCGTATACGGTGCTTGAAGTTGTTTGGGTGGATTGGAATAGTCGGCTGTAGCGCGCACGAAATGAGCTGTCTTCTTTTGTGTAGGATTAGCGAGGCTGGTAGCGACCACCTTGAACTCGCTCAAGGCGATCTGCCCGTCGACAGCTCGGCCCGGCCCGCCCGCCGGCAAGTTGGGGTCGGTCATTAGTTCCAATCGAAAACTGCGAATGACCGGGTGTTGCGTAGTTGCTGTGAACGCGGCATCGAATCGCGTCGGGGCATAGCCTTGCGCCAGCAAAGAACCGTCCTCCTGACGGTAGTATCGCTGATTATTGTCGCCGGCATTGGTGATTTCCAAGACGGTCCACGGAACCGTCGGCGGCTTCTGCGCCGCTTCCCACTCGGCCAGGCGTTTGCGCCAATCCGGATGTTCATCGCGCAGCGCCTGTTCGATTCCCGCGATTTCCGCCAAGAGCTGTCGCCGCCGGACCTCTTGTTCGCGCGTGTAGACCACGGGCTGGGCCTCGTGGCAGTTGTTCAAGAATGCAAAGATGCGGTAATAGTCCCGCTGCGAAAGCGGTTCGTATTTGTGGTGATGGCACTGGCCACATTGCAGCGTGATCCCGAGGATGGCCTTGCCGATGGCGTCCATCCGGTCGAACATCGCCTGCATCCGGAACTCTTCGGGATCGATCCCACCTTCTTCATTGAGCATCGAGTTTCGCAGGAAACCGGTGGCGACGATCTGGTCTTGCGTGGCATTCGGCAAGAGATCTCCGGCGATCTGTTCGATGATGAACCGGTCGTACGGCATGTCTTCGTTCAGGGCGCGGATGACCCAGTCCCGGTAGAACCAAACTTGTCGGGGCTTGTCTTTTTCGAAGCCGTCGGAGTCTGCATAGCGAGCCGCATCGAGCCAGATGCGGCCCCAACGCTCTCCATAATGAGGTGACTCGAGGAGCCGTTCGACCAGGCGCTGGTAGGCGTCGGGTCGCTCATCGGCCAAGAAGGCGTCGACTTCCTCGACACTCGGAGGGAGCCCGATCAGGTCGAGATAGAGCCGCCGGATGAGCGTCGCGCGATCGGCGCGGGGAGCCGGCTCGAGACCGTGTTCTTCCCAGTGCGATTCGACGAAGGCGTCGATCGGCGTTTGGATGCGCTGAGGGACGTCCGTTTTGGGGATCGGTGGGCGTCGAGGCGGTTCGTAGGCCCAGTGACGCGACCAAGGAGCTCCTTCCGCAATCCACTGACGAATGAGCGTCACTTCTTTGGGAGAGAGTTTCTTCTTGCCCGAGTCGGGTGGGGGCATGAGGAGGTCGGGATCGGTCGTCGTGAGGCGCCGTAGCAACGCACTCTCGTCCGGCTTGCCCGGCACGATGGCCGCTCCCTCGTCACGCTGAGCCGTGGCGTCTTCCCGGCGATCGAGACGCAAGTCGGCTTCTCGGGTCTCGTCGTCCGGGCCATGGCAGGCGAAGCAGCGTTCCGAGAGAAGCGGCAGGATCTCGCGCCGGAACGACACGGAGGGAGGAGCCGCGTGGGCCGGGGCGGCTAAGCAAAAGGGCAGCGCGAGCGCCGTGGCAGCACGTGCGAGCAGGAGAGAGAAACGCGGGTTGGCGAAGCGAATCACAGTCATGGCGTCCCAGGAGGGTAGGGCAGGGGAAGGAGCGGCACGGGGGGACCGGGTGCCGCAGGGGACCTTGAGGTCCATTATACTGGTTTTTCGGAGCGGCGTGGACTCCCCTGTCGCCATTGAGCCAGCGGGAGGCGGCTGTCCAGTCCCCCGTCCGCCGGGGATATCCAGGTGCTGTTGCCAATTACCCGTTGAAGAAACCGTGGAATCGAGGAGAACTGTAATGCGTCGTGCGATGGGAAGTGGAGCAACGAAGAGGCGTGGCTGGACGATACTGGGCGGACTTCTGGCAGTTGGTCTGCTGGTGGCCCTTAGCGGTAACGCGGCTCGAGCCGAACTGCGGGCGGGAGCCCTTGTCGTTGACATTACACCGCGGCAACTTCCCGTATTCGTTAACGGTGGAATGTTCAGTCGGACTGTCGACAAGATCCACACCCGAGTGCATGCACGAGCCCTGGCGTTAGCCGATGGTGAAACCACGGTTGTGATCGTCGTGGCGGACAGTTGTATTCTGCCTCGAGATCTGCTTGATGCGATCAAGACCGAGGCCTCGAAGCGAACCGGCATCCCACCTGAGCGGATGCTGATTTCGGCCACGCACACGCATACGGCTCCCTCTTGTTTCGCCTGTCTGGGAACGGACGCGGATCCGACGTATGTTCCCTTCTTCAAGGAGCGTGTTGTCTCCGCGATCGAAGGTGTCGTCAAGAAGTTGCAACCGGCGAAAGTGGGATTCGGATCGATCGACGCCGCCGAGTTTACGGCGCTGCGCCGCTGGATTCGCCGGCCCGACCGAATCGCAGTCGATCCGTTCGGCAATCCGACCGTGCGAGCCAACATGCACTCGGCTCGGAACTGGGACGACGTGACCGGTCCCTCGGGACCCGAAGATCCCGAGCTCAGTATGATCGCCGTCCAATCGCTCGATGGCAAACCGATCGCCGTGCTCGCCAACTTCTCGATGCACTACTTCGGCGATCGGGATATCAGCGCCGACTACTTCGGACGTTTCTGCGATCGCTTGAAACAGCGTGTGGCTCCGGGGACTGATTTTGTCGCCATTTTGTCACACGGGTGCAGTGGCGACATTTGGCGACGCGACTACACGAAGCGGGCACCCGATTGGGATCCCTATCCGAAATTGGAGGAGTACACCGAAGCACTCGTGGATCGAGCCTATCGGGCGTATCGGGAGATTGACTATCAGCAGGATGCCGACTTGTGCATGGCCCAGAAGGAGCTGAAGATGCGCTACCGGGTTCCGGACCGGCAGCGTTTGGAATGGGCTCAGCGCATCGTCGAAGCGATGGGCGACCGCCCTCCGAAGACGAGACAGGAAGTGTACGCTCGCGAGCAGGTGATTCTCGATCAGTGGAAGGAGACCGAAGTCGTCCTCCAGGCGCTGCGCATCGGGGAGATGGCGATCGCCACGACGTCGACCGAAACGTATGCACTGACGGGGCTGAAGATCAAATCGCACAGCCCGCTGGCGCAAACCATGGTGATCGAATTGGCGAACGGAGGCGACGGGTATATTCCTCCGCCCGAGCAACACTTGCTGGGAGGTTACAACACCTGGGCGGCTCGTTCGGCCGGTCTGGAAGTGACAGCCGAGCCTCGGATCGCCGAGGCCGCGATCGAGTTGCTCGAGCAAGTCTGCGGACGGCCCAGACGGTTGCTCCAGCCTGGGCGAGGTCCGGCTGCCGAAGTGATCGCCAAGAGCAAGCCGATCGCGTGGTGGCGTCTGGAAGAGATGGCCGGTCCGCGCGCAGTCGATGCGACCAGTCGCGGACGCGATGCCATCTACGAGCCGGGAGTCGTCTTTTTCCTGGAAGGGCCTCGAAGCGAGGCGTTCCATGGAAAAGGGCGCGTCAATCGAGCGGCCATGTTTGCGGGCGGTCGTTTGGAGGCTCGATTGCCGCAACTGGGCGATCGCTACACGATATCGCTTTGGATCTGGAACGGGATGCCGACCGACGGGCGCGACGTGACGGGATGGGTCTTGTCGCGGGGGTGGAACCACGGAGCGGCTCGAGGTGCCGAGCACCTGGGCATTGGAGGAACCAGCGGCCACCAAGGGCGACTTATTTGGACTCGAGGTGACACGAAAAAGGCATCCGCCGCGGGGAAGCGATCGATCGAGCGTTGGACGTGGCATCACGTCGCGTACGTGCGTGACGGCGAGAATGTCCGGGTTTATCTGGACGGTGAACCCGAGATCGAAACTCGAATGGGTAAGGCTGAAGGCGCTCGCTCGGCGACATTCTTCTTCGGAGGTCGCTCGGACAACCACGCCAATTGGGAAGGCCGACTCGACGAGATCGCCGTGTTCGACCGCGTGCTGAGCGCTCAAGAGGTGCGCACGCTGAGCGGCCGGTGAGGTGCAGTAGGGTTTTCTCGCGGAGGTGCAAAGGGGTGTTCTCGCAAAGGCGCAGAGAACGCGGAGAGTTTGCTCGCGGAGGCGCGAAGGGGTGTTCTCGCGGAGGCGCAGAGAACGCGGAGAAGGATGAATAGGGTTTCTTGAAGGCTGTAATCAAGACTTCCGGTCGGCAGTAACACGACCGCGGATCGGAACCAAGCCGGCACCTTGTTACGTTCCCTAATATACCAATCTCTGCGCTCTCCGCGTCTTTGTGAGAAACCCTTGCTGCGAGATGCTTCTCACAAAATGAAAGGGCTTGGAGGCTGGTACTTCACCTTGCGCGATTTTGGGAGGAAAGGAGTTTTGAGGAAGCCTTTCGGGGTAGCGTGGCCGTGAAAGCAGCCCATCATAGTATTCAAGAAGGACATTTCCCGAGTTGGGAGGGCGAGGCTCCTGCCGAGCCGCAAAGGGAGCCACTACGGCACCGAAGACGCGGCTTGTAAGTCACAGATGGGCGGTATCAGGACGAACGACGGCGGGTCCGTCCCGCGTACAAGACGTGCGTTGGCGAAAGCCGGTTGCACGCATGCCATTCCTCACCCGGTGACGGGCATACGAGATTCTGGCTCGGCTGGAGCCTCGCCCTCCCAGACCATATATTCGTCCACGTTAGAGTCGCCACCATGCGGCATAGGGGTGTTAGTGTCTCACAATCGCGCACGGTGGTTTACCTTCAAACAAACAACGGTGGTCGGCCGGCCATGCGGCGCGCGTCGGCGACCTGCCCGTAGTGCATCGTGCGATGCATGGTGGCCACGAGGAAGCATTGACCGATCGTTCCGAAGAAATCCTGGCGTTCGGGCGGGCAGTTGTGGCTGGGGCGATCGAGGTCGTCGTCCGTCAGAGTCGCCAAGACTTCCATGGTGTGCGCGGTGACCTCATCCCACTTGGCGCGCACTTCATCCCACGAAGGGTAGGCCTGCGGATCGGCCACGGGATCCGAGCCCCCCGCAAACGTCTCTTGCCAGGACGCGAGCGGATTCGGTTTCCCCTGCACGTAGCAGTACATGATGTTGGCTTCTGAGAAGGTGAGGTGCCCGAGGATCCAAAGCGGGTGGTTGCCGCCCTTCGAAGTCGGTGCGGTCAGCGGGGCGTCTTTCATGTCGTCGAGCAGGCCGGTGATGAGGGAGCGGCTCGTCTCGAGCCCCATCTTGATGTAGTCGACCGTCTTCATGGAAATGGGCTCCTCCTGGAAGGGAATCATTCGGGACGCCGGCAGTATGGCAGGTCGCCCGAGTCCTCACAAGAAAGCTGTCCTTCGGGGCCGTCGATCCTTACGCCGGAGGTTGTCTTACGCGGGTCGACCAATTAGAGTAGACCTTTCAAACGCCTGTTTGAATCACTAGTTGGAAGCGGGCGGTTGCGGGTGAGTCTGGTTGGGGGGTACGTGGGCGAGGTTGGGCGATGGCATCGAGCGAGGTGCGGCAGGAGAAGAGAAGAGTGTCCGAACTGGAGGCCGATTCGGCAGCGCCGGCCGGGATGGACCGATCAGCGGAGACGCGGCTGCGGTTGTTGGAGGCGGCGGGTCCGATTTTCGCGGAGCGGGGTTTAGAGGGAGTCACGGTGCGGGAGATCTGCGGCCGGGCCGGCGTCAATATCGCGGCGATCCACTACCACTTCGGAGACAAGGGGCGGCTTTATATCGCGGCGGTGAAGTATGCGCGTGAGCGCCGGGCCGAGCGGTATCCGTTTCCGAATTGGGGGGAGGACGTATCACCTGAAATTCGCCTGCGCGGATTCATTGAGACGATCGTTCGGCGGATGTTGGAGCCGGACGTTCCGTGGCAGACGCGTCTGTTGATGCGTGAGGTCTTACGTCCCACAGACGCGTGCCGGGCGCTGGTGGAGGACTATTTTCGGCCCGACTTCGAGTCGTTGGTTTCGATCATCGAGAACTTGATGCCGGACGGGACAACGGCACGTTGCTGCCGCCAAACCGCGTTGAGTGTTCTGGGGCAGTGTTTGCTGTACCGGATCGCCGGAGACATTGTGCGACAGTTGGTTACCGACGCGGAATATCGCCGAGGATACGAAATCGAATCTTTGGCGGACCACATCTGGCGGTTTTCCTTGGCGGCATGTCGAGGTTGGGAAGAAGTGGAACGAGAGGCGCAGCGGATAAGGAAGGAATGGGAGAGCCAGCAGGCATGAAAGAGATCGAGCAATCGACGGCGACGGCAGTTCCCGAGCGATTCGACTCGGCGGTTCCCGAGAGCGATCGCGCCGAGGGAGTGCCCAAGCGGCAGAGGTGGTCCCGCTGGGGAACAGGGTTGATGTCATTGCTGATCTTGGTTGCGGCAGCAGGCGGTGCCCTTGGCTTATGGCACCTGCGTCGCCGGCCTGAAAAGACGACGGCATCCTCGCAAGTGCCTCGCGTACTGACCGCGCTCGTGCGGGCTCACGCGGACGGCTTTTCGATCGAAGTGGACGGTCAAGTGGTTCCCTTTCGGCGGATTACGGTGGCCGCTGAAGTCGCCGGCCGAGTGGCGAGCAAGGAGGAATGTTGCCAGGAAGGGTGTTACGTCGAAGCGGGAACGCTTCTGGCGCAGATCGACGACCGTGATTACCGCTTCGAGGTTCAGCGTCTGGAGGAACAGGTGCGTCAAGCGGAAGTCCTGTTACGGGAACTCGAGGAGGAGCGGGATGGGGTGCATGAGTTGATTGCACTTGCCAAGAGGGACGTCGAGCTGAAACAGAAGGAGGTCGACCGGCTCGAGGAGATTTCTCAAGTTGTTTCGGCCACGGACCTCGAGCAGGCTCAATCGCGACTAGTTCAGGCACAGCAAGCCTACCGCCAATTGCAGAACCAGTATCGTCTGTTGCAGACGCGCTGGGACCGAC
>WFWZ01000416.1 GCA_015490875.1 Planctomycetaceae bacterium
CATAAACGCGATTGAACATTACATTACGACAAAGCAACTGCCACCTCTTCCGGCACCAAAAACCACTTCAGATGGCTAAACTGTTACAGCGCATGAAAAAAGCCGACTTGCGACAGATCGCAAATCGGCTTTAATGGAGGCGGGGGGAATCGAACCCCCGTCCCGCGATGTGTCCGTGAGAGCTTCTACGTGTGTAGTCGGTTCTTTGAAGTCTCGTTGCCGACGGCCCGAACCGACACGGTCCGCCCGCAACCAGCCGAGAACGAGTTTTAACCGCCTGCGTACTCGACATGGCAGACGGCGAGTCGGGTGGGCGAGCGGCCATCCGATTCCCCCGACCAGAACCGGCGGCCGCCGCTACCTTTTCTTAGGCAGCGAGTGCGAGATCACTCTCGGCACGTAAAGTTTTCGGTCAGCTTTTTACGTGGCCCGCTGACCAACCACGACACGCCACTCTCACTTCCCAACATCCGGTCGAATCCAAATCGCCCCCGAAAGACAGCACCCCCTGACGAGAGCCCTTCCAGAGAGCCGACTCCATTATACGGCCTCGCCTCGCAGCGTCCATGGTCTCAAGTCCATGGTCTCAAGGTCCTACTCGGATCGTCCCTCACCTCGCGAGACTCGCCAGCACGGCCAGTCCCACCGCAAAGCACCACCAAGCAAACCATCCCAATCGCCCCAGCGCCACCCAGCGGACCAGCCACGCCAACGCCACCAGTCCCACAACGAACGACACAGCGATTCCCGCCGCCAGCGTTCCCCAAGGAGTCGTCGGTGCCGCTCCCTTCGCCCACATCGACGCGCCCTTCAACACGGCCGCTCCGGCAATGGCCGGGACCGCCAGCAAAAACGAAAACGTCGCCGCCTCGCCCGGTACCAATCCCCGCCAGGTCCCCGCGAAGATCGTCGAACCGCTCCGCGACAATCCCGGCAAAACGGCCGCCGCTTGGAAGACACCGATCCACACCGCATCTTGCCAGCTCGCCTCTTCGGTCCGCTTGGCACGAACGGAGAGACGGTTCAATCCAAGCAAGAGGCTCCCGGTTAGCAGCAACAGGATGCCCGCGATCGCCGGGCTTTCGAGCCACTTCTCAAAGAAAAGTTCGATCGGCACGCCGACAACGACCGCCGGCAGCGTTCCCACAATGAGCAGTCCGATCACGCGGCGGTCTCGCGTCAAGACTCGCCCAATCCGCCTCGCATAGTAGACAAGAATCGCCAACAGGGTCCCGACGTGCAACGCGATCGTCACCTCGGCCACATCGAGGGCTTCCCGGTCGACGCCCAGGCAGGCCGCACCGATCACCAAATGGCCGCTCGAGCTGACCGGCAGAAACTCCGTCAGTCCCTGCACGACCGCCAAGATCAGTACCTGCCAAACCTCCACGCCGGTTCCTCCTCAGGCCTCTCCTGCCGCCTCGGGGCTCGGCTGCAATCCCCCCTTCATTCCCGGCAGCGGATTTGCCATACTGTGCGACTTGAGCGGCCGTCCCTCACGAGCTCTTTCGTGCGGGGAAGTGCGCAAGACGAACCCCAACGGCGCTCGGCGCCTCCAACCCTACGATATTTTCCCACGGCTGTCGCCTCCCAGGCGAGTGGCCGGCCGGTTCGGCCTCGCGGCCGCCCCAGGTGCAAGGAGCAACCGATGTATCGCAACCTCAACACACAGACACTCGGAATTTCCGGACGCCAAAGCGAACTGATCGAATTGGCGCTGAGCAATGGATTCAAGGGAATCAGCGTCGATATTGTCGATTTGGCTCGCCGAGCAGCCAACTACGGCGTCCAGCACGTATGCCGTTTTCATAAGAGTGCGAAGATCCACATCGGAACGTTCGAGCTACCCGATACCTGGAAGGGGACCGAGGAGGATTTTCAAAAGTTTCTCAACGCAGACCTTCCGACCTACCGCGAGCTGGCTCGAGAAATCGATGCTCACCAGGCCGTCGTTTCAGTCCTCCCCGGTAGCGATACTCTCGCCTACCCCGAAAACTTCGAACTTCACCGCCAGCGACTGGCGGCGATCGCCGAACAGCTTGCCCAAGACGACATCCGTCTGGGATTGGGACTCCGAGCGGCTCGCCCCATCCGCCAAGAGTTCGCTTATCAGTTCATCTACCAAGTGGATGACCTGCTGACTCTGATCAAGATGGTCGGTGCGGATAACGTCGGCCTTTGGTATGACTCGTGGAACTGGAAGGTTGGCGGAGGCACTTTTGATCAACTCCGTGAGTTTCCCGTCGCCAACCTGGTTGCTGTCGAGCTGGCCGACGCGCCGGCGGAAGCCGACTTGGCGGAAATCGACGAGACTCAACGCCTCCTTCCCGGTGAAGGGGGGGCCATCGACTGCCAGGCCGTCGTCAACTACCTCCGGGATGCCGATTACGAGGGCCCCGTCACGCCGGCTCCGCACCGTGCGTCGCTGGCAGGGATGACGCGAGGTGAAATTGTCTCTGCGGCTTCGAAGGCCCTCGAAACGCTCTGGCAGGGCGCCGGCCTTTCGCGGCCGATCGTGCCGATTGCCGCCGCGGCTGCAGCTACCGACGAGCTGGCCGAGGAAGCTGTCGAAGAGGAAGGCGTTGAGGCGACGGCAACTGAGGCGACCGCCGACGCCGATTAGCCATGTCCGACTTCGACCGTCCTTGCCGACTGTGACGGCTCTTCTCGCTGTGACTATCCTGCGCCTGGTGCATCGCCTTCCGATTGCACCGTTCCGGTTCCGCAGACTCTGACGGCTGCTCCACGCCGTTGTCGGTTCCCGCCTGAGGCCGCCCCGGTTTGGGACAACCTGCCGCGTGGTTCGACCGATGTTTTCTGACGCACACGCTTCGCGCTTGCCCCACGCCAGCGCCCAATGGACGGGCGCCCGCGGACAACCTCACGGATGAACCATGACCGGCCTTTCACTGATAGCCGATACGCCTCGCTCCCCCTGCCCACTCGCGTCGGCTTTCTCAACATCGCTGCTCAACGCCACTGGCGGCCAGGTGATCGCGTCGCTTTGGCTGGCTTGGGCGGTCGTCTCCTTGGGAGCTAACGCAGGGACACTCGGAAATCCCATCTCTGTTGCCTCGCTACCCACGGCATCGGCCGAACAGACCCTCCTCCCGGCTCCCCGACCCAGTCAGTTGCATCCTGAGAACCCTCCGCAGCGTATCCACAAGAAGACCCATACGGTTACCACAGAGGCTGGTGATACAAGACAACGGCCGGGTCACATCCACGACCATCGCAGCGCGGCTGAAGTCGGCGAAGCGGCATCGAGCGGATCAAGGGTGACGACTAACCGACCGACGCCGCGGCGACTTCCCTCGTTGTCGCCCAAAGCCCAGGAGAGCCCGGATCCCACACTGCCACCTTCCGCGTCGGCACCCATCCTCCAGCGGAAAGCCCGGCGGTCGGCGCCAACTAGCTCTACATCCAGTGACTCAGCCGTCTGCACAGGCACGTCGGTCCCGCGACCGAAACCGGCCCCTCGACCCCGGCAACCGCAGCATCTTCCTCCCCTGCCTCGTCCGCAGCCTCGCCCGGCCGGTCGTCCGCTTCCGGTGCGTCCGCTTCCGGTGCGTCCGTCGCAGCCGGTATCACGAGGGTTGGGCATGTCGCGTCGGCTACCCGACGTGGCGGCTCCGACCGGAAGCCAAGACAGACCAGAGGAAACGCCTCACTCCACCGCTGCGACCGCCTCCGACACGCCGCGGCCTACCACTCCACCCGCTCCGTCTCGTCCCCGTGTGCCTTCGGCCTGGCAACGTCTTGAGCCTCAAGTGCGGGCCACCATCGACCGCGGCTACGAACTCGCATCGCGAGGCGCCTCGTTTTCGGCTCGAGCCGAGTTTCTTCGGGCCCTCCGGATGATCACCCAGGTGCTCGACACGACCGAGTCGTCGACGCGGCACAGCCAGGCATTGGCTCGAGCCCTGCGAGCAATGCAAGAGGCCGAGGACTTTGCCGCAGACCGAGCAGGAATCTTAGAGCAGCCCGATATGCGGCAGATCGTGACCGGCCACCGGACGCAACTGATCCTCCCGGATGAAGCTGCGTCGCTGACCCCCCTAGCCGCCATGCAGCGCTATTTCACGTATGCCCGAGCCGAATTGACACGAGCGGTGGCCGCGGTGCCGCTGGCGGCCGAACCCCTCTTCGCCCTGGGCAAGATGCAGCCGCTGATGAACGACGATGGGGAAGCCACGGCATCGCTCAAGACGGCACGTGCTTTGGTCTACTACCAGGTCGCTCTCGAGGCGGACCCGAGTCATGCTCGAGCAGCCAACGAGCTGGGAGTCATGTTGGCGAAGATCGGGCGATGGGAGGAGGCCCGCGAACTCCTGCGGCAGGCGGCGCTGGCAACAGGAGCCAGGGAGATTTGGAACAACCTGGCGGCCGTGCATGAAAAGTTGGGTGAGCAGCGATTGGCCGAGTTGGCCCGAGCCGAGGCCGCTCGCAGTCCCGCACACGCCCACGCCACACCGGCCACCACACGGCCTCTGGTTCAGTGGGTCGACGATTCGGCCTTCCGTACGGCTCGGCCTGGAAAACCGAGCGGCCCGCGCCGTGGGCCTCGACGGTGACGTACCCAACCAAGGAGCAGCCGCCGGATGACGGAAAACCGAAACGCGACGAACCAGCATGACGATGAGAGTGCCACGGAGGAAACGCCCATGAACGTTCATCCCAGACTTTGGCACATTGTCCGTCTGTCAGCCGCAGGATTCCTGGCGATCGGACTGACAGCGATGTGGCACAGCTCCGGAGACTCGAAGAGAGAACACCGGCTACCCATCGCACCGGAAGAGGCGCCGAAAGGACGGCCCGGGGGGGCGGCGGAGCGCCCCGACGCATGGCTCGTGGATCGAAGCGGACAGCGCCGAGCTTTTTGGTATCGCCAGGAGCGTGTCGAATCGAGAGGCGGCGCCGCTGGGGAGCCGGAACGTGTTCTCGTCCCCCAGCCACAACCTGCCCTTCAACGAGACGTCATGCCCTCGGCGCCGGGTACTTGCGAACACGGCGTCCGTTGGGGCGTGGCATGCGACCAGGGCGCTTGTCGAGGCCGTGCTCGCTGGGCCGATGCTCGTCCCATCCCGTGGGAGGCGTTTGCTCAAGGTGAATACGTGGGACCAGCGCGGACGGCCCATGTTCCCGAGTACCGGCTGCGCGTCGACGATCAACTCGAGTTCATCTATCGACTAACGCGACTGGAGAGCTCGACGCCGTATGAACTGAATGTCGGAGACCAGATCCGGATCGAATCTTCGATCGATCCGACGCTTAATCGAGATCTCATCGTCCAACCGGACGGTACGATCACGGTATTGCTGCTCGGGCAGGTCCGAGCGGCTCGGCGGACGGTGGAGGAATTGCGGCAGACGTTGGAGGAAGCCTACAAGAAGTATTACAACGTGCCGGCGATCACGGTGACGCCGCTACAGGTCAACACGAAGCTGAACGACTTGCGGAACGCCGTCGACCGCCGATACGGCTCGGGTGGACAGGCGCAAGAGGTGCGCATCACGCCGGACGGGACGATCCAACTGCCGGCGATCGGCTCGGTTCCCGCTCAAGGACTAACGCTTGGAGAACTCAAGCGGGAAATCGACGAGCGTTACGCGGCGGTGGTGAAGGGGATCGAGGTGATGCCTCGACTGGTCGCTCGCGCGCCTCGCTACGTTTTCGTCTTGGGAGAAGTCGTCAATCCCGGGCGTTACACGTTGGAAGGCCCGACGACGGCCATGCAAGCGATTGCCATGGCGGGGGGATGGAAGTTCGGTGGCAACTTGCGACACATTGTTGTCTTTCGGCGCACGGCCGATTGGCGCCTCGTGGCGACGAAGTTGAATCTCAATGCGGCATTGTTGGGGCGCGAGCCGTGCCCGGCCGACGAGGTGTGGCTTCGTGACAACGATATCTTGATGATTCCCAAGAGCGGCCTGCTCTTGATGGATGATTACATCGACCTCTTGTTCACTCGGGGCTTGTACGGTGTCATCCCGGCTCAGTTTTCGTTCAACTTTGCCAAACTAAGCAGTCTGTAGCCGGATCACTGTCAGTCGGATCGGAGGTATTCAAAACCGGAAGACGATCAACCGCGGGGCGAAGCAGAAGAGAGGGATGACGAGGGACACGTACCCGAGGACGGTGCGAGTGCGTCCCAAGGGGATCTGGTCGTTTCTCGTCGGCGGGTGGCGGATGCCGATGAGGAAGATGATGGCCACCATGAGGATCCAGGTGAATTGCCGCGTGGCGACCATGTAGGCGATGGCGCCGAAGACGACGAATCGGGAAAGCCAGTGGGCTCGGCGTCCGAAGAGCGTATAGGCGATGTGGCCTCCGTCGAGTTGGCTGACGGGGATCATGTTGAGTCCTGTGATGAGGAGGCCGACCCAGCCGGCCATGAAATAGGGGTTGAGTTGACTCGTGGCGACAAGGCTTCCCCGGGCGTAGCCGGGAGGCTGGAGGTAGTCAGCCAAGTACCGGATGCCCAAGGGAAGATCGAGTGCGTAGGGGCCGGCCGGCGGTGTCGTGAGATCGAGTCGACTGACGCCGATGTAGAGGACAGGGAGGGCGACGAGGAGTCCGGCGAGCGGGCCGGCGATCCCGATGTCGAAGAGTTGCCGTCGGTCGGCTCGCAGCGAGTCCATGCCGATGACGGCCCCCATCGTCCCGATAGGCGAGAGAAACGGGAGAGGGATGAAAAAGGGAAAGCTGGCGGGGATGCGATGGACGAGCGTTGCGATGAAATGGCCCATCTCATGGGTCAGGAGGATGGCAAGCAGGCAGAGGGTATAGGTGACTCCTTGACGCCAGTGGACCGCCATGGCCTGGCGGACGGGCAGGAGGTTGCCGTCCATCAGCACGTCCTCCCACGGTTCCTGGGGCGACCAGTGCGTGGCTCCGACCCAAAAGCAGGAAAAAGCCGTGGCGAGAAACAGGAGGACGGGAAGGAGGACGCGGCGGCGAACCGGTGGTGCAGGACCGACGACATCGGGAATGGCATCGCCACGTTCGGCGTGGGACGGAGGAGCCGGCCGCCAGTTCGTTGTCTCGGTCTCGGCGATCGGATCAGGACTTTCGATGTTCATGC
>WFWZ01000417.1 GCA_015490875.1 Planctomycetaceae bacterium
GAATAATGAGGTCCGCCCGCCGGCCTTCGGCGACCGTTCCCTTTTCTTGTTCTTCGAACGCTGCAAAAGCTCCGTTCACGGTGTAGGACTCCAAGGCCTCTTGCCGAGTCATACACTGCTCGGTGAAAAAGGCGACGCCATCGGCAAGTCGACGCGTCACACTGGCATAGAGGCAGGCGAACGGATCGATTGGTTCGACCGGTACGTCGGTTCCGTTGGCGATGCGAACGCCCGCATCGAGCAGCCGCCGCCAGGCATACGCGCCTTCTTGAGCTCGGCGAGCGCCCAAACGCGTCACAACGAAGGGTCCATCCGAGGTGGCATGGCACGCCTGCATCGATGCGATAACGCCCAATCGCGCGAAACGGGGAATGTCGGTAAGTGCCAGATGCTGGGCGTGCTCGATCCGCCAACGGAGTGCCCGGCCGTCGGGAACGCCGCGAAAAGCCTCTTCGAAGACGTCGAGTACTTCTCGGTTCGCGCGGTCGCCAATCGCGTGGACACAGAGTTGGTAGTCGTGCTGCAAACAGAGCCGTGCGGTCTCTTCGAGCGACCGGCGCGAGAGTGTCTGCTGGCCGGTGCTCGAGGGAAGATCGTCATACGGCTCCAACATCCAAGCGCCGTGCGAACCGAGTGCCCCATCGGCCAGGCGCTTCACAGCTCGTACTGTCAGGAACCCGTCACCAACGCCGACGCATCGGTATTCGGCCATGCGTCGAGCCAGTTGAGCGTTGGAAACATTGAGCATGACGTACAGCCGCACGGATAGTTTTCCGGCCTCCGCCAACTCGCGATAGAGATCGACCGTCTCAAAATCGGTTCCCGCATCATGGAAAGTCGTGATGCCGTATTCCAGACAACGGGCTGACGCCAGGCGAATGGCTTGCAGAGTTCTCGCTTTGCGCTGAGCTGCGGGAATTCGAGCTTGAGCCCGGTTGTAGGCGGCGGCAACGAGGCTCATCGCGTTCTCCCGAAACACGCCGGTCGGTTCTCCGGTTTCATCTCGGAGAATCTGACCACCGGCCGGGTCGGGCGTGCGCGCATCGACACCGGCCAACTGCATCGCCCGAGCATTGGCAAGCGACATGTGGCCGGTAGCATGAGTCAGCAGGATGGGGTGATCGGGAGTGACACGAGAAAGCGCGTGGTGCGTGGGGTAGCCTTCCACGTGCGGTGTGGGACGGTGCGTCCACTTCTCCTGATGCCAGCCTCGCCCGACGATCCATTGACCTTTGGGAGTGTGCCGGGCGGCTCGAGCCACACGCTGGACGACTTCTTCGTAGGTGGCAGCCCCGGTCAGGTCAACGGTCATCAGCGACCGACCCAGCGCGACGAAGTGCCCGTGCGATTCGATGAATCCGGGAAGCACGGTCCGCCCCTTCAGTTCGAGCACCTGAGTGTCCGGGCCGATCCACGCTTTTGCGTCGCTTGATGAGCCAACCCCGACGATTCGGCCTCCTCGGACCGCGACCGCTTCGGCCTCGGGCTGTTCCCGGTTCATGGTGCGCACCGTCCCGCCTCGCAGCACGAGATCAGCCGGTTCGATGGCCAGACCGTCGCTCGCAGACACGACAGACATCAGCAAGATGAGGGCGCTGGCATGAAATAGGGATCGCATCAGGCGGGGCTCCTCGAGTACCACATCGAGTGGAGGTTGCGAGTTCCCGCCCAGTTTAGCAGAGGAGCCGGAGGAGAGACGAGCAGTGTCGGACTCAACCTCCGCCTACCGGCGGCAGGAGCGTCAGTTCGTCTCCGTCGGTGAGTCGGTGGCTGCGGTCGTGGACGAACTTCCCATTGACCGTGCAGGTTTGGACCGCCTTGGGCGGCACCTCTAGTTGCTCCAGCGCATCGGCGATCGTGGCCTCGTCGGGTAGTTCGAGCCGCCCTTCGCGAAAGCGGGACTTGAGTGTCCCCATGAGTTTGAGCTCGATCTCAATCATGACCGACTCTTTTGAATCGCCTCGAGAAGCTGGCCGTGTCCTTCGGTATTGGTCGGCTCCGGCTGTGCGTTTTGGTAGCGGTAGTGTGGCGGGCGGCTCGGTCGTCCCAGTAGGGTCGTGCCCGCCAACTGTTTCGGGACGCCCAACGCGATGTAGGGCCTTCGAATGTCCAAGGGGTTTTCTTGAAGGAAACTCTTCCACGATCCGAGCGAGGGGCGTGTCTGGAGAATCCCTTTGACCATTCCCATGTCGTTGAGCATGCCCACCTCGTGCGATCGACC
>WFWZ01000418.1 GCA_015490875.1 Planctomycetaceae bacterium
ATCCTGTCTATAGCCTCCGCCCGAGGGACGAGTGGGTCGGCTGGACAATGTTGAATCGTAAAGAGCGGCTCAGAAACGTCATGGATGCATTCGTCTTAGGGGCTGTTCCCCCCTACTCGTTCCTCTTGTGCGGTAAGCTCGTCGCGATGCTTGCTGCGAGCGATACCATTCGGTACGCCTTTAAGAGGAAATATGGTGGCAAGAGCTCGGTTATCAGGCGTGAGACACACGATGGCCGGCTTGCGATGCTTACTACGACATCGGCCCTTGGTCGCTCATCGGTCTATAACAGGCTGCGTTTTCGCGACAGGCTACTTTACCTGAGTGTGGGCTTCACAAGGGGTTCAGGTGAATTTCATTTTGCCAATGGTCTCTACGGCGCAATATCGGCGTTCGCAGAGGAACACTGCGACCCGACTGCAAAACAAGGACAATGGGGAACTGGCTTTCGGAATCGACGTGAGGTGATTCGGAAATGTCTTCGAGCCCTTGGGCTACCGAGTGATTGGTTATACCACGGAATCGAACGAGAAGTGTTCGTTATTCCGCTCGCTCGGAATACCCGACAGTTCCTTCGCGGCGAGCACTCGCGCTTGCTGTGGCATCAGCAAACAGAAACGCAGATGTGCGAATACTTCCGGGAGCGTTGGATGCTTCCCAGAGTTCGTCGAGATCAACGCTATCACGACTTTGACCCCGAGAGTTATCGCCTCTGGAATCGCGAGTGACGAGGACAGAGATGTCTACGGAACGCCCGCCTTTCGTCGACCTTCCGGCGGCGTTGGTGGAGGAGGTGCTCGGCGAAACGGCAGCTCTCGCCAACGGTCTTTTGACATCGTTTCGGAATATCCGGCAAGATCGGAGGGCGCTCCGGGAGCAGCTTGCGGAGAAGGAACTCATATGCTCGGAGTCCGCCCTGGGGTACCCGCCTCTTCCAACGACATGCGGTGTGGACGGATCGTACGCCATTGAGCGGCTCCTTACGACGGACCTAGCCGTGGCCGGTGCCGTAGCGGTGGAAGGTCTTACTCCGCCATCGGAGAAGCGGCACTGGGAATTCCCACACCACAAGACTTTTGTCGCTGCGGAGCCACATCTCGAGGATACTGCGACGGTCCTCCGCGCCGTCATGGTCGGAGAAGAATTGTGCCTTGCTAAAGGTGCACCACACGACTTGGTAATGATTGACGGGACCCTTACGTTACCCATCATCTATTTCAATCAGGCACTCAACAAGGCACCGGATGTGAGGAAACTGCACTGCGCGAACGAGTTTCTGCAGCAGTCGCCGCGCTATCTCGATGCCTACCGCACCATTTTACGTTCGGAACGGTCGGACAAGTACTACATAGCGCTCCCGAAGTACTCAACCCGCAGGGAAATAGGGAGGAGAATGCGTTGGCCTAACGATCATGATGACCGCGGCATACTCACGCTACTGCTCAAGCCTGGAGAATTGACCACCCCTCTTCCACTAGAGCAGCCGGAGCAGCAGTGGCACCTGAACACGGGAAGACTAGATCCCGCGATCAAGGAAGATGTTGAGGAGATCGTTGAGGAGATTATCGCAGCTCTCGGCGATGTCCGCGTTTTCTATTACAAGCCCCATGAGTGGTTACCGGCGCTCCGGATCGAAGTGTCTGAAAGTGTGGCATCTAACACTCATCGGCTGGCTGCAGTCGTGCAAGGACTCAAACACCAAAGTGCTACCCCTTCCATGCTTGAGCCTTACCCGGTTTATTTGGCCGATCGAACAGCGAAGGCACTATCTCGCGCAATTCCTGCCTTCCGGCAAGTAACAACGCAGCGCATAGCAGAGCAGTACGAGGGCGATATTGGCGAGGTGTTTTTTGCGATGCACGGTTACCGTAGTGAGGCAGGAGCGTAGGCAATGACAGAAAACCCAAGGGATTTGGATGCTATCGTCGGCCAGACGGAGCGGGTCGGCGTCGTGGGATCCCCATCCTCAACGACTCAGCTTGCTTTAGACATTCTCGGATCTGCTGTCACGCGGAAGCTCGTCGGAGAGCTAGCGCTCTTCCGTTTCTCGCAGGATAGCAACACGCACTACGCGCTCGGCCAGATCACCGAAGTGCAGTTACGCAATATCTGGCACGAAGACCCCACAATGAGAAGCCTTATTCGCCAGCGTGGGCGCGTGGACGCTGTGAGCGAGCGCCAGGACACGCACCTTGCGAAGATGGTAATCAGTGCGGTCTTCCGCAAGGGGGGAACGGCGAGTTACGAGCCGAGCCTTCTGGGCACCGTACCGCCTACAGGCACCCCAATTCATCTGGTAACCGACCCTGTCTTGGACGAGTTGCTCCGCCCGTACCGCGATCAGATCTTCTATCTTGGGCATGTCTACGGTTCGAAGCCGAAACTTCCCCTCTGGTTCAAGCACTTTGACAGCGGTACACACGGCGCCGGCGAGGCGTACCACCTGGGCATCTTCGGCAAGACGGGCTCCGGTAAATCGGTCCTCGCCAAGATGATCCTGCTAGCTTATGCTCGCTATCCAAAGATGGCACTTCTTGTGATCGATCCGCAAGGAGAATTCGCGCGGGACATCCAAATGATCGGGAGCTCGGGGCAGTTCGCGCTACCGCTCAAGCGAGTCCTAAAATCCTTAGGCAAAGAAACGTTCGTTCTTACGGTCAAGAAACTTGTTCTCGATCGGTGGGATCTTTTGCGCCAAATTCTAGCCGAGTCGCGCTTTTTCCGCGAGCTGCAGATCATGACGCAAGACAAGCTTGAGACTGCGTGTGATCAATTCGTCGAGGCAATGCGGAAAGCACCCGGGATCAAGCTTGCTGATCTCCACCGGAGGGAAGTGTTCGACAAGGCCTGGAACCTGCTCAACCAGGACAAGCTCCGTAACAAGATCTATGCCAGAGAGGGTGCCGCCGCAGAGCGATTCAGGGATGCTATAAACGAAGCCAATCCCGAAGAGCTTTATCACAATATCTGGCTTCCGGTGGCGCGCCTGTTTCAAGAAGATCGTAACGCGGGACGCCGGAAGGTCGAGGATGCATTGAAGTGGCTTCTAGACATGTCGAAGCGACGTCGTCCACTGCTGGTGATTGACGTGTCAAAAGAGCAGGCGGAGGGATTGCTCTGGAACGACAAAATCCAGTCGCTCGTCATAAAACGGTTACTTGAGGGAGTGACGTACATGGCCGAGGCGATGTACAAGGAAGGGCAGAGCCTCAACGCACTTGTCGTGATTGACGAGGCTCACCGACTAGCTCCCCGTGAGCTCCCGAAAGACGATGATACTTCCCGAGGAGTTCGGTCGATGCTAATTGACGCTGCGCGTACCACTCGTAAGTATGGACTCGGCTGGCTCTTCATCAGCCAGACACTCTCGAGTCTACACACCGAGATCATACAGCAACTTCGCATATTTTTCTTTGGCTTCGGCCTAGGTCTGGGACAGGAGTTCCGATCGCTGCGGCAGCTCGTAGGCTCGTCAGGTACGGCCCTCGATCTTTATCAACTCTTCCGTGATCCGCACTCGGCCTTCGACGCTAAGAGCCGGCAGTACTCGTTCATGACGATCGGCCCCGTGAGCCCGCTTTCCTTTTCAGGGAGCCCGCTCTTTCTCAATGCGTTCAACACGGTGGAGGCGTTTCTAAACGCGAATAATTTGAAGACATAGTTGAGTCGACTGCGCGCTGCACCGGGACTGGAATGACGCCGCACATTTTTCCTCGTCATGAGCGTTAACTTGCCGAGCGTTGATTCATTACGTCGTTTTTCTCCAGTCCCAGCCTACTCATAAACGCACCAGATTTCGTCTGTATTTCGCCTGTTAGGTTACTCACAGCGAAGCGTGCCACTCGCCAGACGCCAGGTATTGTCAGCAGCGTGCGCTGTTTGGGTGGGACGGGTTTCGACATTTCGATTGCGTCCGTTTCGCGGTCGGTGTCTTGGGGACAAGACAAGAAACGCCAACTTTTACGGCTACTATCCGCTTGGATGTTTTCGCTGGTTCTGTCCGTCGGGGTAAAAGGGCAAAACCCACGCGCCCCCTTGATTGCCGGGCCGGGAGCGGGGAAGCTACACGGGCGTCCCTCGCTCGGCAAGGAATACGGCGATCAAGGAGTACGGCAATGACGCTCAAAGACCAGGTGGCCGTCGTGACCGGCGGCGGGACCGGCATCGGGGCCGCTACGGCGCTGGCCCTGGCCGAAGCGGGCGCCCAGGTGGCCGTCGGCGGCCGGAGGCTGGAGCCGCTGGAAGCGGTGGCCGCGCGGTGCTCGGGTC
>WFWZ01000419.1 GCA_015490875.1 Planctomycetaceae bacterium
GATTCAATTGGGCGAACACGACCGATAGGACGTATAGGTCGCATAGGACGCATGAGAGGAGCCAGGTCGGAGTGACAGGTCCGAGTCACTCGCTGCGCCAGGTCAACTGCTCGCACGACCAGCCGCGAAGCGGCGGCATGCAATAGCTATGGGCGTCAGCCCATAGAAGCCTGTGGGCGCGAGCCCACAGAATCCGGAAATCGCTCGAGGGCCCAGGCTAAGAGAGATCGACGTACGATCCGTACCGGTTCGTGTTCGGCCGGCCGACGTTGCCGGTCGAGACGTCCATCGCGACACGAGCCCTTGTTGGAACATGCCAACGGGCTCTGCCTGGATCTCGTTGTACTCCCGTCTGATATATCACGTTGAGACCGACTCTTCGTGGGGATCACACGCATACTGAAAGACCACGGAACGTCGCCGCAAGCAAACGAATTCGCTCAACACGATCTACCGTCGGTGGGCTCCTTCGCTGTTGCGCCCTTAATAACCGTGTTGTGCAGTTTCTCCAATTCGGCAAGTGTGTCCTGCCATACGGCGCTCCGGGCTGCGATTCGTTTCGCATCGCCAAGGGATACTCCACAAAACTCATGAAGAGCCTTGATTGAATCCAGCTTAGAAACGCCCCTATCTCGCAAGTATCTCAAAACAGCGTCGTAGTTGTGCGTCTCGTCCCAAACCTTCGAAGCGTAGTCATAGTCACTGTCACTGTCACTGGATGGCGTCATAGATCGTCTTACCTTTTCGAAAGGTCAATGATAAGTTCGACCTGCTTGCCCACATTGGCTCCGGTCACTCGTTCGCCAGAAATAATCAGTTTCTCAAAACCAGCAGCACGGGCCTGCTCTATGAGTCGCTACCTTGCTGCAAGAACTTCTTTCGTCCCTATGTTAAGCTTCCCGGTGGTAACTGGCTCGATGACAATGTCTCTGAGATGAAGCGTCTTTCCGTCTACGACTGTTTCTGCGAGGATCCCTACTTTGCCATGGCTGGTTGAAAATACCGCCTCAAACAGTTGGCCATCCTTGAACTGTGTTCCCTTTGGCCTGAATCCCGGAGTCGACACTTCCAATCTAACTCTCGCGTCGCTCAAGTCAACGACGTCATCGCCCGAGTTGGTCCTGCGCATCAGTGATGCGGCGTCTGCAACCTCCTCCGCGTGGCTCGTCCCCTGCCGGGCAATGCGTGACGCTTTCACATCGGCGGCTACGCCCATTAGCCGAAGGAACGCTTCTCCGATGTAACCATATCCCTTTTGGCCGTTCGTCTCGTAGAGAAGTACAACCCCTTGGACCCCACGCCCGGCTCCCTCAGCCAATCCCAAGCTCGCCGTTGCGACTCGGATTCTGCCACTCCACTTTCCGGCCTTGGTCACTCCGCGCGCGACCTGCGCGTATTTTGCGGCACCCAAGGACCCAAGCGACAGGATCGTCGCGGCGTCACCGGCAAATGACAGCAGCGCGGAACCTCTCTTTCCAGCTCGCCACTCCTCAATTCCCGTTGCCAATGGTGTAAGACCGTGAAGAATCTCCGCGGATACCACCAGCGCTTGCAGTTGCTCCTCCCGCTCTTTCCCCTTCGCCAGCGCCACCATATGCCGAACGGCACGGCGTGTACGCAGGCTACGCACAACATCGCCGACGTTTTTCCGCTGCAGTTTGCTGATCTTCCTTGTGAATTCGTACACGGGCTTGTATGTCGTCACCCATGCGTAGTGGTCGTAGTGTGTTCCCCACTTGCCCTCCCACCTCCTTCCATAGCCGAGATTCTCCATTTTTGCTCGGAACACGATAGAGACAACTGAGTCACCCAGCACGTCCGTCACCACAACATAGCTGTACTTCGGCAGGTGCGAACCGAGCCCTCCGCTACTCCCAGTTGAGACTCCCTGGGCCAAATTCTCCTTGACCATGCGCTTGATCCGCGCGTCCTTCTCTTGCAAGGCGCGAATACGTTCGAGCGTGGTTAACCCGTTCGGATCGACCTTGCCCACCGGGTCGTTGCCGACGTAGCGCGTGAGGTTGGCGTCGCCCGCTTCAAAGCCGATCGGGTCTTCACTGAGGAATCGGCCGAGGGCTGCGTCGGTTTCGTCTCCAACGGTGACGCGAAGCGTGGCCTATGTGGACGTTGATGCGATGGGACGAAGATATCCAATAGGACGCATAGGACCGATAGGACGTATAGGTCGTATAGGACGCATGAGAGGAGCCAGGTCGGAGTGACAGGTCCGAGTCACGCAGTGCGCCGGGACAACTGCTCGCACGGTTCAGCCGCGAAGCGGCGGCATGCAATAGCTGTGGGCGAGCCCACAGAACTCGCTGCGGTTCCCGTCCGTTCTGTTTCGTCGTGTCAGGCTGGAAAGCCTGACGTACGTAGAAACGCGATTCTACGCTTGCCGTCTGCTCGGGACCCACCCATTCTTCATGCCACAATTTCCTCGATGACCTCGCCCCCGATGTCGGTCAACCGATAATCGCGGCCTTGAAAGCGAAACGTCAACCGCCGGTGGTCGATGCCCATCAGGTGCAAGATCGTCGCTTGCAAGTCATGGACATGTTTCGCATCTTCGACCCCCGCAAGCCCCAATTCGTCCGTCCGCCCATGGATGACGCCTCGCCGAAAACCACCGCCGGCGACCCACATGGAATAGGCGTCGATATGGTGGTCCCGCCCCGTCGTCTTTCGCACTTCGCCCATCGGCGTGCGCCCGAACTCGCCTCCCCAGATCACGATCGTCTCGTCCAAAAGCCCCCGTCGCTTCAGATCCATCACAAGCGCCGCCGACGGCTGATCGACTTCGCGGCAGATCGCCGGCAGGTGCTTCTCGAGGTTCTCCGTCGGCCCGCCATGATGGTCCCAGTTCGTATGATAGATCTGCACAAACCGCACCCCCCGTTCCACCAGACGCCGCGCCAACAAGCAGTTGTTCGCAAACGACGGCTTTCCCGGTGTTGCGCCATACAGCCGAAGCGTCTCCTGCGTCTCGCCGCTGAGATCCATCAACTCCGGGGCACTTCGCTGCATCCGAAAGGCCATCTCATAAGCAGCAATCCGCGTTCGAATCTCCGGGTCTTTCACCACCGCGAGGTGCTCGCGATTCAGTGCTCCCACCGTTTCCACAAAGTCTCGCTGCCGCTGCCGATCGATGCCGGGTGGCGACTTCAAGTCGAGAATCGGTTCGGGGCCATACCGAAAGGGAACACCCTGGTACGTGGTCGGCAGAAAGCCGCTCGACCAAAGAGCGGAACCGCCTCGCGGCCCACGCGGCCCCGACTGCAGGACGACGAAACCGGGAAGATCGTCGGCTTCGCTTCCCAAACCGTACGTCAACCACGCTCCCATGCTGGGACGACCCGGCTGCGCCGAGCCCGTATTCACAAAGATCTTGGCAGGACCGTGGTTGAAGACATCCGTCTTCATCGCATGCAGCCACGTGACTTCGTCCACGATCTTGCGGTGGTGCGGCAGCAAATGGCACAGACTCTGGCCGCACTCGCCATATCGCCGAAACTTCTGGGCGCTTCCCAGCAAAGTCTCCGTTCCCTTCAAGAAAGCGAACCGCTTGCCGTCGAGATAGCTGCGCGGTGGGAGCTGCCCATGGTGCTTGCGCAACGCCGGCTTGTCCTCGAAAAGGTCCAGTTGACTCGGACCACCCGCCATGAACAGAAAGATCACGCTCTTGGCTTTCGGACGGTGATGAGGCACGTTGGCAAGGCGAGCCCAACCGTCGCGAGCGAGCAGCGAGGCCAGTGCCATCCCGCCGATTCCGACTCCCGCCGATCGCAGGACTTCGCGCCGATTGGCCACCCATTTCCTCGGATCGGCCGGCGACTCGATTGCACGTTTTCGACGGGCCATCGGTGTTTCCTCACTCTCGAGTAATGAATTCATCGAGGTTGAGCAGGACACGAGCCACGAGGATCCATGCAGCTTGCTGCGCAGACGCCGTCTTGCCCTCGGCAATGGCTGCGCGTTCCTCGGGAGCTGTTTGCAAGAGTTCCATTTGCCTTCGGTAATACTCGAGCAGAATCTTCTGTTCCCGCTCCGTCGGGCTTCGCCCCAGACATCGCAACCATGCCTGCTCGAGTCGCTCCGCATCGGTACCGTCGATCGCCGCGAGTTGGCTGCCGAGGGCTCGAGCTGCTTCGAGAAAAACTGCGTTGTTCGAAAGCGTCAGTGCTTGCAGCGGCGTGTTCGAAATCGTTCGTCGAGTGCATGCCGCATTCATGCGAGGCACATCGAAGGTGGTCAGTTGCGGATAAGGAGCACTCCGCATGAAGAAGACGTAGATACCACGGCGATAACGAGCCTCGCCCTGACTCGTCGGCCACTGTGCCTTCCGCTGAGTAAAGGCATAGACGCCTTTTGGCTGTGGCGGGTAGACACTCGGTCCGCCTACTTGTCGACTCAACAAGCCACTCGCCGAGAGTGCCAAATCCCGCACGATTTCCGCCTCGACCCGGTGGCGCGACTGCCGAGCCCACAAGCGGTTGCGAGGGTCCACGCGAGCCACATCGTCTCGCCAAACAGAAGATTGGCGATACGTCGCCGAACAGACGATCAATCGAGTCAACTGCTTGAGCGACCAGCCGCGAGCGATGAACTCGGAAGCCAGATAGTCCAGCAACTCAGGATGCGATGGAGGCGAGCCCTGATATCCGAAGTCGTTTTCGGTCTCCACTAATCCGGCTCCCATCAGGTGCATCCAGACCCGATTGACGAAGACGCGAGCCGTCAGCGGATGGTCGGGTCGGACCAGCCAGCGAGCCAAGTCGAGGCGGTTGGGAGGCTCGTTCTGAGCCTCCAGAGGAGGCAGAAACGACGGGACATCCGGGCGAACCGGCTCGCCACGTCTCAAGAAATCGCCGCGAACCATGACAAAGTCTTCACGCCGCTTGCCCCGCTCCCGCATTACCATCGTTGTCGGGATCTGAGCGACGAGCCGTTTGCGCTCTCCTTCCCACTCCTTCAGCTTTGTCTTTACTTTCTCCACATCCCGGGAGTTGGACTTACTCTTCTCGCCTCCAGGCGACGACTCCGGCTTGTTCGCCTCGGTTGCCGATTTGAGCAGCTTCTTGGCTTCCGCAATCCGCCGATCCAACTCGGCAAGCGCTCTTTGCTGCTCGGGCGTCGGCAACGCCAACGTGGGTGCCACACTGTTGGCATCCTCGGAATGGTTGAAGAATGCGAAGAGTTGGTAATACTCCTTCTGCGTCAATGGGTCGAACTTGTGAGAATGGCACTGGCCGCAGCCGACGGTCAAGCCGAGCCACACGGCGCCGGTCGTGTTCACGCGATCAACGATCGATTCCACGCGAAACTGCTCCCGGTCGACACCTCCTTCCTGGTTGACCAGCGTGTTTCGATGGAAACCGGTCGCCACCAACTGGTCTCGCGTGGGATGGGGTAGAAGGTCGCCGGCCAATTGCTCGACCGTAAACTGGTCGAAGGGCATATCGGCGTTGATCGCGGCAATCACCCAGTCGCGATAGGGCCAAATCGAGCGAGGCGAATCGACGGTGTATCCATTGGTGTCGGCGTAGCGAGCCTGGTCGAGCCAATGCCGCCCCCATCGCTCGCCGAAATACGGGCTCGCCAGCAGCCGGTCGACCAGCCTTTCATACGCGTCGGGGTGCCGGTCAGCGAGAAACGCTTCGATTTCGTCCGGCCGGGGAGCCACGCCCAACAAATCGAGCCACAGGCGACGCGCGAGGACGCGACGCGGTGCCGGCGGGGAAGCCTCAAGTCCCACTGCCTGCAATCGCGCCTCGATGAAACGATCCACCGGATTACGAGCCCAACTGGAGCGGACCACAGGGACCTCCGGGCGACGAATCGGCCGAAATGCCCAGTGCTTTTCGTATGGCGCACCGGCGGCGATCCATCGCTCGAGTCGGGCGACCTCTTCGGGCGATAGTGTGAGGCCGCTGTCGGGAGGCGGCATGCGCTCGTCCGGATCGGACGAGGTGACTCGAGCCATCAACAAGCTGGCTTCCGGCTGCCCCGGTACGATGGCCGGTTCGCGACCCTCATTTGACAGAGCACTCTCACGATCGTCCAGCCTCAAGTCGGCTTCTCGAGACGCTTCATCCGGACCGTGGCAACGAAAACACTTGTCCGAAAGGATGGGGCGAATGTCTCGAGCAAAGTCGAGAGCTGTCGGCGGATTTCCACTCGCAAGACCCACAAGCTGAGCCGCCATCAGGACCGCCCAAATGCAATACCGGTCCCACGTCGCCAGCGCAAACAGGCGAGAAGATCTGCGACGGAGACGAGTGCCGGTCGTGGGTGGAACTGGGGTCGTCATGCCGTAGCCTGTTGTTTCGAGCGTGCAGGTCCAACGCGTTCACTGCCTTCGCTGACAACCAGTATACTACCATGTGAGCGGCCGAAAGGAGCACGGGCAGAGGCAGGGCCGACAGGCGGCTCGCAGGCGCAAGTGGCGGTTGGCTTGCCGGCTGGGGCGGCTCAGGCGACAAAGCGAAAGCAAGCCTTTCATGTGGGAGCACTATTGTATGCGGATGCTGCGATCTTTGGCTATGGGACTGGTCGCCGGCCTCCTCGTGTCGGTGAACTGTGGTGCGGCGGCTGAGAAGCCGCAGGAGTCGACTCGGCGACCTAACATCGTGTTCATCCTCCTCGATAACATCGGGAAGGACTGGTTTCGGTGCTACGGGAGCCAAGAGGATGTGACACCGAACATCGATCAGTTGGCCTACACCGGTCTCAAGTTCCGCACTTTCTACGTTACTCCCGTTTGCAGCACGACGCGCACCATGCTGCTGACGGGCCGATATCCCTTCACGACTGGATGGCACACGCACCATGACAGCGCCATCTACGGCGGCGGCTACCTGGACTGGAACCGAGAAGTTACCTTCGCAAGAATCCTGCGCGATGCCGGATATGCGACTTGCATTTCCGGGAAGTGGCAGATCAACGACCTGTTCGATCCGGCGCAAAAGGATGCGCTTATCCGCCACGGTTTCCAGGAATACTGCATTTGGCCGGAGGGAAGGCCCGGACACCCTGCACATAAGAAGCGATACTGGAACGCCTATGTGATCCAAGACGGAAAACGGATCGATACAACGGGTCGTTTCGGCCCCGATATCTTCACCGACTATGCCATCGACTTCATGAGACGCCATCGAGACGAACCGTTCTTGGTGTATTATTCGGCCATCCTGAGCCACATTCCCGTCACGACGACGCCGATGTCACCCGACGAAGAGGCCTCTCCGAGGGAGAAGTTCGCGGCAATGATCCGATACGCCGATCACCTCGTCGGCCGTATGACTCAAGCCATCGATGAGCTCGGGATTCGAGACAACACGCTCGTCTTTATCGCCACGGACAACGGCACCGACAATGGCACGGATCAGGGATATGGACAAAGTCTCGGAGGACGCCTTCACGGCCGGATTTCGGACGAAGGCATCTATTCGCTGGCCGAGCGCGGCATCAATGTGCCGTTGATCGTTCACTGTCCCGGATGGATTCGACAAGGTCGCGAAAGCGACGCGCTGCTCAACGCGGCCGATATTCTTCCCACGCTCGCCGATTTGGCTCACGCTTCCTTGCCCCCGGGCCTCAAGATCGACGGCCGCTCGTTCGCTCCGATTCTCCGCGGTGAGGGTGACGCGAGCTGGAAGAGGCCATGGACGTTCACTCAGTACCATACGACTCGCGTCGTTCGCGATCATCGGTTCAAGCTCTACTCGACCGGCGAATTCTTTGACTTGGCCGAAGACCCGCTCGAGCTCCGGCCGCTCGAGCCGAATCAGCATTCGTCTTCACCGGCGGCAGTTGCGGCTAGAAAGCGGCTCCAGAAAGTCCTCGACTCCCTGCCGCGCGACGCGCCTGCACCTTTCACGTTTCGAAGCATTTCGGCTCGGCGTATTCGAGCTCGCGCCGACGCGGCCCGCCGCGCGAAATGGATCCAGAAAGACCACGCTCCGCCCAAAGATCTCGCCCTGTTCTTCCGGCCTCCCAAGGCGTATGCCGGAGATTTCGGCGAATACCGTTCACCGTTGGTGGATCATTATGGGCGGCGGATCGACACGGTACAGGCGTGGATGCGCAGGCGACAGGAGATCCGGGACTACTGGCATCAAGTGCTCGGTCCCTGGCCGCCGCTGATCGAAAAACCGAAGTGGGAAACGGTCGCCGTAACTCGACGACGTTCGGTGACTCAGAGGCAACTCCGACTGCACATCGGGCTTGGCGAAGAACCGGTCGACGCTTTTCTTCTGGTTCCCGACGGAGACGGCCCGTTCCCGGCGGTGCTCGTGGTCTATTATGACGCTCAAAGTGGCATCGGTCGAGGAACACCCATGCGAGATTTCGGTTGGCAACTGGCCAAACGCGGTTTTGTCACTCTCTCCATCGGAAAACCGAACACCGGCGTCAATCTCGCAGATCCCAAGAACATCCCGGGGAGGAATCTGCCCTACTTCGGACCGGCTAATCGTCCTCTGACCGTGCAACCTCTGTCGGCACTCGCCTATGCGGCTGCCAACGCACGTGTGTTCTTGGCTTCGAGGCCGGAAGTCTATCCCGATCGCATCGGCATCGTCGGGCATTCCTTCGGCGGCAAGTGGGCTCTCTTCGCTTCGTGTCTGGATGACGGCTTTGCATGTGCCGTCTGGTCCGACCCGGGAATCGTTTTCGACGAACGCGATCGGAGGAAGGAGAATCCGGGGGGAAGCGTGAATTATTGGGACCCCTGGTATCTTGGGGCTATGCCCGGAAGCCTCCATCCCCAGGGAGAAAAATATCGGTTCCGCAAGTTGCCTAGTGAGGGAGTCGCGCGCACGGGCGCGTATAGGTGGCTTGTGGAAGAGGGACACGATCTGGTCGAATTGCACGCTCTCATGGCACCGCGTCCCTTTCTCGTTTCGGGAGGCACCGCGGATATGCCCGAGCGCTGGAAGGCACTCAATCACGCCATTGCCGTCAACCAACTCTTGGGATATCGATACCGCGTCGGTATGACGAATCGAAGCACCCATGCGCCGACTCCCCGATCGAACGAGCAAATCTACCGGTTTTTCGAATGGTGGCTGATGGAGAAAGAGGACTAGGCTGTCGCGTGCATGGGCCTCATCGGAAAACCCGTTTGGGACCCCATCGGCGGCCGCGCCGCACGACGATCGCTCGGAGCGTTCCCGCTTCGTCCAGCACGGCTAGTTCCTCAGCCGATCGGCATTCGCTGCCGCCATGCAGTTCCTCGAGGGTCACGCTCTGACCGTTCGCCAGCCGTGCCACTATTTCGTCACTAGCGCGAACGTGAGGTACTTCGGCGAGAGCGGCTTTCATCGGCAGAAGGTGCGATCGGACGGACTCGGTGTCGGAGAGGTCCTCGAGTCGTACGGCGTCATGCAAACGAAATGGTCCTACCGCCGTTCGCACGAGACTCGCCATGACGGCGGTGGTCCCAGCCGTCTCGGCGAGGTCCCGGCCGAGGGAACGGATGTAGGTTCCCGCGTGGCAGACCACCTCGAGTTTCAACTTGGGCGGCTCGTACTCGAGGATGCGGATCGCGTCAATCTGAACGGTGCGTTCGGGAATTGTGACTTCTTTACCGGCTCGAGCCAACCGATAGGCCCGTTGGCCTTCGATTTTGATGGCAGAATAAGCGGGCGGCCGTTGGCGTACGGCGCCGGTCCACTGTCGCGCCGCTGCTTCAATTTCCGAAAGCGTCGGGATGTGGACTCCAGAGACGGCCTCGACTTCGCCTTCCGTGTCATCCGTCTCGCTGCGATGTCCCAGCAGAAACTCGGCCCGGTACGTCTTGGTCATGCGCTGAACGTACTGGACGAGGCGCGTGGCGGAGCCCAGACAGAGGACCAGGATACCTTCGGCCAGGGGATCGAGCGTTCCCGTATGACCGATGCGCCGGACACCGGCGGCACGCGAGACGGCGTCGACCACTTCGCGCGACGTCATCCCGACGGGCTTGGCAACATTCAGCAATCCGTTCATGGTGCGTCGCTGATCCCGGTCGCGCCGAACGAATACCACTGGCGGATTTCTTCGGTCGATTTGCGTCGCGCCTCGTCGAATCGATTCCACAGAGCCGTCCAGTTGTCAACGGCTCCCTCGACGAGGCGGCGGAATTTTTCCCTGAGCAGCGGTCGGAGTTGGTCGGACCTGTTTCCGGCGTGACCGAGTGGAAAGAGGACGAGATCACTGCTGACGCGGTCATTTTCTCGAGTGATCACATCGACTTGCGTGGGAATCCCCTCGGGATAGTGCCGGTCAAACTCCTCGCCGCCATGCCGAAAGTCGATGCGTTCCATGAGCTGTCGCGTCAAGGGATGGAATAAAGCTTCGTCGTCGTAGTCTTCGGGCATGAGCATCAACGTGTTCCAGTCGGCGATCTTGTGTTCGAGTGCTTTTCGCCAAAGCGTGGCGATGATGTAGACCATCGAATGGTCGGCACTTTGGCGAGTACGCGGATCGCGTTTGGCCGGATCGCCGATGATGCTGAAGGCCGGTTCATAGATCAGGATCTCGACGCGTTCGATTGCGTCAGGTGAACTCAGCCATTGAGAGTGGTCTTGCAGTAGCCGGATCCACGCGTCGATAGCTCCGGCTGACTGGTGTTCGTAAAGTCCCAGCTTGAAGTGCATTCCCATCACAGCGAAATCGTTGCCGGATATCCCGAGCTGCAAATCGAACGGACTGCGGTCCGGCTGCGGCGGAGGTTCGAAAAGGCAGAAGATGGCTTGAGGGTTGCGGAAGATATCTGCGGGGCCGACGAAGCCGCGGATCGCTCGGTGGACACATTGGACCGCCATTTCCGCGGTGAGTGCCGCCGAGGCCCCCTTCGAATCAGAGAGTTGTTTGCCGGCACGGATGGCGCGAAAGGGGATGTAGTGAGCCACCAACTGTCCGATGGCCGACTCGATCTGGTCGACCGTGGCTCCCAACAGAGCGCCATAGACGGCGGCCGAAGCGATCCCGCCGTGGACGACGTGGTCGATCTTGTGATCTTTGAGCGAGAAGGCTTCGGCGAGGCGCCCGCGGATTTCGTCGAGACACAACATGGCACGCGCCGTGGTGGCTCCGTCGCGACCGATGACTTGAGCCCCTGCCACGGCGACCGGATAAAAGTCGTTGTGGCCGAACTCCCCTGCCGTTTGGCCTGTCCTCGGGTTGTAACCGAAGTTGGTTCCGTTGGCATCGAGTTCGCGGACGGCCGATGCATTGGCGACGACTGCCTTTTCCGGCCGCACACACGTCCGCCCTGCCAGGCAGGTAGCGCCCGAATCGGAAACGGCGTACTCGAGTGCTTCTTCCCGCAATACCAGTGGCGCGTTCATGGATCGGCAGAGGGCGCCGACGCCGCAGCCGATGCTGTCGACGTGAAAGAGGTCGAGTCTTTCCCAGACGGCGTCGTCCACGGGGCCGAACCGGCCTACGATGAAGTCTCGCGCGTACATGGCCAGCCCTCGAGCCTGATTCTCGGTGGCTGCCAACTCGAGGTATCGATTGCCGGATGTGGAATCGACGATCTCTTTGGGCATCCCCAGCGACCTCCTGCCAAGTGTTACAGACCAAGTTTCACAAGGATGCCGCACGCCAGCACGGCGAATCCGGCCAAGGCGTGGGAATACCGGTGGAGGCGACTGAGGGAGATTGCCTTTAGGCCCAAGGTCATCAGACCGACGACGACGGTCATCGTGGCGAGTGTGGCGAGGGAGAAAGCGAGCACGACGACGAGCACCGCGAAGGTGTTGGCTTCGGCGGCCGGATAGATCAAGAGCGGGATGAGGGGTTCGCACGGTCCAAAGACGAAAACAATGAACAAAAGCCATGGCGTCATGGCGGCCAGGTTGGCTCGATCATCTGATTCGGAAAGCTCATGCTCATCGTGTACATGCATGTGGTCCCCCTCGTGCACATGGGGGTGCGAGTGGATCGTGCCGTCGGCATGCACGTGCAGGTGGGTATGCGGCTTATGGCGTATCGCTCGGACGATGCCCCACGACAGATAGGCCAACCCGAAGCCGATCAGCAGCCAGCCGGCCAGGCCACCTCGCGTCGCTTCGAGCCACTCCAATTGCACCAGGACGGTTCCGACGGCCAGACCGACCAGGCCGATGACGACCGAACTGGCCACGTGGCCGATCCCGCACAAGGTCGTGATGATCAGTGTCTTGCGGAGGGACCATCCTCCTGCACGTGCCATCGCTGCAAAAGGAAGATAGTGGTCGGGCCCCAGCGCGGTGTGTACGACCCCGATGGAGACAGCCGTAATGGCGAGAGCGAGAACGTCGGAGGTCACACAACATCCTTCCGTTTCTGTAAGGGAACAAAGCAAGGCGGCTTTATTCTGGGCAACTTGCGATGCGGCTAAAATAGCATATTCATGCCATTGTCCTGCGCGAGCAATAGGGGCAACCTGAAAGGGGCACAAAGCCGCCGTCACAGGGTCTTTGGGGCGGTTCATGCTCGTTTTGCTCTCTCGTGCAACAGGAGGGTCTGGGGAATGTCGACGGATGCGGGTACAGCGCAGGTGATGGAGGGGCTCCCGCCGCGACTGCAGGAGCGTCTAAAGGATCCCAGGACCGTGGAGTCGCTCACTCGAGTGCTCGACCAGCTCGACACCATGGCGTTTTCCCTCGAGGCACTCGATGAGTTCCTGCGACGTGGGGACGTCGTTGCAGAAAACGTGGCCGAGAGTGTTGCCGAGGTGCGTTCGGCGAATGCCTGCGGCGGCGAGTGGCTCGAGGATGTGCCGCGTCTGATGGCGACGGGCCGGGAGCTCGTCGATACGACTTCCCATGCAGATCTGTCCGCCCTTGCCGAGTCAGGACTGCTCGAACGCCTGACTCGGGAAGAGACTCTCGCGACTCTTAACCGACTGTTGGATGCTCTTCCTTTGATCGCCTTGCTCGTGCAGGGACTGGACGAGTTTCTCCGGCGTGGCGACACGGTAGCCGATTCGATCGCCGAGGGAGTGCGAGAGCTGCGCGAGGGGAGTGAGGGATTGGAGGGCGAGTCACTGGGCAAGACGTGGTCGGCACTTCGTCAGGTCCTTGAGGCAGGAAAGCGACTCGTCGATGACGGCGTCCTCGAGGATGGACTTCCCAAAGTCGTGGGCGCGGGCATGGAAATGATCGAAGCGGGGATGTTGGATCCCGACGTCGTTCGCACATTGGGGCAACTCGGAAAGGCCGCTGTGGACAGCTATCATGAAGCCGTCGAAGGCGAGGTGGAGCCGATCGGAGGGCTGTGGGGGTTGTTGCGCTTGAGCAAGGACCCTGAGATTCAAAAGGTGATCGGGCTTGGTGCAGCCATCGCTCGAGCCTTTGCACGAAGGGTACTTTGATTTCGAGCGAGCTTCTCTCATGCGGAGAGATGGTCGTTGTCACGGTTGGAGTGTCATGCACGAGCTGTCGATCGCCCAACATCTCGTCGAGATCGCCACAGAGGCAGCACGTGACGCCGGAGCTCGGCGCGTTACGCGAGTCGGCATCAGAGTGGGTGAACTTTCGTGTGTGCACCGGGAGGCGCTCGAGTTCTGCTTTGATATTGTTACCAAGGGGACGTTATTGGAAGGAGCCGAGCTGACGATCGAGGAGATTCCCGTCGAAGTCTATTGCCCCTCGTGCGACCGCGTTTCGCGCCTTGAGTCGATTCAGCGTTTCCGGTGTGCCCGCTGCGGTCAGGCGACGGCGGACATTCGTCGCGGGCGCGAGTTGGAATTGGACAGTTTAGAGGTGGACGGGGGCGAGGAATCGGTGGGTGTCACTCCTGACTCTTTGGACGACCGCCCCGTCCAATTGCCGGCGGAGTCCTCTTGATGAAGCCTCGCATCCTGCAAGTTCGCACGCAGATCCTCAAGAAGAACGACGAGTTGGCTCGGGCGATGCGCGAGGCCTTCGTGGCCGCAGGCGTGTACGTCGTAAATCTCGTTTCAAGTCCTGGGACCGGAAAAACGCGACTGTTGCAGACTACGTTGAGGCGGCTACGTTCGCGAGGATACGACGTGGCAGCGATTGTGGGCGACCTGGAAACCGACAATGACGCTCGGCGGCTGGCCGAGTCAGGCGCACCGGTCCGTCAGATCCAGACGCACGGCTGCTGTCACCTCGAAGCGGACATGGTGCGCGACCACCTGGCCGGGTGGGACTGGGAGGCCCTTGACTTCCTCTTTGTGGAAAACATTGGTAATCTGGTGTGTCCGGCGAGTTGGGACTTGGGTGAGTCTCTGCGCATCGCCTTGTTGTCCGTGACCGAGGGGGAAGACAAGCCGCTGAAATACCCCGGCCTTTTCAACACGGCGGATGCGGCCATCCTGACGAAACTCGACCTGGCGGAACCGTGTGAATTCGATCGCGTGGCGGCTCGAGCCAACATCGATTCGGTTCGGCCGGGGATGCCTGTCTTGGAAACGTCGGCCAAGACGGGGGAGGGCGTGGAGGAATGGATCGAGTTCCTATGCGGACGGCGCGATCAGTTCGTACGGTCGCTGAAGAAGTCGGCGCCGAGTTGCTGACGCACGCCGATCCTCGTACTTCGCGCCCCTTTCGTCATCTCCGCCGCCAATTGCAGCAGCTCTCGCTGGCCGCTCAGGAATTTGCCGAGGAGCGAGACGCCCAGCGGCTTGCGTCCTGCATGGCTCGCCACGCCTGCCAACTTCTCAACGTCGATTACGCGAGTGTCGCGTTTTACGCCAACGGACGACCCGATATCACGGCGGCGTGCCGAGGCGGAACGTCCTGTGCCCTAGACGAATCGCCCGTGGTGCGCGCTCTGGTTGAGCAGGTGCTCCAGGAACACTCGCCTCGACTCGCCGTAGGCGACTCGAACGAAGGACAAGATTGGCAGGATATTCTCGTCGTTCCCGTCAAGGGATTGCATCGCAAGGTGATCGCAACGGTCGTTTTTGTCAACAAGAAAACCGAGCGCCCCGTGAGTGACACAGATGTGGCGGCAGCAGTCGGATTGGCGAGGATTGCTTCGGCTTCCGTGGATCGCGCTCGGTTGTTCGGCCACTTGCACGAGTGGTCGCGCTCGCTCGAAATGCTCCTTTCGTTCAATGCCGCCGTCAACCAGCGGCTCGAACCACCTCAAATGGTTCGGCAGCTCCTGGAGAACGCTGCGCGTTTCTTGAAGGCGGGAAGTGGATGTGTCGGGCTGGTGGTGGAAGGCCCGCAAGGGGAAAGGTGGATGGAGTCCGAAGGGCGGTGGGAAGATGGTCAATGGCGCGAGTGGCCGCGACGATGGGAGCGAGAAGAAGGGATGCCGGGATTCGTATTGGAAAGTGAGTTCCCCTATTTCGCGTCGATCTACCGGCATGATCCGCTGTCCGATCCCGACTTGGCGGCTCGGGAGGAAGTGCATCGCTGCGTCTGCGTGCCGATCAAGAGTATGCGTGGAGAAGTGCTCGGTTTCTTCCAGCTCCATCGGCCTCCTGGGGAGCCCGAGTTTACCTGGCAGGAGGCTGCATTTCTCGAGTCGCTGGGCAATACGGCGGCCGTTGCTATCGAAAACGCACGCTTGGTGGAGTCGCTCGAGGCGCGCAATCGCGAGATCAAACGCCTTTCGGCCGAACACGTGCACCGACTAGAGGAGGAGCGGCGGCACATTTCGCGTGAGTTGCATGATGAGGCCGGACAAGCGCTGATCGGCTTGAAGCTGGGGATCCAAGTCCTCTCGGGATTGCTCCCGGAAGAGGCACGCGAGGCGCACGCTCATCTCGAGGCGCTACGTGGTCAGCTCAATGAGTCCGCCACGCGCATCAAGGAATTGGCAACACGATTGCGTCCTCCCGTCTTGGACGAACTCGGCTTTACCGCGGCCCTCCGGCAGTTGGCCCTCGAGTTCCAACAACGGCTGGGGCTGCGAGTAGCCGTCGAAATCGCCGACGATGTGGAACTCGGCAATCTCGCAGCGACTTCGCTATACCGGATTGCGCAAGAAGCGTTGACGAACGTCTCGAAGCACGCGCAAACCGACCGGGCTTACCTGACGCTGCACAGTGGTCGAAATGGCGAACTGGTGATGGTCGTCCGGGACGAAGGGCGTGGGTTTGTACTCGACCAGCCGTCGCCTGGACTGGGGCTGTCGGGGATGAAAGAACGCGTCAAGATGCTCAACGGGCAATGGTCGATCGCATCCGAGCCGGGACGCGGAACAGTACTGACGGTGAGGGTCCCCCGCGATGGTTAGACGGCGTGTCGTACTGGCCGACGATCACAATATCGTCCGCCAAGGAATGGCGGCGCTCCTGGCTCAGAGTTGCCGATACGAAGTGACCGGTCAGGCGACCGATGGGGAGGAGCTGCTGCAGCTGGTCGCTACGTCTTCCGACGAGGTCGACCTTGTGATTTTGGATTTGGCCATGCCGCGTCTGAGTGGCCTTGAGGTTATCGCGCGACTTCGCAAGCGGGGATCTCGCGTGAAGATTCTCGTCTTGTCGATGTATGACGACCCCCAGTTCGTCGCTCGCGCTCTGCGGCTCGGCGCCAATGGCTATCTCCTGAAACACGCGATGGACGAAGAATTGTTCGAGGCGATGGAGGCGGTATTGGCGGGCGAGCAGTATGTCTCGAGCGCCGTGGACATGGGGACCGTTCTTCAGTTCACGATGGAGGATAGCAACCTGACCAGTCGTGAACGGCAAGTGCTGCAACTCATCGCCGAGGGATTCACGACCGCTGATCTGGCGGCGGCCTTGCATATCAGTCCTCATACGGCGACACGTCATCGAGCCAACTTGATGCGCAAGCTGAATGTCCATAATCGAGTCGATCTCATTCGCGTGGGTGTGCAGCGAGGCCTCATCGTGCTGCCCCAAGGACGCCAGCCCGGCGGGCCTGAAATCGCCATGGAACGCCCCGCGGACCGGCCGGCTTCGGCCAAAAAATGACTAGTTCATGCTATTGGGTTTCGAGGCCATCTGCGGCATCTTGTAGGCAAATGAACCGAGGTGGCGATGATTGCCGCTCGGATCGGTCGACGGCCTCATCGGTGACAGGAGGGAGTTTCCCATGGCCACACTGCTCTGGCTGCAAGGGGGCGCATGCAGCGGCAACACCATGTCGTTTCTCAATGCCGAGGAACCGAGTGCGTGCGACTTGGTGACTGATTTCGGCATCGAAGTGCTGTGGCACCCGTCTTTGGGGTTCGAAATGGGCGAGCAAGCTCAGGAGATCTTTCAGGCTTGCGCCAGCGGCGAGAGACCCTTGGACATCTTTGTGTTCGAAGGGACGGTGATTCTCGGACCGGACGGGACGGGCCGGTTCAACATGTTCGCCGAACGGCCGATGAAGGATTGGGTCCGCGAGCTGGCGGCGCAGGCCAACGCGGTTGTCGCCCTCGGTGATTGCGCCTGCTGGGGCGGGATTCCCGCTACGGCTCCCAATCCGGTCGACAACGTCGGCTTGCAGTTTCTCAAGCGAGACAAAGGGGGATACTTGGGACCGGACTTCCGTTCGAAATGGGGGCTGCCGGTCATCAATATCCCCGGGTGTCCCGCCCATCCGGACTGGGTGACCCAGATCCTCGTTGCCATTGCGACGGGCCGCGCCGGAGACATCGCTTTGGATGATCTCCAGCGGCCGCAGACGTTCTTCAAGAGTTTCACGCAAACAGGTTGCACTCGCGTGCAGTTCTTCGAATACAAGCAGTCGACCGAATCATTCGGTCAGGGGACGCGCACAGGGTGCCTCTTCTATGAGTTCGGTTGTCGCGGGCCGATGACGCATTCTCCCTGCAACCGCATTCTCTGGAATCGGCAGTCGTCGAAGACGCGAGCCGGAATGCCGTGTTTGGGCTGCACCGAACCGGAGTTCCCGTTCTACGACTTGATGCCGGGGACGGTCTTCAAGACGCAGAAGATCAGTGGTGTGATCCCCAAGGATATTCCGGAGGGGACGGACCACGTTACCTACATGGCTCATGCGGCGGCCGCTCGAGTCGCGGCACCGGAATGGTCGAAGGAGGACATCTTCGTGGTGTAAGCCGGGCGGCTTGTGGGTGGATACGTTCCAGCCAAGACTTGCCTGGCCATCGTCACCGACGAAGCTCACTTGTCGAAACGGGAGGCGCAACGCAAATGGCAACCGTGGCAGTGCAAGAAAAGCTGATCAGTCCTTTGGGTCGAGTCGAAGGGGATCTCGACTTGAAGATCAAGATTGAAAACGGGGTCGTCGCGGATGCTTGGACACAGGCCAGCATGTTCCGCGGCTTCGAGATCATCTTGAAGGGGAAGGACCCGCAGGCAGGGCTCATCGTGACACCTCGCATTTGCGGCATCTGCGGCGGAAGTCACCTCTACAAGGCCGCATATGCCCTCGATACGGCATGGCGCACGCATATTCCGCCCAATGGTACGCTCGTGCGCAACATCGCACAGGCCTGCGAGACGCTTCAGTCGATTCCCCGCTGGTTCTATGCGCTCTTTGCCATCGATCTGACGCACCCCAATTATCGCGGGCTTCCCGAATACGACGAAGTGGTTCGGCGATTCGCTCCCTTTGTCGGCACCAGCTACGAAAAGGGAGTGACCCTTTCAGGTAAGCCGGTCGAAGTCTATGCCATTTTCGGCGGCCAGTGGCCGCACTCCAGCTTCATGATCCCCGGCGGTGTGATGTGCGCTCCGACACTGGCCGACGTCACCCGCTCGGTTGCCATTCTCGACTACTGGAAACAGGAATGGCTCGAGAAAACATGGCTCGGCTGTTCGATCGACC
>WFWZ01000420.1 GCA_015490875.1 Planctomycetaceae bacterium
ACCAGCGTCCGCCTCACCAGGCCCCGGAGCTTGAGCTCCCGCATGATGAGACCTGCCTCGATGGTCTTGCCGAGGCCAACCTCGTCTGCCAGGAGATAGCGCACGCGGTCATTGGAAATGGCCCTGGAGAGCGCCCGAATCTGATGCGGCAACGGGATGACGGACGATTCGATGGGCGCCAGCAGAACGTCCTGGGTCAGCGCATCGGCGACCCGCGCCGCGGCGGCGAGATAAGCGATCCCGTCCACGGTGCCGACGCTTGCCTCCTGCACGGGCCGGAGGCTCGCGCCGGGCACCAGCACGACGGTATCCTTGCCCGGAAGCCAGACACGGCAGACGGTCTCACCCCAGAGCGTCTGGGTCTCGATGACCCGGCAGAGCTCCCCGTGCTCGGGGCTGTAGTACCAGTTGTCATTTTCAATCGACATCAACAATCAGCTTGTTCCCTACTTCCCCGGTTTACCCTTCGATTGGATTGGGGCCCGTGTCCTTATCGTAATCATCATAGAAAACTCGTTCTCCGACATGTACTGAACCATCTTCCTCTAGGTAGGCAATCTGGCTAAACGTTCGCCTCGGCGTCTGTCTGTCATGCGATCCACCGAGAATCCATTTTTCGCCAAGCAGCATCCAGATCAGCCTCAAACCTAATCTCTCCAACCGTTCCGGAAGATCGTCCGCATCAGCCAAAAGCGAGGCTGGGCCAACCTCTGTGATGGATGGGTCACGAAAGACGGTTCTACCACTAAGGAGACGGTAGCCGTCTCGACCATCCCACCAAAGATCGTTCGGAGAAAAAAACACCCGTGCAGGCACCAACATGTGGAAGTTCCTAGGAAGAGAAGCATCGTACTCCCATTCCATTACAAGAGTATTCCAAGCTGGTATGAACTTAATAGGAAGCTTCTGCCCGAACCCCCCTCTGCTATGCCATTCTTCCGGCTCTGTATTGAAGGCTGAACCCCAAGGATATTCACCGGCAAATCCGCACAGCCATTCCGCGCCTTCAGGCATCCATTTTCCAAAGAAGTTGCGTGTGAGCAAGCTGTGGCGTGCAGTGGTAAAGTCCTCTTTTCGAACAAGGTAACTATGTAGATGTATCCATACATTCCGATGAGGCTCGTTCAAATCAGTATTTTCGCGTCGGTTGTCCCATGATGGATATGAAACGAGAAGTCGCCACTTTTGCCCTTGATGTTCAACTGTTGAGAGCAGAACATCCAGTCGGGGCAGATCATCCTCTCTAGCAACCCAATCTTCATCCGAGAGGTTTGTATCTGTGTCAAGGTCCGCCGTTGCGGCGATCCACCACGAACACTCTTCATTAGATTCTGGTAGCTCTGGCTGCAGCGTTGGGTCGAGCTTCCGCTCCTCCAATAGAATCAAGGGTGTTTGTAAAGGCTCTGGTTCCCAACTATCACTCTTTCGCTCGACATGATCGTGCAAACGCGAGGTGAGTTGATACATTGCAATCCATTGATACTTTTTGCCGATTCTTTCCGCCCATACCGGCTTGCCTCGGCCGCCCCCGTACCTGCTCAGCATCATCACATCATACGACTCACAGCCAGATCCAACATAGCCAAAATCTCGCGCGACGCGTTGCAGAATCCATTTTCCCATGTCAGACTTTGACATCGCATGCATCCATGGCCGCAGGCAATTCATCGAATACTTGAAGAAGTCGCTGAAAAATTCATCCGGAACGAAATGGACAACCTTCGCCCACTCCTCCACCTGTTTGCCCGCAGGAATTTCCAGCGGCCAGTCAGCCGATACGGACTGGACGATCGAAACTGGATCACAATTTTCAGGGAGCGATCCAAGTTTATCGGTAAGTTCGAGGATGCATCGTACGTGATCGCGGATCAGCGCATTGTCAAACTGTACCGCCCTGTCGTGGAAGGCGCGGCATAGTAGCTCAGCAAGCCTGCCGGCGACCGGTCCGTTGCGCGTTAGAATCATCGCTCCATATGCGCTCAACAGAACACGTTCGCGCACTGCGTCATCATCGCAGTCGATAAACCGCACCGCAACACCGTGAATGATCGCCGGTCTATGCGTAAACAGACTCGTGACTGCGCGAGTTGCTCTGTCCTTTACCCTCCGGTCTGCCGCAGCTGTGAACCACAGGAGAAGCACGCTCCAGCGCTCAAAGATCTCCTCCTCCAACCGCACCAGTGGTATCTCGAAGGCGGCGTCGATGAGCCGCCGCACGATACCGGATGATTCGTAACCAATATGCAGGTAGCGGCACCAGTAGGCGTCACGCTGTGCCATGGGATTCTTCCGGAGCACGTCATCCAGCCAGAAAGCGTCGATGGAGGATGGCTGCCAGGCGATGGAGAGAATGGAATCTATGACCTCGAAGGACATCTCCTCGTCAGCCAGTCCCTCGCGGAGCAGATTCTCGGTTGATGCGGAAAAGGTATTGGGACTGCGCCATGGTAGATTGTCAATAACGGTCTTCAGTACCTGCCGGCGTGCGACCCCGTGGTCGATCAGGTCCACAAGCTCGACTCCCTCATACCGTTCGGGGCTCAGGATGGAAAGTGCCCCTAGCACCCCGCCATGTGCAACTACGGCATCCTCGCTTTGTACGAGAAAATGCAGCCTGCCGCCCGAGCGAAGCGCTTTGCGGATCGCTTCCGGTGAAGATGTTTCGGACAGCAGAGAATCCGCCACGAAGAAGTCGCCCAGTCGCTCGAACGCCGGGCGGACCGCGCTTTCATCTCCCAGTGGATCGCCGGTAATCGGCGCCTCTTCAATGAGCAGTCCGTTACCGATTAGCCAGTCGAGTAAGGGAACATTCATGGCCACGGGACAGGCCTGTTGCACGGCCTGTAGCGCCGAGGAACGGGAAATCGCCGATTTGCCCGACCGAGCGACCGCCTGACTGATTGCGCGAAGAGCGCAGCCCACAACATTGGCGCCTTGGCCGACCTCGTGGTGAATGGCGAACTCTTTCTCCTTCTGGATGATGAAAGCGCGGATAATGGGCGCCAGTCCTCGCCAGCCGGCCGGGAGACGCTTTTCTTCGCGGCTTCGCAACGTTTCGCATACGAGGCGCAGATAGAGGGGATTCTTCAGCTCCGGCTGAAGAACAGGATCTACCGGCGGCTCGAGGCCATAGAAATCGAAGAACTGTCGGCAAGCATAGTCCTCCGCGCCCGCGAATCCCCGGTATTTCACTTCGGGAATGCGAATCCCTTCCGGCACACAATACGGCACATAGGGCGTGCGGCAGCTGATGCACAGCTTCAGATAAGGCCGACTGCTGACGACGTGCACGATTTCTCCCAAATGACCGCGCCAGTATCGAAGGGGGCGTGTTTCGTTGATCGCATCGATGCACAACAGAAGAGGATGACAGCTTGCCTCGCCCGCCGCGTTCAGCGCATCCAGTAGCCCTTCTCGTCCCAATGTGACTGGAAGCCCGAGAATCTCCAAAATGCGAGTCCAAGGGTCGGGTTCGCCGCCGAACCTGTGACCTAAAACCACGCAAGTGAGCAGGCCTTCCTGCAAACGCCTGCGGGCGACGTCGCAGATTCCGTGCGTCTTGCCAACACCGGCTTCACCAATGAGCAGAAAGACAGGCTCGATAAAAAGAAAACCTTCTGGAGAACGCAGCCACTCGTGAAAGTCGTGAAATGCTGTCGCCGTATCACGCAGATCGTCCAGATTAGCGGCCGGGAAGGAGACCATGTACTCAGCCATGAACTGACGGAATCCTGGAGAGTCAACATCGCCCTCCCAGTCCGGATGTTGAGCTCGCAGGTCTTCCAGCAGTTTCCACTCAAGATCACCAGATAACTTCAAAATATCTTCCAACTGCTGGATGCTACGTGAAAAACCGGAAAGGCTAGCACCACGGCTCTGAGCTACGTTCTCCCAAGCTTCGAGAAAACTCGTCATCTTGCCCAACAGGGCATAGGCATCGCTGCGCAGGGCTTCGGGCCATGCTGGCACCATCGCGTCTCCATCGGTTCTAGCGATGGCTTTTTCTAGCTTTACAAGCGCCTCCTGGCAGAGTCTCAGGTGACTTTCGAATCTGTCTGCATGGGCGGAAGTCTGGCCGAAGGCCTCAAACCATTCGAAAAGTTCAGTCTCGACGTTCAGTTCCGGCGTATAACGGGGGCCGGCAGCTGCAATGACCTGATCGAGGTGTCGCGAGAACCAGTCCTTGCCAAGTACGGTCTCGTTAAAGAAATAGAGGCGCAACCCTCCGGAAACGTCCAGATCAAGAAGCAGGGACCTGAGATTCGAAGCGGGCCACAGCTCGATTTCAAGCTCGCAATCGTCGGCCGCAGCTTCATCCTGGCGTCTCCTGCACCAGTCATCCAGTTTCTCTATGCCGCTCCTGCCCCGCCGCCCAGTAGGACCGGTAGGATCGAAGGGAAAACAGACAATGTAGCGTGTGAGGGTCGGATGAATGCGCAGGGCCGTGGTCAGCGACGAGTCCACCTGCTGGATCAAGGAGTCCACATCAAAAACATATTTGGCCTGCCATCCATAGCGACTTCCATCCGGGAGATCGGCAAAGCACTCGACGCCGCCGTCACCTCCAGCTCCGTGCAGGCGGGTAAAATTCGCGTCTCCAGAAAGCCACCTTCTGGCCAATTGACAGCAGAGTTCTTCAAACGCTTCGCGCTTCCCGCCTAAGCGAGGGGCGAGTTGATGAAAGTCTAGGTCTTGATCGCTATGCAATGGCTATTCCTCTCCCATCCTCGTAAGCGCCTGGTCGTACC
>WFWZ01000421.1 GCA_015490875.1 Planctomycetaceae bacterium
CCCGAATGTCGTCCGCGGTGCCCGCGCCGTGAACCAACAGGTGCCGCAGCAGTGCTCGCCGTCCTGCCTCGATGAGTTCCCCTCGCCGGCTTTCCAGCATCTCCAGTGCGGCGTCACGCCGGCTCTTGCCGTCGGAGCCCTCGGGATCCGGTTCGCTGGTCGTGCGGCCTTGCCACAGGGGTAGCTCCGCGTGGCCGTCGTCGTACAATGGTTCGAGCTCGTTGCTGGCGGCTGCCGTGCCCGGCGCCGCCTTTTTTCGTGTGTGCATCGAGGCGACTCCTTTCCGCAGCGTCGAGACCTACAGGCCGTGCTCGGCCAGTTCCGCGTGAGCCCGTCGGATCCGTCTGGTCCGGCGTGTGGCCGGCGGGTCCTCTTGTCCCTCGTCGTTGAGAGTCCCCAGGAACCGCTCGATGGCCTCCCGGCTGGTGTACCGCCGACCGCCGATGCGGATGGAGTCGAGCCGAACGCCCCGGCATCCGCGCTCGAGCCATCGCCAGATGGTGCGAACGTCCGGCCGCGTCGGGATCACGTGCGACGCCTCAGCCAGCGTCAGGAGTTCCTCATGTTCGGGATTGATCGCCATTGCTGTCTCCCTGCTCGAAGAAATGAAACAGAACGTACAGGGAGATTGTGGCGAGTGTCCCGTGATTTGTCGTTGGACGCGGGTTAGACGAGCGAGTCTAAAGCGCGTCTAAGGCGCGTCTAAACTCGTGCGTGATGCTCGCCCGCTGAGAGGAGACGACGGGACGGCCCGCCGTTACTTCTGCTTTTCCACGAGCCGCCACCTGCCGTTGTTTTTCTCCACATCGAAGCCAAAACGCCGCAGCTTGATTTGCAGCCGCTCGCATGCCTTGTCTAACGCCTGCTTCAACGGGTCGTCTACCTCACCGACAGGCACCTTGTAGACATAGGCTGCGGCATCGCTCCTCATGATCGACGACCCTCCGGCTTCAATCAGAAGCTGGCACAGCGGGCCCTGTGGGCCCTCTGATTTTCCAAGGTCCTGTTCCGCTCCCGTCGCGCAGTTCTTGAGCTCCCAAGTCGCGATGTTCAACTCCAGGTCATGGAAGCGGACAACTGGCGGAAGCACCGCCGGGGGTTCCGGTGTGTCCGTTGCACCGTTGCCGTTTCGTTCGAGCCAGCGGCGCGCATGACGGTTTTCCACCTTGATCGCGGTGTCGCAGTCGGGCGTTGGATCCAACTCACACTCGATCGTTCCGGACACCTCCACCGCGTCGTCGCTTGTGTCAGTGCATACGTGTGTCACCAGACCATCGGGGCCGTCGAGTAAACCCAGCCAAGCGGCCGCAGCATCGGCCACGCGTTCGTGGTACGTGATCGCGGTTTCCTCTTCCACGGCTGTCGGGGATATGTGCTCGATGTTGGCCTCTTCGATCAGCCGCAGAAGTTCGCCCCGGCGAGGTGTGTCATGCCAACTCTGCAACCGCGCTCGAAGATCCGCGCACGCCTCACGCATCTCCTCTGCCCATGCGACATGCCAGCAGTCGCCATGAATCTCGCTGGTATCTTCGTACCAGTCCTGACTGCTCACGTATTGGAGCCTCTGCAAACTGTCGTTGACGGCAATCGAACGCCTGGTGAAGTCGTCGAGCTCGTCGAGCATGTCACCCGCCCTGTCCTTGGTGACGCCTGGTGAGAGAAAAGCGTGCGGCAACCGCCAGGCTTGCGGTGTTCGGGAGCGACCCTAGCCGCATGCCAATTACGTTATCCGATCTGCCGGGCCACTTCCATCGCTTTGCGGATGTCTTGTTCGGCGTAGACCTCGGTTACCTTCGATGTCGAGTGTCCCAGAACCGTGCGCGCCGCCTCGATGTCGAAGTTGCGGCGGATCTCGGTGGCGGCCGCATGGCGCAGACGGTTGGGCCCCCACTTCTCGACCTTCGCCTTTTCGCAGGCTCGATGGATGGCGCGTCGGTAGGAACTGGTGGTGTAGGCGTCGCCGGCTGTGCGCTTCGGCCGGCTCTGTCGGTTCGTTCCCGGAGCGTTGCCGCAGGACATCGGCGTTGTGCGCGCCTGGTGCTCCAGGAATCGCCGGCGCGCCTCGGACTCCTTGGGCGAGAAGCAGAACAGCTCGGCCGGCCGCAGCAGGTACTTTCGCAGAACGTCCTGAGCCTTCGGGCCTATGGGGATGATGCGCGCTTTGCCATGATGCTCGGTCTTGTGTTGCATCGGCCGATAGAGCCACACGTCGTCGCTCCGGTCGACGTCGCACGGCCGCAACAGACAGACCTCCCCGGGCCGGCATCCGGTCAAGCGTTGGAACTGGACCATGTCGCGCACCACTTCCGGCAGGAACGGCAGGGTCGCTTCGATGGTGGCATCGTCGACCGGACGTACCGGCTCGGTTTCTCGTGCGGCCGTATGGCCGCGTTTGAGTTTCGCGACGGCCTCGAGCGCATGCAGGGTGCTGGCGGGCACCATCTCCTCTTCGACGCCCCATCGAAACACGCGGATGATGCGGGAGGCCTGCTTGTTGATGTAGGCCCGTGCGTTTCCCGCGTCCACCCATCGCTGCCGGATGGCCTTCAATCGCTTTGGCGAGAAGTCCTTGGCCGCCGTCTCGCCGTACATCTCCTTGAGCGGCCGCACGGCTCGGATGATGTCGTCCACCTCCGTTCCCCTTGGGCTCTTGTGCCGGTAGTACGCCTTGGCAAACCGAAGGTAGGCGGCGATGAGTTCGACGACGGTTAGATCGGCGTCGGGTCCGTCGTCGATGAGTCGCCGGCCGTTGGCCAGCCACTCGGCAATCAGTCGGTCATACTCCCGCCGGCTAGCCTTGGTGCCGTAGGGTCCCAGGTAGAAATCGCGTCCGTTGATGGTGACAACAGCCTGACCGGACGCCCTGTGCTTGCGGTATTTCGGCGAGGCGTGGACGAGTTTCGGCATGGTGCGGGCTCCCCATTCGAGACCGCAAAACGGTATGTACCGTTTTGCGCATCGCTCTTGGTGCACCGCACTGCCGACCGTCGGCAGGTGATAACCTCTTACCTCGGTGAATCTTGCGTGGCAATGGAGCCGGACGGACTCGAACCGACGACCCCCGGCTTGCAAAGCCGGTGCTCTCCCAACTGAGCTACGGCCCCTCTCCTGTTGCCGGACCGGAGCCCCGGCCTCTCGACAAGTGGGCGCACGAAGATTCGAACTTCGGACCTCGTCGTTATCAGCGACGCGCTCTAACCAACTGAGCTATGCGCCCATCACTGGCGACATTTTACGTTCCATCGGCCGGCTGTCAAACGGGGATGAACAATTCCTCGACGCGTGCGATTTTCCGCAGCCAACCCCGCCTTGGCGAAGTACCACCCTGCCACCACGCCAATGGTCCTCACCTGGTTCCGCGCCGAGCAAAAAATGCTCTTTGCGATGACTCGGCTTCGGCGGTACCATGAGCACCTCAATCGATGAACCAGAGCCCCAGAGACCTGCGCCCAACGGGGCCGCCGCTTCCCCTCTCCCCAGCCAAGGATGGCTTGCCATGTCCGCGTTCTACAACGCGATGAATTGCTTCACGGACGGGAACCCCAGCCGAGAATGGCTCTCCGAGGCACTCCGCCGCCCCCTTGACGTGACCGACCTGGAAAAAGCAGTGGCCCATGCCACACAGGCTGGCCACGCTGTCGCCGTCGTCTCGCCGGCAGCCGCACTCCACGCCGCACTCGACGCCGCCGGCATCGGCGAGGGGGACGAAGTCATTGTCCCGGCGATGGCCTTCGTCGGCACGGCTAACGCCGTCGTCCATCAGGGAGCCGTCCCGATCATCTGCGACGTCGCTCCCGACACACTGCTCTTGGATCCCGATCGCGCCGAAGCCCTGCTGACACCGCGCACCCGCGCGATCGTCACCGTGGACTACGCCGGTCAGGAGTGCGACTACCAGCGGCTACGCGACCTGTGCCGCCGCCACCACCTGGTTCTCATCGCGGAAGCTCCGCACTCCGAAGCCGCCTGCCCGGCAACCAGCGCCGTCGAACGAGCCGACCTGTCTGTGTTGAGTTTCGACCCGGCCGAGAGTCGCGACGTACAGTGGGGAAGCGCCGTGGCGACCGATCGCGACGAGTGGGCTGCCGCCATTCACCGGTTCTGCCGCCACGGCGTCGAAGAGACGGGCCAGCGGTCCGGCCACGGCGAATGGTCCCACTCCATGGTGCAACTCGGCTACGGCTACCGGCTTTCTCCAATCCAATCGGCCGGAGCCCTTTACCGGCTCGAGCGAGCGGAAGCGTCGCGCGAACACCGCCGCAAGCTCACCGAGCATTACGGCCAGCGCCTCCGGGATCTCCCGATGCTCCGACCCCTGCGAGCCGACTCGACGCGCTACCACGCTCACGGGTTGTTCGTCGTCGAGGTCGAAGGAACCGGCCGACTCTGCCGTCGCTCGATCTTCGAAGAACTGCGGCAGCGCGGCATCCCCGCCAATATCCACTACCGGCCGATCCACATGCACCCGTTCTACCGTCGCCGTTTCGGCACGCAGACGGGGCAGTGCCCGATCGCCGAGCGGGCGTATAGCCGCATTCTCTCCCTTCCCCTCGACAGCGAAATGACCATCGAGGCCGTGGAATATGTGGTAGACGCCCTCCACGACATCGTGGCCGATGCCATCGACCACGCCGCGTGAAACCGCCGCGCAGGTCAGGCCACAGTTCCGTCCTCTCCTGACAGCGATTCCAGCGACTGACAAATCTTGTCCGCACCGCGATCGACGCCCCAAACGTCCCGCACATTGCTCGGATCGATCGTGATCCCTCTTGGCGGGAACGAGGCTCCGGTAACACTTGGAAGAGTCGTTTGGACCGTTGCCATCCGCCACGTCCGTTCCCAGGAAATCCACATTACCGTATTCCCCTCAATGTGACGCCACTGTCCCAGGGACATTCCGGTGTTCGGGGAAACAACGGTTCTTCGGCTTGCAGCGAGAGTTCCTCGTGAGACAACAGTCGGGGGCGTCCAGCTATGCGACGTTCGAAAAACGCATCGCTGGCCAGCCCGGCCAACGTAGGATCGACACCCCCTTGCCACTCTCGATTCCAGATCGACGGGTCTTTTTCTTGCTGTCGGGCGCATTCTCGCGACCTAGAGTTTTCAGACGTCTGACGCTTCTTTTCCCATGGCAGGGGCCTACCGCCAGATGATGGCCTCTGGTGAGCGGAGAATGGGAGGGGAGCATGAATGAGGAATGGGGGTATGAGCGACGATCCGATTGTAGCCGAATTCGTTGTCGAATCGCTGGAGCACCTTGCGGATATCGAGAATCAGCTCCTTTCAATCGAAGCCAACAGTGAGTCTCTCGACGTCGAACTGGTCAACACGGTGTTCCGAGCCGTTCATTCGATCAAAGGAGCTGCCGGCTTCCTTGGTTTCTCGACCATGGGTGATCTGGCGCACGCCCTCGAGAATGTCCTGAATCTGATTCGGGAAGGAGAGCTCGTACCCGATGGGCACAGCACGGATGTGATGCTGCGTGCCGCAGACACGCTCCGAAACATGTTCGATGATGTCGAAGCATCGAACGAAGTCGACATAGCCGAACACGTTCGAGAACTGCAGGCAATCGCGTCGGAAGGCCTCGGTCGCCCAAGCATCGAAATCGAGGACACGAGTGACAAGGAGGCTTCTTCTGATCCGAATCAGTCCGCTCAACCGTCGGACGCACCCTCCCCGACCGGCAGCACCGCTTCCGAGTCGGCAGAACAGAGCCATCAGGCGACCAATACCGAGCCAGCGTCTCGGCAAGTACGGCGCCCGGCGTCGGCGCCGGTCGAGACCACCATTCGCGTTCCCGTTCGCCACTTGGATCGCCTGATGAACCTGGCAGGCGAACTGGTACTGGCTCGGAACCAGCTGGTCCAGACGGTTTATGCCGAACGCCACGCCAGTCTGTCATCCGTGGCAGCTACCGTAGATCAAGTGACCAGCGAGCTGCAAGAAGCCATCATGCAGACGCGCATGCAGGTTGTAGGGACGGTTCTGGGAAAATTCCCGCGTGTGGTGAGAGACTTGAGCCGGCAACTGGGCAAAGAGTGCCGCCTGATTATTCATGGGTCCGAAGTGGAGCTTGACAAGTCCATCATCGAAGCGATCGGCGATCCTCTCACACATCTGATCCGCAACGCAGTGGACCATGGAATCGAGTCGCCAGCCCAGCGAGAACAAGCCGGAAAACCGGCCGAAGGGACGATTGTCCTGAGTGCATTTCATCAGGCGGGCAAGGTGAATATCACGATCGAAGACGACGGCGCCGGCATCGACCCGCAAAAGCTGCGAGAAAAGGCGGTGGCGCGCGGTATCGTCACCTCCGAGCAAGCCAATGAGATGAGTGACCGGGAGGCACTCCGCCTCATCTTCCATCCAGGATTTTCCACTGCGGAGAAGGTGACCGAAGTAAGCGGTCGCGGCGTTGGCATGGATGTCGTCCGGACTAACATCGAAAAACTGGGAGGAACCGTAGATGTAGACTCTGTTCTCGGTAAGGGAACGACGATCCGCGTCAAGCTTCCCTTAACCCTTGCCATCGTTCCTTCACTTATCGTCCACTGCGGTAACCAGTGCTTTGCGATTCCTCAAACGAACATCCGGGAACTCGTCCGCATCAAGCATGTTGGTAGAGGAGGCAACGATCGAATCGAGCGAGTTCAAGGTGCCGAAGTTTACAGGCTTCGTGGCCGGCTTCTTCCAGTTGTTCGGCTGAGGAGCGTACTCGGTATGGACTCGCCGGACGATCCAGACCCCGTTGCTGAAGGCCACATGGTCGTACTCGAAGCCGGTCCCTTTCACTTCGGCCTGATGGTCGACCGTCTGCGGGATTCCGAAGAGATCGTGGTCAAGCCACTCGGAAGACACATGAAAGACTGTCGCATCCTCGCGGGCGCCACGATCCTCGGTGACGGCCAGGTTGCTTTGATTTTGGACGTCGCGGGCGTAGCGTCGCAAAGTAACCTATCCATGCCGAAATCAGAGCGGCACTTGAGTGAGGAGCCGGACGCTGCATTCTCATGCCGTGACGCTCACGCGTCTCTGTTGTTCCGCAATCATCCCGACGAACAGTTCGGCGTCCCGCTGGATATGATCTCTCGTCTCGAAAGAATCAGGGTGGACCAAATCGACAGCGTCGGTGGAGTGGAGGTGCTCCAGTATCGAGGCTCGTCGATTCCATTGCTCTCCGTGGAACGCTTCATTCGCGCCTCGGCTCGCGAGGACACTCCACGTGTGCATGTCGCCGTCTTCTCCGTGCTCGGTCGCGAACTCGGACTCATCGTTCCTCACCTTCAGGACATCCGATGCATCGACATGTTGGTCGACACGGCCACTTTTTCAGAACCCGGGGTCATCGGTTGCGTGGAGGTTGAAGGCAAAGCGACTCGCCTGCTGGATCTTTATCAACTGACGGAACTCGCGTTCCCCGAGTGGTTCAGCGAGGCCGATGAGGCAATACAGCCACAGGACGATTTCGGGGCGCCCCTCCGAATTGTCATAGCGGAGGACTCGGCGTTCTTTCGTCGCCAACTTTCCCGCTATTTCACGAAGGCCGGGCTCGTCGTGCACGACTTTGAAGACGGCCAGTCCGCTTGGCGGTACCTGCAGGACAATGGAGAAGACGTCGATGTCGTTGTAACCGACATTGAAATGCCGAAAATGGACGGCCGCGAACTGGCAAGTCGTATCAAGGATGACCCTGATCTGCAACGAATCCCAGTGATCGCGGTAACTTCGCTGGCTGGCGAGTCGGACCGCCAATTGGGACTGCAATCTGGAATCGACGAGTACCAGATCAAATTGGATCGCGAGAACCTGATGGCCTCTGTGCGCCGACTCACCAGGGCTTGCTCGGACCGCTCTGCGCCGAAACAGGGCGTCTCCCACTAAGCGAGAAGGGTCCTCCTGCCATGAATGACGAAATCAAGGCCAATGACCAGCCCGTCGACATGATCGAATACATTACCGTGCATGTAGGTGACATGCTGCTGGGTGTCGATATTGCCGTGGTCGACGAGATCATCCGATATGTCGAGCCGACGCTCGTGCCTCACGCGCCGCCGATCGTACGCGGTGTTCTCAATCTCCGAGGCGAAGTCATCACGGTACTCGACTTCGCCATGATGCTTGGCCTTCCCGCAGCCGAAGGATCCCGTCAGTCTCGCATCGTGATCGTACGTTTCCACGGCGAACGGATCGGCCTATGCGTGGATCGTGTCGGCGACGTTGTCAACATTACATCCGATGACCTCGACACGACACCGTGCAACATCGATGCCTCTCATGCTCCCTTCGTGAGAGGTGCCTACCAACTGCCGGAAGGAATCATTGCGATCCTCGACATCGAGAGTGTATTGGAGAAGGACTACAGCGCCGGCCCGGCGATCGCTTAGTTTGTGCCATCGCGGCTGCCAAAGCGTCCGGCGAACCTTACTGGATTCCCCGACCCAAGACTGGCTATATCTTCCATGAGGAGCTGCACAATGCGTTTTCAAAAGACGAAGTTGCGTCGACGTGGACTCTCTCTTGAAGTCAAATTGCTTCTGACATGCGGCATCATGCTCGCGTGCCCGTTGATCGCGGCCGCGGTAACCTTGCATACCCTCTCGCAGCAGGCTTCGTTGGCTGGACGGATCAATCTGGCCGGCCGCCAGCGCATGCTGACGCAGCGATTTGCCAAAGAGGTTCTGGACGACGTTGGATTCGTCCACAAGAAGGCGCCGAACACCCAGTCTTGGAAACATACCAAACGGCTCTTCGAAACGACCCTCGCTGCGTTGCACGACGGAGGAACTACCTACCGCGATGTTGCCATGACGCGACCGGTTCTGCTACAGGCCGAACGTGATCCCGCCACTCGGGCCAAACTCGAAACGGTCGGAAAGATCTGGGCCAGGCTCCAGCAGGCTACCGAGGGATTGCAGCGCAGCCAAGTGGGAACGCCCGAGTTCCAGAAGCACCTCGCTTCGTTCCGCACTCTGAATGTGGCGTGCCTCAAGGAGATGAACAATGCCGTGAAGATGATGGAGGACTCTACGGGAACCGCGTTTGCCTCGGCCGTTCAGTATACGGCGGGGGCAATCAGCCTCGTGCTCTTCGGCCTCGTCTGCCTTTACATCCACCGCCACGTGATCAAGCCGATCCGTGCAGCTTTGAGGCTTGCCAACGCCGTCGCTTCCGGCGACCTCACACGTTCGTGCAAATCTACTTCCTCCGACGAGATTGGCGAACTCTCCGAGTCGCTCAACAACATGTGCCGTCACCTGCGAGATGTCGTCGCGGAAATCGGTGACACGACGACGTCAGTCCGCGATTCCGCCGCTCGTCTATCGGAGACCTCCCACCTGCTGGGCAAGGGCGCTCAAGAGACTGCATCGCAGTCAGCATCGGCCGCGTCGGCCGCAGAACAGATGTCCGCGAATCTGACCCATATGTCCGACCTTACTCAACGCATGACCGACAACATCAAGAATGTTTCCGAGGCGATCAACGAAATGACGGAAAGCATTGGAGGCATTGCAAGAAACGCCGAACACGCTTCCGCCATGGCCGACAACGCCGCCGAACTCGTGGGCGATAGCAACAGCAACATCGGCCAGCTTGGGGAAGCGGCTCAGGAAATCGGCAAGGTGGTCGAAACAATTCAGGACATCGCCGAACAGACGAACTTGCTGGCCCTGAACGCGACGATTGAAGCCGCGCGAGCAGGTGAGTCGGGGAAAGGGTTTGCCGTCGTCGCTACAGAAGTCAAGGAGCTGGCGAAGCAGACCGCCGAGGCCACCGAGGATATTCGGCGCCGCATCAGCGCGATCCAGGCGTCCACGGCAAAGGCCGTCGAGTCGATCGGGAGGATCTCGGAGGTCATTGGCGAAGTGACCGAGTTTTCCCGATCGATCGCCTCCGCTGTGGAGAACCAGACGGTGACCACGCAGCAGATTGCGGACAACATCGATGAAGCGTCGCGTGCCGCCGAGTCTCTCGCCGACTCCGCTTCCGAAACCGCTACTGCCGCTCAGGACATCACCCACAGTATCGCCAGCGTGGATGGGGCCGTTCAGGAAGTGGCAGGAGGAGCCTCGCAGACTGAAGAGTCCGCTCGTCAATTGTCCCGCCTCGCCGAGCGCCAGACAGAAACGCTGGCCTATTTCCAGATGCAGTCTGGTCGCAACCGCCCCGTGATGCCAAGAGACGACGCCGGTTTCGACCTCGAACGTAACGTGTCGGTGCCAACCTCGTCGCCGGGCCTCGGGCTGTCCAACGCCGAGCCCGAGACAGCGCCGTCGGTGGCGCTGACCACCTAGGACTCCTCTCCTCTTTGAGCCAAGTATAAGACGAATGATCATCTACTTTTGTGTTAGTCGCTGGTCGCTCGCGTTCGTGGTCACGACGCTGCTCGTCGTTACATCAGGAGTCGGACAGGGACCTCGGTCTGCGTCCGCGGCAACCGATACGCCCGATCCGACTCCCGAACACGGCGTCGTGCTACGCGTCCTCGCCTGCGCTGGCTCCCTCAGAAGCCTCGCCGCTGGCTTCAGGCCGTTCGGACTCTTTCAGACGTACCAGCGTCCACGTCTGAGTCTTGTCCGGCCCGAAGTGGACCAACACCTCCGCCTGATCCTTCGTCAGGTTGAAGATGCCCGTCTCCATCACGATGTTCGGATTGGTCCCATCGGCCGCCTTCCAGACGGCACGCTGAGTCTTTTCATCGACCATGCCTTCCAAAGGATGTGTGGCTCCCGTCGCTTCGTTATAAAACGTCCCCGCGATGATACCGTTTTTGCTGAGAGCCAACTGGATGTACATCTGGCTGGCACTGACGTCGTCGCTGGTGAGCGCGAACACACCCAGCGGCAGCCATTCCATCTCTTCGGCTTCCTTTTCGTCCATTTCGGGAACCGATTCGGCCAGCTTTTCGGCTTCCTGGTAATACTCCTCGGCCGTCCCATACGGCTCGCCGTTCATGTAGACGGTATCCCCCTCGTAGTAGATGGTGCCGCCAGGACCGTAGTCGTAGTAGACCGGCGAGGACCAACGGTAGGCGACCCACCCGGTGATTGCGCCGGCTGTTGCCCAGGCCCACCAGTGTCCGCCAGGGCGGTAATGGGGATGGCCGGGATGCCAAGGCCGATGGGGTCCGTGCAGAGGCGGATGGGCTATGGGTGGTCGGTGATGCGGAGGCCGAACTCCGGGGGGACGCTCCCCAGGAGGGCGCACTCCGGGACGATCTCCGGGTGGTCGCGTTCCCGGCCGATCTCCAGGGGGGCGCACGCCCGGACGGTCTCCCGGAGGGCGTACACCGGGGCGATCGCCGGGAGGACGTTGTCCGGGCCGGTCTCCAGGAGGACGCGTGCCGGGGCGGTCCCCGGGCTTCACCGGCTGGATGGAAGCTCCCGGCTTGAACCAATCGGGCATCGACGGACGAGTCCCCGGAGTGACGCCCATACGATCTCGGATCTTTGCAGGGCTGGGAGCCGGACTAGGACGCATCTGCGGGCGTCCGCTCGAGGGCCGCGAGGGCCTCGTCGTCGGACGAGTAGAAGGACGGTTGCTCGGACGGGTCCGCGGCGGGGTGTTTGGACGTGTACTTGGTCGAGGAGTCGGGCGGCTACTTGGACGAGGAGTTGGACGCGTCGAGGGCCTCGAAGGGCGCGGAGTCGGACGAGGTGTCGGCCGAGCGGCCGGTGGACGCGACGGAATCCGACTCATGGAAGGAGACCGGTTGACCGGTGCGCGACCACGGCTGATGCCTCCCCGAGCCCCACCGCCACGGCCACCGCCGCGGCGTTGGGCGAAAGTCGCCGGCGGGAGCGCCATTGCCAGAGAAAGAATCCAAGTCAGACTCCACCGAAGGGAACCAGATTTCATCGGGATGTCTCCTGGGAGGGGATCGAGTCGGTGGACGAGTCGCCTTGGGAACCGCCCTGGATGCGAACCACTGTCGTTTCCGGGATATTGGGCAAGAGTTGACCGCCGATTTCACGGTTGACTGACTTAAAGCGGAAGGTGTTCTCGTCGACGTAGGTAATGACGTTCAGAGCCGACGCACGTTCGCCTGTCGCCAGCGTGAATGTCTTCTTAACCAACCACTGATTGCCGTCCCGCAGCCAGACTCCTTGACCGAAACCTCCGCTAGAGTCAAAGACCCACGAGCGAATGCGTTTCTGGACAGGGTCCCATGCGACCACCTGGGTCCCCTTGAGCACGGCTTTGCCGTCAACGACGACCTCGAAGGACCGCGTCAAGAAGGCTCCATCGTAGGCCCACTGGATCTTGGACACGTTGGTGACGTCTTTTCCCTGGTCGCTCCACTGACCCACGAGCCACGCGAGTTCTTGGAGTGGCGAAGCTCCCGACTCTCCATCCGCTCCTTCGGCCGCCTCGGAGGCTTTTGGAGTCTGGGAGGCGGCGACGCCGGCAGCCTTTTCCGGGGGCGGATCTGCGGCGGCGCCCGAAGCGGCCAGCCACGTAGCGCCCGCCCACGAAGCGGCAAACAGGAGGATCCCGGCCAGAGCACCGAGCAGGAATGGGCGTTTCATGGGGAACCTCCGTCGGGGAAGCGAGAAGAGGAAATGGTACGCGGGCCGATGCCGCTGCTCTTCATCTTAGCGGGTTTGCCTCGAATGCGTCAGAGGCGGCACCGGAAGATCGGCCGTTGCCCCCTGCCACTGGACGCTGTTGGCTGCGTGACCTCGCTCCCGAATTGATCTTGGCCGCCCGGCGGGCAGCCGCTATGTTGAAGTAGCCCTTTAGTTTGCGAGGATCGAAGGTTCCTGGAAACCTGCGATTGCGGATCCTCGGGTCGTTGCACCGAATGGAGTCGGAAGCCGGTCCCATGAGCGTCGTCGTTGTCGTTGCTCCGTTTGTCGCCGGCTCGTCGTTCGCTCACGCGATCAACTCGGTGAAAATGGCGGAGGGATTCGCACGGCTCGGGCACGAAGTGACACTTATATGTCGCCAGAGCCCTGACGGATATGTGAGTGTCTCTGAACTGACCGACCGTTACGGACTCCAATGTCCGGTCGGTTGGCATCAGGTTTCCTATGGGTGTGGCGAGCAGCGAGGCTTCACGCGGCGCGTGCTCTGGTACCTTCTCCGCCGACGTCCCTCGCTCGTGTATGCACGACACTACCGCGTCCCGTGCTGGACGGCTCGAATGGGCCTTGCGACGGTTGCGGAGACCCATGCTCATCCTGGCACGACCAGCAGGCCGTTCCATCGAATGATCAAAGCCACGCATCGAAGAGCGTTTCAAGGCGTCGTAACCATCTCTCGTGTGTTAGCGGAGCATTATCATGCGTTGGGTGTTCCCAGTTCGAAGCTCTGGGTGCTGCCGGATGCCGTCGACTGGGAGATGTTTCGGCGTCCCGCTCGATTGCCTCCCGCTCCCTGGTCCGGTCACGGACCCCACATCGTCTACGCCGGCCACCTCTATGATTACAAGGGGATTCCCACGATCCTCGAAGCAGCAACCAAGATGCCTCAAGCGACATTTCATCTCGTGGGGGGATGGCCCGATGACATCCGGCGACAACGAAAACGGGCCGAGCAAATGGGACTCACCAACGTGGTTTTCCACGGATTGGTGCCTCATGCGGAGGTGCCTCGTTTCCTGTGGCATGCCGATGTCCTTCTTCTGCCCCCTTCCCGCCATCACCCCAGCGCTCGATGGACGAGCCCCTTGAAGCTTGCGGAGTACCTGGCATCGGGAACCCCTGTCGTGGCCACGGACATTCCAGCACTGCGGGCATGGGTGAGCGACCGGGAGGTGGAATGGGCGAGGCCCGACGACGCGAACGCATTGGCGTCGGCTGTGCTGCGAGTTCTCGAGGGAAAGGGGAGTGCGGATCCGCGTGCGGCAGTCGCCCTGGCTCAAGAGTACTCCTACACCGCACGAGCAAGTCGGGTATGCGAGGTCGTGTTTTTGCGAGGTCGACCGGCGGAGTTTCCCCGCGCGAGCAAAGCGGCGTGACGGGGTGGGAACCAGTTACGAAACGAGGACAAAGGGCAGGCAAGGAGGCAAACGATCATGGCAGCGCTCCCACAGTCCAAAGGGTCGGTCCTCCATCAAGGCGAGCCGGATCGTCCCGTACTGAAGCTCTATGGAGCCACTCCGGTTTCCTTCCATACCGAATATCGGTACCACGACCGCGCTAGCAAAGCAAAATACGTCTGGGAAAAATATCAGTCAGTCCTGCGCGGTGCGCGCATTTTGGATGTGGGAGCAGATGAGTGTCACTTGAAGCAACACCTTGACGGTGAGGCTTCCTACTGGGGAATCGGGCTGGGCGGATCGCCGGACCAGGAAGTCGATCTCGAGCAGGGACCGCTCCCCTTTCCAGACGGCGCATTCGACTGCGTTCTCTGTCTGGACGTACTGGAGCATCTCGAGGCGATTCACTTCGTCTTTGACGAACTGTGTCGTGTCGCCAAACGACATGTCATCATTTCGCTTCCCAATCCGTGGAAGGAACTTTGGTCAGCCATGCGCTGCAAAGTTCGTCCGGCGGACCGTCCGACCAAGTTCTACGGTTTACCGCTGGAGCGCCCGGACGACCGTCATCGGTGGTTCTTCAATTGCGACGAGGCACGACGGTTCATCGAGTACCGAGCCGACAAATGCGGGATGCGCGTGCTGCAGATCGATGTCGAAGGAGAGAGCGGAAACCACTGGTGGAAGCGGTGGCGTCGCCGCTGGGCAGTTCGTTGGCTGAGAAGCGACTTGCCAGCCGACGTCCTCTTCGCCGGTACGTTATGGGCGGTGCTGGAGAAATCGGATGGTTGACTCGTTCTCGAAGAAGCCCATCGAGTTGGCGCTCTTTTTCACGCGGACGATCTCCTTGCGCACTTGGGACCGCTTGGGCATCCTGGACCGCGAAGCCGCCTTGTACCGCATGCTGGCCGAGCAGGGCATTCGAAGTCACTTCATCACCTACGGTGACGTTCGAGACCTGCGTTACGCGGATCGACTCTCAGGAGTCACTATCCACTGCAACCGGTGGTGCCTGCCTCGACGCCTCTATGCCCGATGGCTGCTCGCCTTGCATGGCCACGTTCTGCGGCGATGCCATGTCTATAAGAGCAACCAAATCGACGGAGCGTTGGTGGCTTTGGAAGCGGCGCGCCGCTGGCACCGCCCCATGATCGCTCGCTGTGGTTTTCTTTGGTCCGAAACCGTCGAACGCCGCGACGGTTTCCAGGTCCCTGAAGCAATCGAGGCGCGGAGAGTGGAGCGACGAGTGTTCGCCGGCGCCGATCGGTGTGTCGTGACGACGGCCGCCATGGCGGCTCGCGTGGCCACCCAAGTCCTGGAAGCTCGAGGCAAGATCGACGTGATCCCCAACTACGTTGATACGCGTCAGTTCGCTCCAGATCCGGCAGAATCTTCCCACCGACCAACCGATGTCTTGTTCGTCGGCCGAATCTCCGAAGAAAAAAACGTCGATCTCCTGTGCCGGGCCGTCGGTCCGCTACCTGTCACGGTGCGTCTCGTGGGACGTTCGTCGGCGAAGAGCCCCTCCTCGCCGCCGGGAAGCCAAGCTCGCATCGAGTTCGTTGGTCCTCGGCCTCATGCCGAGCTGCCCGACGAGTTTCGGCGTGCCAAAGTCTTCGTCTTGCCGTCGCGGTATGAGGGGCACCCCAAGGCGCTGCTCGAAGCGATGGCGTGCGAGTGCGCCGTCGTCGGGGCTGACGTCCCGGGAATCCGTGAAGTCATCCACGACGGCGAGAACGGGCTGCTGTGTCGTGCGGACGTGGCATCCATCCGGGCCGCCGTCGAGCGGCTTCTGAGAGACGAAGCCTTGCGCAGGCGTTTGGGAAAGAACGCTCGGCGCACGGTCGTTCGAAATTGCAGCCTCGAGGCAGTTGTGACAAAAGAATGTCATCTCATTCAGGAGTTGATTCACGATGATCGGATGGTACGCGTCGCTTAGAAAGGGCGTGACGTCAGTCATGGCTCTCCCGTTCCACTTGTTGCCGACCGATTGGCTCCAGCAGTTGATGGCTCGCGTCGCCAAGAAACGCGCTGCGCGTTTGCCTCCGCAAGAGGCTCTCCGGTTTCTGTTCGGTCTCGATCAGCGACTCTATGCGGAGGAGGGCAAGCATGCAGTCCGCTACGGAGGAGGCGTGCACACGAAACACCGTCATATGAACTACCATCGTTTCTTCTCCGATCGCATCTCCGAGACCGATCGTGTTCTCGACATCGGATGTGGTATCGGCGCGGTGGCTCACCATGTGGCGACGGTGACCGGTGCGCTCGTCGTGGGAGTCGACTACAACGAGCGGAACTTGGAGCAGGCGAGGCGCCAGTTCGCTCACCCTCGCATCGAATATCGTTGCGGAGATGCCCTCAAGACGCTCCCCGACGAGACTTTCGACGTCGTCATTCTGTCGAACGTTCTTGAACACTTGCCCGAACGGCCGGCATTTCTCCGTCGCGCGGTCGCTGCCACGGGAGCTCGACGTCTTCTCATTCGTGTCCCTCTCTTCGAACGAGATTGGCGCGTGCCGCTCAAGCGCGAACTCGGCCTCGATTGGCGACTCGATGACGACCATGAAACCGAATACACATTGGAGAGCTTTCAAGAAGAAATGCGGGAAGCGGAGCTGGAAATCCGCCATCTCGAGGTTCGATGGGGGGAGATCTGGGCAGAGGTGGGACGATGATAAGACCGAGGATCAGCGTACTGATGCCGGTCCGAGACGGGATGCCCGATGTGATGGCGGCGGTGCGCAGTATTCAGTCGCAGCAATTCCCCTTGTGGGAGCTCATCGTCGTCGACGATGGGTCCCGCGACGATACCGCTGCTTTTCTCAAAAAGGCGTCTCGACGCGATCGGCGTATCCGCGTTTTCTCCGGGGCCGGTCGCGGAATTACTCCAGCGCTCAATATGGGCTTGGCTCATGTCCGAGGCCACTTCGTCGCTCGAATGGACGCCGATGACATCGCCCACCCGTATCGACTCGCCCTCCAAGGCCAGTTCCTGGCTGATCATCCAAATGTCGTTGCCGTTGGAAGCTGGACAATGTTGATCGACCCCGATGGGGATCCCCTGACGGTCCAGCGCTGGCCGCAGTTTCATGAAGCCATCGATCGAGCGTTACTCACAGGGCATGGCGGACTTCCGCACCCGGCAGCCATGATTCGGACAGAGGCTATCCAAGAAGTCGGGGGTTACCGCGAGTCATTTCCGGTGGCCCAGGACAAGGATCTGTGGCTGCGTTTGGCAGAGCGAGGAAGTTTGGTGAACTTGCCTGCGCCCTTGCTGTATTACCGACTTCACTTTGGCAGCATCGGATGGGAGCAGAGGTCGAAGCAGCAACAGTGCGTTGCCCGAGCGGTGCAAGAAGCTCGGCGACGGCGAGGCCTGCCCGATCGCCCCATCCATGAGCCCCGTCGCGATCCAAGCGAAGAGTCGGTGGAAACGGTCCGATACCGTTGGGCTCGCTGGGCGTGGAAACGAGGCAACTACGACACGGCGCGGAAGCATCTAAAATGGCTTCGCAATCGCAAGAACGCGCCGCTTGGCGCTCGATGGCTAGACATGCATTCGCGCATCTGGAGTTGTTGCCGCGGCAACCAAGATCGGGTTCCCGACGTTGTAGATCACGGTTCGACTCGTGCTGCCGCCTGATCGCACCACACCAGAACCCCACTCCCCGAGCAAAAGTGCTCACGCCGCCCGCTCGGTCGGTTTCCCCGTATCTGCCTCATCCCGTGTGCAGAATCCACAGGCGCTGTCCAAGATTGCCGCCAGTTCACGTCTTACGTCCCAGCTTCTCAAAGCGGTGCGATCTGAAGGTGGCGTGACCACGTAGTCAGCATCCCCGCTAAGAGATGGGGACACGACGTTTGCAGGTGCCAGCATTACCAGAATCCGGCAGTCAGCGGCGTCGCAATCATTCGGAACAGCAGGAAATAAGGCAATCTCGACGTCGACATCGCAGGTAGTATCGGCGGGCACGTAATCGTAACCGTCGGGAAGGATGTGTTGCCGCAGTGGAGTACTCGCCCATCCCCGTAGCCGGACGCGAACGTCTCTTCGCTGGCGTTTCGTGAGACCTCGAACACATCGAGTCAGTTTGCCACGGCGCAGGTAGTAATCAATGTTGGCTCCCTGCCACCACTGACTCGGCGTCGTGTCGGACGGAGGATGCCACAGGTGGACGGGAGCAAGGTGGGCTGGCGTACAGTGGATACGGACTCCCGACCGAACCAATCGCTCCCGCAGGTCATCATCTTCCATGCCCCACCCGCGAAAATTCTCGTCGTATCCGTTGACCTTTTCGTAATCACACCGGTGCATGCTGTTGGCGCCGCCGAAGAGCCTTGGCTTCTTGCGATGACGCGTCAACCTGTAGAAGATGCCCTTCGCGTAGGCCCACCGGAGGCGACGGTATTCGCTCCGTGGTACCACCGACATCCATTGACGATCCCTTATGGCCGACGCCGTAACGCGCTCGGACTGGGGTTGCGGAAGGCGGACGACGTCTCCAGTCAGCACAACGCCTTTCTGCCGCCGTCGCCAGTGCTCCCTTACAAAGACGGGAGGCAGGATGCAGTCTCCATCCACAAATACGAGATACTCCGCGCGACTGGCGGCGACTCCTTCATTCCGGCATTTGGCGAGTTGAAAGCCGTCGTGCGGATGAGTAACCCAGGCTACCCGGTAAGATGCCGTCGCCGCGTGACGGCGAACGATCTCTTCCGTCTCGTCCGACGAGCCGTCATCCGCCACGATGACCTCAAAGCGCGGGCAGTCTTGCTGCGCGTCAAGGGACGCCAGCGTCCGCTCCAGATGTGCCGGACGCTGAAACGTCGGTACAATGATGGCCACGTTCGGAAGGCCGCTCATGAAGTCCCCTGGCTCTGTTATTTTCGAGGGAAGACCAGTTTCAAGACGCCTTGTACCAACCGCGCTAAGCCAGTGCAAGAGCGCGCTGGCGGGGCAGAAGCCGCCCACCAAGCCGATAAGGATCCCGTGAACGGCCTGGTTTCCGCCAGCTCGTCGACTACGAACATTGGTCAATATGAGGTGCGTGACGGCCGATGACGCCTCGATCAGCCGGCCAGCCAGCCAGGGAGTTCGCCCGAACCGGGCAACTCAACCGGTACGGCCGACTCGATGTGCTCGTGCGTCAGGAGTTCCTCGAGGGCCGAAGGGGAGGGTGGGGCATCCAGATTGAGCACACCGATCGCCCGTCCCCCTGGCTCGGAACCGGCACGCCCTACCGCCATCTGCGCGATGTTCACGCCATGCTTGCCGAAGATCGTTCCGACTGCGCCGATGATGCCGGGGACGTCTCGATGGCGAAACACGAGCAAGTGCCCGTCGAGGTAGGCCTCGAGCCGATAGTCCTCCAGACGCACTAAGCGCGGCATGCGGTTGCCGAAAAGAGTGCCCGATGCCGTGTACGTCTGGCTGCCTGTCTGGACCTCCGCCGTGATGGAAGCTCGAAAGGCCCCCATTTCCGAATCACTCGTTTCCTGCACGTGGATCCCGCGCTCCTGCATCAACATCCCCGCGTTGACGATGTTGACCTCGGCGTCGAGTGCCTTTTCCAGAAAGCCCGCACAAAAGGCGGACGTCAAAAGCCTCGTCTCCTCATGGGCAATCTCGCCTCGAAACTGCAATCGGCAAGCGGCGGCGTTTCCGGAAGCCCATTGAGCTTGAAAGCGTCCGAGTCGATAGGCCAGATCCAGGTAGCCTCGCAACGTGCGCAGCGTTTGTGGGTCGATCGAGGCCGTATTGACGGCGTGGCGAATCTGGCCTCGCAGCAAATAATCCACAAGCAACTGCACCGCTTCGACGGCGACTTGCGTCTGCGCTTCTGCCGTGCTGGCACCCAAATGAGGCGTGCAAACGACGTTGGGCCGGCCGAAAAGCGGGTGCTCGGTGCACGGTTCCTCAGCGAACACGTCCAAAGCGACCCCTCCCAGCTTTCCGCTCTCCAGTCCCTCGACCAACGCCTCTTCGTCGTAGATCCCGCCTCGAGCCGCATTCACAAGGCGCACGCCCGGCTTCATCTGCTCAATCTGCTCCCGTCCGATCAGGCCTCGCGTTTCACTCGTCAGCGGCGTATGGACCGTGAGGTAGTCCACCTCTGGCAGGAGGTCGTCGACCGTGTCGACCAACTCGATCCGCTCCTTCGCCGCTACTTCGTCAGACAGGAACGGATCGTAGCCGATGACCCGCATTTGAAAGGCGATGGCCCGTTTTGCCACCTCGCGGCCGATCCGTCCCAGACCGATGATTCCAAGGGTTTTCTCGGCGAGTTGCGAGCCGAGGAAGCGTTTGCGATCCCAGCGTCCTTCGAGCAAGCTGGCGTAGGCGGGCGCCACGTTGCGCGATAGCGCCAGAATCAGAGCCCACGTATGTTCGGCCGTGCTGATCGTGTTGCCCGACGGCGTGTTCATGACGACGATGCCGTGGCGCGTCGCCGCCAGTTTGTCGATGTTGTCGGTCCCCACGCCGGCGCGCACGATCGCTCGAAGCCGCCGGTTGCCCTCGAGTGCTTTCGCAGTGATCTTCACGCCGCTGCGACAGATGGCTCCGTCGAACTCGGCCAGCGCCGAGCGCAACGCGTCGCCGGACAATCCGGTACGCACTTCGAACTCGATCCCCTCGGCCGCTCGCAGAAGTTCTAACCCCTCTTCGGCGATCGAATCCAACACGATGACCTGATAACTCATCGTTTTCCCCAATACGCTCGGTGCAGACCTCAACAAGAAAGATGCGTTCAGGTCGTCAGACTAGCAAGCGCCGCGTCGTTGGGGCAGATCCCTAATGGCGGATTCGACTCCAGTACTTTTCGAACGCACCCCGGACATGGAAGTCGGGACTGTTGTCCAGATCGTGGCACTCCATGCACTGCCGCTCTGCGTTGTCCAGCGTCAAGTGGAGGGCTTTCCGTAGTTTGTCCAGCAGCGCATCATCGGCATCGATATCGCCGTTTTCCGCGGCCACGTGTTGAGACGCCGGACCGTGGCAGTTTTCACAGCCGTTGCCGGTGAGGTGAGCCGATTTCTCCAAACTCAGATAACCCGACTCATACGGATAGTATTGTTGCGGGTTCCAACCGGTCACGTGGCAACTGAGGCATTCGGGATCGTAGTGCCGAGGGATCTCGGACCGTTCCCCAGGATGCACCAGGGACTCGGTCGCGTGAGCGTGCGGTCCCCCTTTTCCATCGACTCCGTTCTTCCAGATCGCATACTCTTCCTCGTGGCAGTCGGCACACGCCGCCGAACCGACGAACTTCTGGCCACTGGGATGCGGCAACGGGCGGATCCCGAGGCCCTCGAGTCCTTTCAGCTTTAGAGCATTCTGGTAGTCCGCCAGTAACTGGAGCATTTCCGGGGCGTCGGGGAAGCGAGCGTCCAAGGGGACGCGCTGGTAGCGCATCGACTTGCCCCACAGGCCCACCACGCCGGCATACATCGCCTTGTAGCCGGTCAGGATCAGCTTCGCGCGGCTGCCGGGGATGGACTCAGGCTGCCGAGTCGGTTCTCCCGGCTCGCCCGAGCAGACCACCAAGTCAAAGGCGTCGTGCGCCCCAACCAGTTTCTCAGTCTCCGCTCGCGTGCCCTGCACGATCAGCACCTTCCACGAACAGTCCTTGAGCTTGTCCACAGCACGAGCCACCGCTTTCTCCGCATCGATGATCCGGATGTCATCCGATGTGATCGACAAGGCGCGTGACGGCGCGACGACCGCGGCCACACCGACCTCGAATTCGCCCTGCTCCAGAACTCGCACCGATGCAAGGAAGGAGGGATCGCCAAACAATTCGGCCGAGCTACTGAAGAAAGGAGACGGCTCATCTCCTGTGGGAACGACGAGTCCGGCCAGCATCGTCGTCGAGAGTCTGAGATCATCGGGTCCGAGCGCAATCGCCTGATAACCCATCTGCTTGAGTCCAGCAATCGTCGACTGGAACTTGATTTCCGCCTGAATCCCGTAACGGCGAATCTGGGTCCCCGTATCGATCGGCCAAAGCGTCCAGCCTCGTTCGCGGAGTGATTTCAAGAGGGAGAACCGGCGAGCCAATCCACCTTTTTGATTGGCCAACCCGGTACAACCGCATGGCTCGATGTATCCATGCTGTTCGCCCGTGAAAACCAGCACGACGTCGGGGCGCGTCCACCCGGCAAACAGTTCCTGTTTGGCCTTGGTTGCCGGAGGCTTCTCTGCCGATGAAGTGGGCTCTGAAGTCTCTCCCTTGCCAGCCGAAGCCCCCGAGCCTGAGTCGTTTTGGGCCGTCTGGTTCGCGACGCTCTTCCCAGTTCCTGACTGCGACTCGCTCTTGGTTTGCAGCGATGGAGACTTCCGCGTCGATTCTTCCGAAACCGCGTCACTCGCGGAATGATCGGAGCTTTTTTCTCTGAGCGTCTCCGAACCGTCTCCTTCGGGGAGGTCTGATCGCGCCCGTGAACTCTCGCTGTTCGCTGTTGTGTCCGCAGCGGCGTCCGGCGATGTCTGAGAAGTCTCCTCGGGAGGAAGTGTCGGCGCCGGGGAAGGGCAGCCGGAGAGGAGGCAAAGGAGCACCCCCGTGACCGCTCCGGCAGTCACTCCTCGCATCCCATTCCTAAGCCTGCCTCGCCATACCCCGCCACCAATCCCGTGCCTTCCGTTCACGGATGTCTCCTCGCTCTCGAGCCTCAGCCCCTCTCAGAATCGCAAGCCAGTTGTACCATGCCGGCACGTTGGGAACCAAGACCGCTTTCGGTCATCCATCACTTGACCGACAGCCGCACATAGATCCGGATTTCCTTCGTCGTGGGGTGAGTGGAACTGAGAACCACCTTGGCCAGTTTGGATCCGCGACCGGTCCGTTCGGTACGGGGAGCCCCCGGAGGAACTCGAAAGTGGATGGTGTACTTGATCGAACGGCCACTGGGCAACGTCTGCGGCTCGCCAATGGTCACCTCCAGCACATCGGCGGGGTCGACCGATTTCACGGAAAGCTTTGTGTCTTGGCGATGCGGACCTTTCACAAAAGCAAAGATCGTCTCTGTCTTCCCTTCCGCCGCCGAGACTTTGCGCATGTCCAACATCGTCCGGTAGCGGTCAAAGTTGGGTCCACCCGCCAGCACGATGTCGCTGACAATGTTGAGTCGCAAAGGGATGTCGACTGTTTGTTTCTGGCCACCAGCTTCGAGGTCCAAAAAGAGCGTCCCGACAACAGGGCCCACCGGCAGTCCCGGTCGGATCACGACGTGCAACAACAGCCCTCCAGTTGCCCCTTTCATCGCCTTCAGAGCGTCAGGGGAGAGCGGCTCGGACTCGACCGAAAAGTACTTGCCATACCGTTCCGGTTCGAACCGCGACCCCACCACGCGCACCGCTCCATCACCGTAGTGAAAGAGGCGCACCGGCAAGCGGTTCTCCTCGGTGCCGGGCAATTCCCGAGCCTCTAACTGCGGTGGATACAGCCGGTATTTCTCCGTGATCTCACCCCGCACCCGCAACTCGAGAATCGGTCGGTCCGGGTCATTCGTTTCAATCTCAGCCAACTGGCTGAATGTCGTCTGGTTGCGAGGAACGTCCTTGGTCGACCACTCTAGCGTGACTTCCGTGACCTCGCCTGGAGCCAACTTCTGCTTCCCAATGGTGCTCAGAGTGCATTTGCAGGTTGTCCTCTGAAGGAGGATCTCCAAGGGCTTTGTGCCCGTATTCTTAATGAGGAACGTATGGCTGCGGGTGACCCCTCGCTCCATCGACCCGAAGTCGTACATTTCCCCATTGAGCACCGTAACACGTGGCCCGTCGGGCTCCTCCTCTGCGGGGCCTTCCTCCTGCTTTCCCGATTGGTTCATTTGGGAAATGACTGCCGGACGGAGTTTACCCACTGTGGCGAACCGCTCGCGCTCCGGATGAAAATCAGCGATCCGACTCTGGAAGTACCCCAAGCCTCCTCCCACGGCCGCCATTAACAGTGCCAACCCGAGTGTGCGCATCGAATAACTCCTCCCATCGGGACTTCCCGCGATCTCGCTGCGGCGAACGACTGATCCGCCGGCAACCACCATCGCGGTTCTCTCCGGCGAGCGTGTGCTACTTGGTACGTAACTGTTGCATCCTTCGTTCGGCCGTCTCGGCCGCGCGTCCAGGACCCTCGTACAGGTGCCGGTGGGCCAACTTCAATTCGTCGTGCGGCACGAGCCGGTCCAGCTTGAGTGCCCGAGCGGCCTCAGTTCGAGCCGCTTCTCGGTCTCCCGTTAAATGATAGGCCCAAGCGAGCTGGGCATGATAGAACGCATTGGATGGGTGAAGCGCCACCGCCTTCCGGTAAGCCTTCACCATCTCAGCCCCTCCTCGTACGGACTCCGGCTGCGAGGTGACGTAGACGGCAAGATACCAGTCGCCGATCCGCCTCCACAACACGGCCGAATGTCGGTCCCGGCTCGTCGCCTCCCGAACCGATTGCTCGAACCTTTCCCATATAGTATCGCTCCGACTGGCCAAATAATCGTTCCAGTACAACTCCGCCAGTTGCTCCCATGGCACTCCCCACCACGGATCGGCTCTCCCAGCCTCCTCACACCACCGAATCGCCTCGGCCGGTGTTCGAGCCGCCGACGCGTGGGCCATCGCCATCCGGGCTCGCGCTGTGGGCGAAACAACACGAAGCCACGTGCCGACAAGCAAGACCATCAGCACCACGATCAGCACAGGACGGACCCATGCCGCGCGGAACCAAGCCTCAGCCGTTGCAACAATTCCGCCGGGCTTCTTTGCCTCCGCTTGTGCCTCCCCCTTCGGCTCCACCAGGTTCAACCACAACGCTAGCAACAGCCAACCGCTGTGCGCGACGCCCCAAATCCCGATCGCGCCCGCGGCACACGCGTTGACCAGCCATGTCACCAAGGCCCACCCGACGACGGGCGCGGGCAGCACTGACTTGGGTTGAGCCGCTTCGGGCGGACTCGACGAGAAAGGAGTGACGGACGGGACGAGCCAGGAACGCCCCACAAGAAGACCCACCCCGGGAATCACGAGTGCCAATAACGCTACCAGCGGCTCGACGAATTGTCCCTGCGTCACCAAACAAACCACCAGGCCCACCACTCCCATCACGAGGCCCAACCCGGTTGACGTGGCCACGATGCCGACCGAGGCGTTTCGCCCGGGAGTGGGGACAACCGTGGCCCCTTCCTCACGTTGCCGTCGCGCCAACGTCAGAGCGGTAACGATGACCGCCAGACCGGCTAGCGCTGCCGGGCCTCCCGCCGTCGCAAGCAACTCGAACCAGAAATTGTGCGGATCGGCTACCGTCTCACTCGACCACGGTTGCATGTACTGAGGATAAAACGCCTGAAAGTTGCCCACCCCGCAGCCGAACCATGGATGGTCCTTGGCCAGAGCCACACTGCCCATCCAGTACTCCAGGCGATACCGCACCGACAGCGGTGCTTCGGCGATGACCAACGGGTCGATCCACGCCAAGGCGGCCAGAGCAGCGACCAGGCCTCCTACGACCACGGCAGCAGCCAGAAGCACGGCATAGCGAGGATTCCCGACAAAACGGGAAGCGGCGAGGCCGGCGGCGCCCACGAGACTCGCTAGCAACGCTGTGCGACTTTTCGTCAGCCAGAGCGCCCATACCATCAGTACGGCCAGCACGAGCAGCCACGCGAGCCACCACCATGAGTCTCGTCGTTCGATCCCCGACATAGTGATGCCGACGGTCACGACCAGCCACGTCGCGAGAAACCCTGCCAGCGAATTGGGAAGGCCGAATGTTCCGTAAGGCTCAGTGCTCCGCAGCCGGTCTTCAAACTGTTTCCACGCCGCGCTTCCCCGCTCAGCCACAACCCCCGCCCTCCGCATCACGGCCTCGGGATTGCGCTCGTAGTCGCGAACGACCGCCGGATGGACCCATCGCCATTCATGAATGGCAGAAGCCGCACTGACGGCCGCGACCGAAACCGCCACGACGACGATCACGCGCTGGAAGACGGAACGGCGAAAGAGGACCGCCATCACGAAGAAACTCACAACGGCTGCCGTCCATTGGCCCATCGCGTTGAGCACGAGTCGGTAGTGGCCGGCCGGACCGGCCACGTGGCCGCTCACCAGAATCCACGCTCCAAGCACGGCAACCGAGCCTCCCACAGCCCATGCCCGGGCCGGGAACCCGACTGCGGAGCCATCCGGACATCGATCATCTCGCTCGCTCGCCCCACCGACTTTCTTCTCGCGAACGCCTCCTCCCGCGAACGTGACTCCCAAAACGGCGAGCGCCAACCATGCCACCATTACCGGTGCCTCGGATGCCGTCTCCGCGTTGGCCTCGGTCGGATGCAGTGGAATCAGTAGTGTCAGGGCTACAACACACGCCAATCCCGCCCACCCGAACCAGTCTTTTGGGGACTGCGCAAGCGCCCGTGAGGCCGTCTCACCGCGCGGCGAAGGACTACGTGCTCTGCGTGCCGAGCCTCGTCGGGCCGTCACCGTGGCGCCTCCCCGCTGTCAGAACCGTTTACGCGCCTCGATCGACTTTCCAAGAGGCCGATCAGCAGCAAGAGGCAGACAACTTGCACGACGATGATGGCGGCTCCCACGGCATCGACGCGAGGCAACACCAAAGCCCCCAGTCCCGTCGTAAAGGTGAGCAAGTAAATCACCAGGACAGCCTGGCCTTTGCTGAATCCCAGCTCCACAAGCCGGTGGCTGAAGTGGTTTCGATCCGCGTGAAACGGTGACCGCCCTTCGCGCAGCCGAATCGCGATCACCGTCACCATGTCGTACAGCGGAACGGCCATCACGCAAAGCGGCGTCAATACGGCGTAACGACGTCCTTCTTCATAGCCGGTGTACGTCGCCAGCATCGTGCTCACAGCCAAGATATACCCCAGAAAGTAACTGCCCGCGTCCCCCATGAAGATTCGCGCCGGCGGACGGTTGTGCCAGAGGAAGCCGATCGCCGATCCGGTGAGCACCCACAGCAGGCCGGCAACAAACCACTGAGGCTGTCCCGTCTGGGGATCTCGGCCGATCATCAGGGCGATCGCCAACATGCCTCCAGCGATCGCGGCGACCCCCGACGAAAGCCCATCCATGTTATCGAGCATGTTGAAAGCATTGATGAGGGCCACGATCCACAGAACCGACAGGAACCACGTCAGAGGCGGCCAATCGATGAACGCCGTCAGACGCCATCCCTGCCACGCCACCGTAAAGCCGGCTACAGCAAACTGAATTCCCAGTCGCCACGTCCAATGAATTCCCCGCCGGTCATCAACGAGTCCTACCAAGAGCAAGACACTCGCCGCGCCCAACAGAGCCCACAAGCGCGGAAGCTGCTCCACGACGCCCGGAAGATGGACGCTCACCGCCCCGGGCAGCCAATTCGGTGTGCTCTCGCCGCCCGTACTTCCCAGGGCATAGGCCACCCCGGACCCGAGGGCCAGAGGAAGAACCGTTCCCAACCAGATGGCCAGCCCGCCTCCTAAAGGCGTCGGTACCTCGTGGACCTTCCGAGCCGCCGGTTGGTCCAGGAGTCCCCACCGGGTCGCCAGACGGCGGACCACCGGCACGGCAAGCCAGGCTACGAGAGCCGGAATGCCGGCAGCCCCAAGCGGCAGCAGGATCGACAGTTTCTCCTCGAGTCCCGCCACCGCCGTCCCCGCCTCGCTTCGTTTACCGCCGCTCTCGCCTCGATCCCTCAACCATGAGACGGCCTAGACTTCGCGACCGACTCTCTCTCTTCTTTCATACTTCTATCGTAATTCCCTCTATCCCGGTTCCCAACCAGCCTCTGCGAGCGGCACCGGACGCGCGGTGGGAGCAGGCTATCTCCGGTAACCGATTCACCGGGGCAGCCGAAATGCCTCGCCCCCTTCCACGATCCGCAGAGCCTGGTCGGCGGTCAAGCCTTCCAGCGCCTGAGTCTGGCCGCTGGGCCACTTCACTTCCAGGTTATCGATCCTTGTGGCATTGCCCAGCCCAAACACAAGCCGCCGGTGGTTCGACGCCATGTAGCCATCGCCAGCCGTCAGTTGCTGCATCAAGCGGCGTCCGTTCCAGGTGACCGTGACGGTCGCCCCAATGGCATCTCGAGCAGTGACGCGGCCGACCAATTCGACCGCCAAATAATGCCCGGCGTTTTCGGTACGGTTTTCCGTGAGCACCGCGGGAGCCCCGATGTGAGACACGACGAACTCAGGCCGGCCGTCGAGGTTCCAATCGAGCCTCGCCAGACCCCTTCCAAGCCACTTCCGTTCGAAGTAGGGTCCTGTCTCCCCGGCCGGCCATTCGGCGAACCGCCCGCCCAAATTCCGGAAATACTGCGGGCGCATCCGATATGGCACGCCCTGGTCCGACAAATCGTCGATGTGGCCGTTCGTAACCACCAGGTCGGGCAACCCATCCAGCTCGGCATCAAGAAACTGCGTTCCGAACCCCAGCATGACACGACTCGATCGCGCAATGCCTCGCGTCGCCGACTCGTCGGTAAACAAGCCTCCCTCTTGCTGCCGATAAAGGGCATTCGGTTCCCGATAGAAGTTCGTCACGAACAGATCGAGTCGCCCGTCGACGTCGAAGTCGCCTGCCGCCACGCCCATGCAACCCTGGCTGTGACCGTCTCGTGAAAATGCAAGTCCTCGAGGCACCGCTTGTTCCTCGAAACGGGGCATTTCTCCAGCCGCCGCCTGGTTGACATAACAAAAGTTGGCCGTTGCGTCATTGGCCACAAAAACGGCCATCGTCGGCTCCCCTGTTAGCTCTCCCACAACGCATCCTAAGCCGTTTCCTCGAGCACCAGACACGTTTGCGTCACTCGTGGCGTCGATCCAGGTTCCGTCTCCCTTGCCCAAGTAGAAGCGATCGGGCGAAGCATCGCAGTCAGCCGGCGAGCAGACTCGAGGTCGTTGCGGCGTCCCACAAATCGCGTTGAGCGCCCGTTCTCCTGCGAGGTAATTGACGATGAACAGATCGGGGACCCCATCGCGATTCAAATCGGCGATCGCTGCACTCGTGGACCAACGATTCCCCGCAAGCCCCGACCGGTCCGTAATGTCCGTGAACGTGCCGTCTCCGTTGTTTCGGTAAAGGCGGTTGCCACCGAGGTTGCAGACGAGAAGGTCTGGCCACCCATCATTGTCGATGTCCCCCACAGCCGCTCCCTGACTGAACGACCGGTCGCCGAGGCCGGCCTGTTCCGTCACGTCTACGAATCGTCTTCCTTCGATATTCCGATAAAGGCGGTCGCCGGGTGCTGACGCAAGCGTGTCATTGGGCCATGGGCCTCCGTCGGGAAAATAGAGGTCGGGCCAGCCGTCGCGATCGTAATCGAGCACGGCGACGCCTCCGCCCGTCGTTTCGATCAGCCGCATCCCAGGAGTCGTCGGATCGTCGGCGTTTTGGAAAGCGAAGTCGATGCCGACCGCCTCGGTGACATCCGCGAAACGGGGACGCCGATCAAGCTCAGCGGACCATGTCGACTCGCTGTCCGCAACGGCGTGGTCCCATCGCGGCCGAGGATATTTGCTCCAATCGACTCCTTCTGTTGGCAGACACCCAACGGCAACGCGTGGCAAGTCTGCTGCCAACATTTTGGCGACTCGCTGGCGAACCGCCTCCACCTGGGCCCGTGCCTCGGCATAGTCCGCCGGCGGCTGGCCGCCTGAGCCAGTGGGGGGCGGGCGACGCAGGAAAAGCTGCGTCCAGGCGTGGGCTTCCCAGTAGCGGCCGAGCTGCTCGCAAAGTTGCGCTACGCGAGCCACCGTTCGGTACGAGCTTCCAGACTCGCGAAGCAGGTGGCAACGTGACTCGAGTTCTTCCAACAACCGAGCGTAATCGGCTACACGTCGAGCCGGCTCACCCGCGCCCACCGCCATCAACGCTCCTGCCAAACGACTGGCCGTCGACGCACGGCAGGGGTCCCGCTTCAGCGACTCGGCCAGGGACCGGACCGCTGCCGGATGGTCGGACTGCCGCAGCGCCCAGTCGCCCCGCACACGCCAAATCCCTGGATCCTCATCTGCGTCTGACGGGAGATGATCATGCCACCGCCGCAACCGTTCTTGCCATCCCTCCGGGTGTCCTTCCAATAGCAAACGTCCGGCGAAAGCCTGGATCTCCAGATTGTCCGGATACTTCTTCAACACCTCGCGCAGATGGACCTCTGCCTGGTCGACATTGCCCGAGGCCAGCGCGAGCCTCGCCAGGCCGAAATGAGGCCAGAGGTAATCGGGCTCGAGTTCCAAACTCCGCTCGAGAATCTCGGTGGCTTCAAAGAGGGGCTCCTCGGTTCCCAGTACGGTCAAGATGGGTTCTCGCACGTACCCCGCCTGCACCAAGTGCCAAAGGCTCGACTTGGCCTCGGCGAAACGCCCCAGTGAGAGACGCAACATGGCAAGGGCTTCTCGAGCCACACGGTCGCGCTCGTCTAACCGGACCGCCTCTGCATAAGCCCGTTCGGCGGTACCGAGCCGCCGGAGCTGCATCGCGAGCTGCGCCTGGAGCAAATAAAGCCGAGCTCGATCTCGAGCTTCCAACGGCGAGAGACGGTCATCCGAAGGCAGCAGCGGCACACCGTCCTTCAGAAGTTGCAGGCCTTCCTGGAACTTACCCGAGCGCATGGCGGCTACCGCTCCGCGCTGCAGTGCCACCGGATGGCCGATCCCCTTGCGCACCAGGTTCTGGGCCAGATCGAGTGTCTCTTCGTCGTGGCCGAGTCGAAACGCGGTTTCGATCTTTCCCACTTGTTGTTCGATCCGGGCCGGAAGGGTCCACCACTGATAGCCCCAGAAACCGACAGCCACGAGGATCATCGCGAGAACGGCGCCCGCGCCCCACTGGACTCCTCGGCGCACTCCAGCAGGTGAGTGACCTGTCCGTCGCCGTACATGCTCGCTTCGACGACCCACCGGTGTCACTCCTGCCTTGCATATCCAAAGGCATCGAAGTAGTCCGCCCACCTCTGGTTGATCTGCTGGCGAACATCTTCGGGAAGTTCGTGGCGGTTGGGTCGGTACCCGGCTCGCGCCTCCGCCTGCTCCCGAATGATCGGGCTGACGACTTCAAAGTCACCCAATTGCAACTCCTTGTAGAGTCGCTTGATCTGCGACACGGGATCGGCCACGAGATCCTCGTACCGAACATAGCCGATCTGATCAGGCGCCAACTCCTCTCGTTGCTGAAAGAACGCCGTATACATCCGCTCGAAGCAGCTCATGATGTACTCGTCCGTTTGGCGATGGTGCGGCTTCTGGCAGGCTTGTGCCGCATCGAGGGCATACCAAAGTCGGCGAGTGGATGGAAAGATAGCGTACGGGTCGCGTGCAATGTGGATGAATTTGGCCCCGGGAAAGAGCCTTGCGAGGAAGCCGATTCGGCCGGTATGCGGCGGCGATTTTAGCAACACGCGCTTACCATATCGATACGTCAACAACTTGACGAAATATTCCATCGCCTCCTGCCACCGCTGAAGCTGCTCAGGCGAAACACCCTCCATGTCGATCAACTGGCTATCGGCGGGCCGGCAATTGGGAAACGCCATGCGTCGGTAAGGTGTGGGCGCTCCCAAGGTCAAGAGTGCGAACTCATCTTCCTGAGGAATCTTCCATCCGGCCGCCATGTTGTCCATTGGCCGGTTCTTCGGAAGCAAGATTCCAAAGATGAGAGGAAACAGCGAGGAGGTCAGGAGGCAGTGATGAGGCGCAAAGCACTCGTAAGTGTTCGGGGAAGCGAATCGCTCATCGACCGCCAGCAACTCATGGAGCAACGTCGTGCCACTTCGCCAGTGCCCGATGATGAAGACGGGTGGCTCGATGACATCGGTCGATGCCACGCGTTTGCCATGGATGAGACTCTGGCAAGCCGCCAAAAGCGAGTTGATCGGAGTGATGCCGCTGAGCAAAACGGCCATGGGAATACGTGCTGGATGAATGCGAAATCGGTGCTCGATCACCAGTTTCATCCAATCACCGAACCGCATCCCGTGCCAGAACCTGGGTGAGTACCACGGATAGGGATGGAACGACTTGCTCGCCATAGCTTCCCGTGCCGCAAGAGCGGAACGCTCGGAGTCTCCGAGTATCTCGTTTCGTGACGAACTGGTCACCATGGCTCCGTTCCAGTCGTTCCAGACCCGACGCTTTGAATAGAGTGCCCCACCAGGCCCTACTCTTCACAAGAATCGTTCATCCCATTGGTGCAGGTCATCGACCTGCCCACAGAACAACGTTCGCTCCGGCAGAGGATTCCATGCTCGAGTGTTCACGCGCAGCTTCCGCCGCACCACCTGGCTGTCGAATTAGTCGTTTGTCGTTCCGTTTTGGGTTGCTTACTTCGATTATCGGCGAGTTGCCCTGTCTTGGCGAGGGGTTGTCACCTCCAAGCGACTCTGGCATCATGACCGTGGCTCCCCGACGCCCACCCACCGGACAGGAAGGATCGTCGTTTTTGGGGAAGTCGGTGAACGTTTCTCGAGGGGAAGTGAGCAGACACGATGCAGTTTTTCGCCTTCCACCTGATGCCGTGGGACCGGCTCCCCGACGATTTCGAACAGCGATACGAAACGGCTTGGACCTGGATTCCCAACTCGCTCTACGAACCCGGACACGGTGGCACTCTCTATAATCGCTACCTCGATGAGCTAGTCCTGGCCGATAGACTCGGGTTCGACGGCGTGTGCGTCAACGAACACCACCAGTCCGCCTACGGGCTGATGCCCAGCCCGAACCTCATGGCCGCCATCTTGGCTCGGCAGACCCAAAACGTGAAGATCGCCGTCGTCGGCAACGCCCTGCCTCTGTACAACCCGCCAACTCGTGTTGCCGAAGAGTACGCCATGATCGACACGATCAGCGGCGGGCGTCTGATTGCCGGACTCGTCGTTGGTGGCGGCCCCGAATATTACAGCTTCACGATGAATCCCACATGGGCGCGGAGCATGTTCCGCGAGGCGCTCGATTTGATTCTCCGAGCCTGGACGGAGCCCGGGCCGTTCGAACACTACGGCGAGCACTGGAAACTCAAGTATGTCAACCCGTGGCCTCGCCCCATCCAACAGCCCCATCCCCCCGTCTGGATTCCAGGCGCCGGCAGCAAGGAGACGATCGAGTTCGTGGCCCAGCGCCGCTTTGCTTACATGGGCATCCCCTATTTTCACATCGACTTTTTCAAGAAGAACTTCGACGCCTTTCGGGAAGCCTGCGAACGTAATGGCTACACCGCCAGCCCCTCCCAACTGGGATGGCTCGTGCCGATCTATGTCGCCGAAACCGACGAACAAGCGTGGGCCGAATACGAACCCCATCTGTGGTATTTCACGCGAAAGCTGCTGAAAGGACTCGTAGTCCTTCCTCCTGGTTACACGAGCGCTCGGTCAGCGGCGACGATCCATCGCGCTCTTGGAAAATTCCTCTCGAGCGCTCAAACGCGCCAGGACATCGAAGAGGGTGCCTATGCCATCGTCGGCAGCCCCCAGACGGTGCGCGACCGCTTGACGGAACTTGCCAAGTGGCTCGGCGTCGGCAACCTGCTGGGACTTTTCCAACTCGCCACGCTTCCCGCCGATCTGACCCGAAAGAATATGACACTCTTCGCCCGAGAAGTGATGCCTCAGGTGAGAGCTTCGCTCGCCGAGTCCGGACTGTAGGAGACGGCCATGCAGGAGATTCCCCGACAAACCGAGTTCGTCGAGGTGCGAGGGCGCAAAGTGCAGTGGACCCGAGGCGGTAGCGGCCCGGATCTGATCTACCTGCACAGCGCCGGCGGCGAAACCGAGTGGACGTCATTCCACAATCGACTCGCCCAGCACTTCACGCTCCACATCCCCGCTCATCCAGGTTTCGCCCTCTCCACGGGACTCGAGACGATCCGCGACATCCAGGACATGGCCTGGCACTACGTCGACTTGTTCGAACAGATGGGCTGGTGCGAAGTCCCCGTCGTCGGTTTCTCACTCGGCGGCTGGATCGCCCTGGAAATGGCCATCTTGCGTCCTCACCTGATCGCTCGAGCCCTCCTCGTGGCGCCCGCCGGAGTGCGCGTCCCCGAGTGGCCCTATGCCGAGCTCTTCATCGACAACCTCGATGCGCTCCGCCGGCTCCTGTTCTACGATCCTGAGCATCCGGCGATCCCCCAAGCCCTTCCCACGTCCCTTGACGATCCGAGAATGCTCAACTGGTTGCGAGCTCGCGAGGCGACGGCGCGCGTTGGATGGAATCCTTACCTCCACAATCCCAAACTCCCCGATCACTTGGATCGGATTCGATGTCCTATCCGCATCCTATGGGGAAGGGAAGACCGACTGATCCCGCCCGCGTATGCCCAATGGCTGGCCGAACGCCTGCCGGCCGCCGAGGCGGTACAGTTCGAGTCCTGCGGGCATATGCTCCCCTTTGAACAAGAGGAAGCGTTCTGCCAACAGGTGACACAGTTCTGTCGGTAACCGTACCGCCGCTTCCACCGGTCCGGTGATCGCCCCGAGACTGGCGTCCGAAAAACCACTGGAATGTCCCAGAACCATCCCGCTTCCGTGCCGCCTCAATTCGAAACATGGATGCAACGCGCGGTCGAACTGGCACGTCGCGGCTGGGGGCGTGTCGAGCCGAATCCGATGGTCGGCTGTCTGATCGTCCGCGACGAGCAGGTTGTGGGAGAAGGCTGGCACCGGGAGTTCGGCGGCCCCCACGCCGAGATCGAGGCACTCCGGCAGGCTGGCGAGCAAGCTCGCGGAGCCACCTGCATCGTGACGCTCGAACCTTGCTGCCATCAGGGCAAGACACCCCCGTGCACCGACGCCCTGATCGAGGCGGGAATCCGGCACGTGGCCATCGGCTGTCTTGATCCGAATCCCCAGGTGCACGGCAAGGGAGCTAGGCGACTGCAGGAAGCGGGCGTCGAGGTGACGATCGGTCCGGCCGCCACTGAGTGCGAAGGACTGATTGCTCCCTTTGCCAAGCTGGTCCGGACCGGCACCCCGTGGGTCCTCGCCAAATGGGCCATGACACTCGACGGCCACGTCGCCACAGCGTCTGGAGATGCGAGATGGATCTCATCGGAGGCCTCTCGAGCCATCGTCCACCGACTGCGAGGTGCCATGGACGCCATCGTCGTCGGGATCGGAACCGTCCTCGCCGACGATTGTCTCCTCACAGCGCGCCCTCCCGGCCCGCGCCTCGCCACACGCGTCGTTCTAGACCGTCGCGCGCGACTGCCGCTCACAAGCCAACTCGTGCAGACTTCGCAAGATGTTCCCGTTCTTGTCGCCGTCGGGCCCGAGGCGGACCGCGACCGGGTAGAAGCTCTCCGCAGAGCCAGCTGCGAAGTCTGGCAGTCTTCCACCGGCGATCCTTTACCCATGTGGCTCGCTCTCCTCTCCGAGATGGGAAAGCGCCAGTGGACGCAGATCCTTGTGGAAGGAGGCCCACGAGTCCTGGGGACCTGCTTCGATACCGGCACGGTCGATGAGATCCACGTCTTCGTGGCTCCGAAAATCTCCGGCGGGTCCGACGCTCCAGCGGCTGTCGGGGGCTCGGGTGTCCAACAGATGGCGGACGCTCGACTACTGTCCGACTGCCGCTGGCAGGAGGTCGACGGCGACCTCTACCTGACGGGGCGCATCACCGAGTAACGAGTGCGACTCAGTGCGCCGCATCATCCGGAAAGGGGGCCGCTCCACAAGACAGCGGCCCGCGCAGTGTTTAGACTAAGAGGAACCGGAAGCCATGGTTTGGGCGGGCGCCATCGGCTGCCATGTGAGGCCTTCTGTGCTTCCGGCCCACCCTCCGGCCGGACGAGCCGGCCTTCCGACCACTAGCAACCACCTACCCGCTCTGGAATGGAGGACCCGTCCGTGCGCAGACTTGCCGTTTTCGTGAGTTTCATCGGGCTGGGCTTGGTTTCCCTCGTGTCGGCCCGAGCGGAATTGCCGGCGTCGCCTAAACCCGATACTTCGCCCGTCGTCGATCTCTTTGAAAGCCGACAACTGACCGATGTCTATTATTCCGAAGGCATCGCCACGGGAGATCTCAACGGAGACGGCCATGCCGACATCATTTATGGCCCCTACTGGTTCGCCGGTCCGAACTGGACGGAAGCGCACGAGATCTTTCCGGCCGAAGCACAGCCCAGGCAAGCGTACGCCAACCACTTCTTCGCCTGGACGTACGATTTCAACCAGGACGGCCGGCTCGATGTCCTCACCGTCGGCTTTCCCGGTAAACCTGCTTACGTCTACCTCAACCCTGGACCCGAAGGCTGGAATGCTCACTGGCCCCGCCACGAGGTCCTCGCGGAAGTCTCGCACGAAGCTCCTCAGTTCGTCGACGTGAACGGCGACGGACGCCCCGATCTGCTCTGTTCGCAGCAGGGCCGATACGGATACGCCACTTTCGATCCCGATTCACCTCTGAAGGGGACTTTCCATCCGATTTCGCCCCGCAAAGCCCCCAGACCATTCGGCCACGGCTTGGGACTGGGGGATGTCGACGGCGACGGGCGACCCGACATTCTGGTTCGTAACGGCTGGTTCCAGCAGCCGGATCGAGAAGATGCCGAGTGGCCTTTTCATCCGTTCGTTTTCGCTCGCGCCGGCGGAGCCGAAATGCACGTGATGGACGTCGACGGGGACGGAGATGGCGACGTCATCACGAGCCTCCATGCGCATGCCTTCGGACTAGCCTGGTTCGAACAGGTGCGCGATGAAGCGGGAGAAATCTCCTTCCGCCGCCACCTCATCATGGGCCAAAAACCGTCCGACAATCCGTACGGTGTTCTCTTTTCGGAACTCCATAGTGTGCAACTGGCCGACATCGACGGCGACGGACTCAAGGACATCGTCACGGGCAAGACGTACTGGTCGCACCACACGAAGAGCCCGATGTGGGACGCCGGCGCAGTCGTCTATTGGTTCAAGCTCGTGCGAAGTGACAAAGGTGTGGAGTTCGTCCCGTTTCTCGCCGACGCAGATGCGGGAATCGGACGTCAGATCGTCGTGGCCGATGTCAACGGCGATCGGCTTCCCGACATTCTGACCGGCGGCATGAAGGGGGCGCACGTGCTGCTACACCAGCGACGGCGCGTCGATGCGATCACCTACGACCGCATCCGGCCTCGACGGTATCGTTCCATGCAATCGGGCCTGACGGGAGACGAGGCGGCCGACGCGATGAGTCTCCCGCCGGGGTTCCATGTCATGCTGGCTGCCGGTGAGCCGCAAGTGCATCAGCCGATCGCCTTCGCATATGATGCTCGAGGTCGAGTCTGGGTCGCCGAGGCCTACACGTATCCGCGTCGAGCTGCAGAAGGGAAAGGAAAAGACCGCATCGTTATTCTCGAGGATACCAACGGCGACGGCCGACTCGACTCGCGCAAAGTCTTCATCGAGAAACTCAATCTCGTGAGCGGCTTGGAAGTCGGCTTTGGCGGAGTTTGGGTGGGTGCCGCTCCCTATCTTCTGTTCATTCCTGATCGGAATCACGACGACCGACCCGATGGACCGCCTCAAGTCCTCCTCGACGGATTCGGCTACCAGGACACCCATGAAACGCTCAACGCGTTTATCTGGGGTCCGGATGGTTGGCTCTACGGCTGTCATGGCGTCTTCACACATTCCCGCGTTGGCAAACCGGGAACGCCCGACAAGGATCGAGTGCCCATGAACGCCGCCATTTGGCGTTACCACCCGACGCGGCACGTGTTCGAAGTCTTCGCCTGGGGAACGAGCAACCCGTGGGGAGTCGACTTCAATGACGTAGGCGATGCCTTTTGTACGGCCTGCGTCATCCCGCACTTGTATCACATCATCCCCAAAGCCCGTTATCAGCGCCAGGCCGGTCGGCACTTCAACCCGTACGTGTATGACGACATCAAGACGATCGCCGATCATTTGCACTACGCAGGCCGGATCGCCGACCACGCGTGGTGGGGACATGAACCGACCGAGTTGGCTCCCGACACGTCGGCAGCCGGTGGGGGCCATGCTCATTGCGGCGCCATGGTCTATTTGGGCGGCGCCTTTCCTCCGGCTTACCGCAACCAGATCTTCATGAACAACATCCATGGCAATCGCGTCAACATGGATGTGCTCGAACCGCACCGGTCGGGATACGTCGGTCACCACGGCCCTGATTTCCTCCTGGCCAACGATCACTGGTTCCGCGGCATCAACCTCAAGTATGGTCCCGACGGCACGGTATTGTTGATCGATTGGTACGACAAGAACGCCTGCCACCGGACCAATCCCGAGATATGGGACCGCACCAACGGCCGCATCTACCGCGTCTGGTACGGCGAGCGCCGTGCGACTCGCGTCGACCTTCGATCTCTCACTGACGCCCAACTCGTGGCCTATCTGACCGACGACAATGAGTGGTACGTGCGGATGGCTCGGAAGATCTTGCAAGAACGAGCTTCCGAAGGGCGGTTGTCCGATGACGCAATCACATCGTTGCAGAAGGAGTGGAAGCAGCACTGGAACGCACCTCCGAAGCTACTGCGCATCGTCTGGACACTCGTAGCCACTGGCCGGTGGAATATGGACTTGGCGCGCGAACTGGCCGGACATCCCGACCCGGCCGTTCAAAGTTGGGCTGCACGCCTGGTCGCGCAGGAACCTTCGACGCGTGACAAAGCCGTGACACTGCTGCAACGACTGGCCGGTTCGGATTCGCCGAAGACTCGACTGGCGGTCGCGTCCGCGCTTCAGGATTTGCCACCGGAACAACGTTGGGCGTGCCTGGAACAACTCTTGGCATGTCGAGCCGACGCGAACGACCCGAACATTCCGTATCTGCTGTGGTATGCTTTCGAACCACTGGTGGCGGCTCAGCCCGACCGAGCCCTCTCGATGGCATCGGCCAGTCCCATCGAGCGCGTGCGCCGATGGGCTTTCCGCCGAGCGTCCGAGGAGGAAGCTCCGCGAGCCGCACTGGTGGCGTTGTTGTCGCAGGTGGATGCGCCGGAGCGGCAAGAAGAGATTCTCGAGTCGATGTTGGCCGCGTTTGCCGGCCGGGCCGGTCTGAAAGCACCAGCCGCATGGAAGGAAGCGTATGAGCACCTGATGAAAAGCTCCTCTCCAGCCGTGCGAGAACGGACCGAACGCGTGGCGGTCGCGTTCGGAGATGTGCGGATCTTTCCCGCATTGCGGAAACGAGTGGCCGACCGAAAACTGCCGGTCGCACAGCGGGAGGCGGCGCTGCGCATTTTGCTGGACGGTCGCGACCCCGACCTCCGTCCGACACTCGTGGCGCTCCTGGACGATCCCAGCTTGCGCTCGAAGGCCATCCGGGCGCTTGCTCAATATATCGACGCAGCCACGGCGGATCGTTTGATTGCGCTTTATCCTCAACTGTCGATCACTGAAAAGCAAGACGCTCTGCTCGCGCTGGCCGGGCGAGTGGAGTCAGCTCGCAAGTTGGTGGAAGCACTCACCGACCAGCGCATTCCCCGCCAGGATGTCCACGCGTTTCATGCTCGGCAGATCGCACGCTTGGGGGACGCCGAACTGACAAAGCGTCTGGAACAAGTCTGGGGGAAACTCAGTGAGACTTCCGCCGAAAAGAAGCGGCAGATCGCCAATTACAAGCGAAAACTCCGGCCCGCTGTGTTGGCTCGCGCCGACCGGAGCAACGGCCGGCGGATTTTCGCCGAAACGTGCGGCAAGTGCCACAAACTCTTCGGCGTCGGCGAGTCGGTCGGCCCGGACTTGACCGGATCGAACCGAGCCAACCTCGATTACCTGCTGGAAAACATCATCGACCCCAGCGCGGTGCTCGGCAAAGACTACCGCATGACGTTGCTCCGACTCGTCGACGGCCGTGTCATCTCGGGGTTGGTTCTACAAGAGACCAACAGCGCCGTCACGATCCGTACGCTCAACGACACCCTGGTGATTCCCAAAGACGACATCGAACAACGCAAGTTGTCCGATCAATCACTGATGCCTGAAAAACTGCTTGAGCCCCTCTCGATCAACGAAGTGCGAGATCTGGTTGCTTACCTTGGCAGTCCCAGACAAGTGCCTCTGAAAGGCCCGCCGGCGCCCATTGATCCGAAGACGGGGAAAGTAGACGGAGCCCTGGAAGGGGAGTCCCTGGCGATTGCCGAAAAGACAGCCGGGCAGGCTCGCTCCCAGCAAATGCAGGGGTTTCCCAAGGATCGCTGGAGCGGCCATCAGCAGTTATGGTGGACGGGCGCCAAGCCCGGAGATCGACTAGCCGTGGAAATCGACGTGCCCGAGGACGGGACTTATCGACTCGAGACGGTCCTTACGCGAGCTCGCGACTACGCCGTCGTGCAACTCTACCTCGACGATCGCAAACTGGGAGGACCGCTCGACCTGTTCAATGCGCCGGACGTCGTGACCACGGGGGTCCTGAGTTTTTCGGGACAGAAGCTGTCTCGAGGCAAGCATCGGTTGGTCCTCGAGATCGTGGGAGCCAATCCCGCGGCGATCCCCGCTTACATGGCGGGACTTGACTATGTGCGACTTGTCCGCGAATGACGGTTCCCGACGCTCGGTCCACCCTCACACTTTGTTTCTTTACTCAACCTCTAACAAAAAACAACACAAAAACACCTTGGGAGACTCACCTTTGATGCACCGACGAATCCTGCTTTCCACGAGTTGTGCGCTCTTGCTCTTCGTATCTCTTTCCTCCTTCCTTGAAGCGGCTCCGCCGAACATGCTGACGCGTCCCGAACGGCTGGCCGGTTGGAAGCTGTTGTTCGACGGAAAGACGACTCGTGGATGGAGGCGTTACAGAGGTGGCCCGGCCGGCAAGGGTTGGCAAGTGATCGACGGAACGCTCGTGCGAGCCGCCGACGGGGCAGGGGACTTGATCACCGAGCAGCGTTATCGGTTCTTCGACTTGTCGCTCGAATACCGTATCGATCCGGGAAGCAACAGCGGCGTGATGTTCTGGGTGAACGAGTCGGCGACACATTCGTGGCATACGGGTCCGGAGATTCAGATCATCGATCATCCGAAGGCGGGGCCGCGCTCGCGAAGCGGGTCGCTCTACGCGCTCTATCCGGCTCGCGCCGACGTCGTCCGCCCGCCGGGCGAGTGGAACGAACTGCGACTGCACCTGGGACCGGATGGCGGCGAAGTCCAAATCAACGGTATTCGAGCTTATCGGTTCCAAGTTGGATCGGACGATTGGAAGCGGCGCGTGGCCAAGAGCAAGTTCGCCAAGTTTGCCGACTTTGCGAAAGTCCGGGAAGGACACATCTGTCTCCAGGACCACGGCGGGCGCGTGGCGTTCCGAAATGTAAAGATCCGCGAGATCGGTCCGGACGGTCAGGTGCCCAACCCGGTCACCGGTACACTGCCGCTCGAGCCCGTCAATGTTTTCACCAAGGTGCGTTGGAGCGGCTGGAGCCCCGTCGATGAACGTGGACTTCCACAACCGCAGCGACCGATCGTGCTCACGCATGCAGGCGATGGGAGTGGTCGCATCTTCGTGGCGACTCAGCGAGGTGTGATCCATATCTTGAAGAACACGCAGGAGCCTCAGACCAGTCGCATCTTTCTCGATTTGCAGGATCGCGTCATCTACAAAGACCGCGAGAACGAAGAGGGCTTTTTGGGACTCGCCTTCCATCCTCGGTTCGCCGAAAACAGAAAGTTCTTCGTCTACTACACGACGCGGCACGCGCCGCACACGTCGGTCATCTCCTCCTTTCGCGTGTCGAAGGACGATCCCGATCGAGCCTTGCCCGAGTCGGAAGTGGAGATCTTGAGGATCCGCCAGCCGTTTTGGAACCACAACGGAGGAACGATCGCCTTCGGCCCGGACGGCTACTTGTACGTGGGACTCGGTGACGGCGGCTCGGCCAACGATCCTCAAGGGAACGGCCAGAACCTGAACACTCTGCTGGGATCGATACTTCGTCTCGACGTCGACCGCACGGCCGACGGCAAGGCCTACGCCATCCCGCCGGACAATCCGTTCGTCGGCGTGAAGGGAGCTCGTCCGGAGATTTTCGCTTACGGTCTGCGCAACGTCTGGCGTCTCGCATTCGACCGACAGACCGGACGACTGTGGGCCGCTGACGTCGGACAGAACTCCTGGGAGGAGATCGACTTGATCGAGAAGGGTGGCAACTACGGTTGGAACTTTCGGGAAGGTCTTCATCCGTTCGGTACGGGGCGTCCTCCCGAAGATGCCCGGTTTCTCGATCCGATTTGGGAATACGATCACACGGTAGGCAAGTCGATAACGGGCGGATTCGTGTACCGCGGCCGGCGATTTCCCGAGCTTATCGGCTGCTATGTCTATGCGGACTACGTTACGGGCCGCATCTGGGCACTGAAGTACGATACGGCAACCGGACGTGTCGTCGACAACTATGCGATCGAGGGGCCGTCACTGCCGATCATCTCGTTCGGCGAAGATGAGTCAGGTGAGATTTACTTCATGGTCGTGAGTTCTCGAGGCACAGGCATCTATACATTCCGGCGGCGATAGTCGATCATAAGTGCGTTCCTTCCGCAATCCATTGATACCAGACGGAGGTGTTGGTCATGTCGGGTAGTTCTTCCTTCAACCGTCGGCAATTCGTAAAGGGTGTAGCGGCTGCCGGGGTGATTCTGCAGTCCGGTCCGCGGGCTCACGGCTACCGCTCGGCCAACGACCGTCCCGTCTTCGCCACGATCGGACTGCGCAATCAAGGTTGGGCCATCACGTCGAAATCGACGCCGTACGCCGACTTCGCCGCGCTTGCGGATGTGGACGCCAATGTCTTGGCCGCCAACGTCGAAAAGACGACCAAGCGCCAGGGGAAGAAGCCCGATGCGTACAAGGACTATCGAAAGGTCCTGGAACGCAAGGACATCGACGCGGTGATGATCGCGACTCCCGATCACTGGCACACCAAGATCGCGGTGGAGGCGATGTACGCGGGGAAGGATGTCTACTGCGAAAAGCCCCTGACGCTCACGATCGACGAGGGCAAACTGATCGAAGAAGTCGTGAAGAAGACGGGCCGGGTTTTCCAAGTGGGAACGATGCAGCGCACCGAGTGCGGTCATCGGTTCTTGCAGGCGATTGCGTTGGTGCGCGCCGGTCGGATCGGCAAGGTGAAGAAAGTGACGTGCGGGATCAATGGGATGCAACCATCCCCCTCGATCCCGGTCGCTCCCGTTCCCGAAGGGCTTGATTGGGACTTTTGGCTTGGGCCCGCTCCGAAGGTGCCCTATCGTGCGCTGCCGGAGATCCGCAAGGGCTACGGAGGGGGCGTGCCATTGTATTCGAATTGCCATTACTCGTTCCGCAACTGGCACGAGTATTCCGGCGGCAAACTGACCGACTGGGGTGCTCACCATGTCGACATCGCCGTTTGGGCACTCGGTACGGGAGAGCAGGGCCCAAGCAAGATCACGCCGCTGAAGTTCACGCTTCCGGTCGAATATAAGGACGGCTATCCGGTCGTTCACGATCGCTACAACGTGGCGACCGAGTTCGAAATCCGCGTCGACATGCCCGATGACGTCGAGTTGATCATCACGAGTGCCGGAGACAACGGGATCCTCTTCGAGGGCACAAAGGGGAGGTTCTTCGTGAATCGCGGCCGGATCACGGGGCGACCGGTGGAAGAGCTGAAGGAGAATCCTCTACCGGACGGCGCACTTGAGGCCGTCTATGGCGGCCCGCTTCGCAACAACCATACGGAGAACTTCATCGATGCGATGAAGAGCCGCAAACAGCCGATCTCCGACGTCTGGTCGCACAACCGCATGTTGGAGATTTGCCACTTGGCCAACATCGCCATGAGGCTCAATCGGTCCCTCAAGTGGAACGGCAAGACGCGTCAGATCGTCGGCGACGAGCAGGCGAACAGCTTCTTGTCTCGTCCAAGCCGTCGAGGCTACGAGATTGAAGCCTCGTAGGACAGGCTTTCTAGTCTACCGAATGGTTCGTAGACCGTTTGGCTTCTTATAGAAGCTGGAGTCTTCAACTGGATGTGTTCGCGTAGCACCCAAAGGTCGACCGTTCCATAGGGGAACGCGAAGACAGTTTACGGCTTGTCGGTAACGATACGCCTGTCCCCTTTCTAGGCCGTCGACGGTTGCAGGCCCGCGACGCTTTCCCGCATCGCACGCTTGTGGAACTGGTGGAGTATCCCAAGAAACCAAAGTCCCAAGGCGGCCGCGCCTTGGAACTAGGCCAGGTCGCCGTTGGGCAAATGGCTAACCGCGGCCAATACGGCGTCCGCCGTGAGATCGGCAATCCCAGCAACGCGACTCAACGCATGAAGCCCCATCACGCGATGCTTGTGACCGGGTTCCGGGGCCGTGAGCATCCAGATGCCGATGAAATATACGACTTCAAAAGACAATGCGAGTGCCCTCAGCCGCTGCTCCTCCTGCTCTGAACCACTCCATGGCCCCTCGCTCGTCAACCGCCGTCTCAGTTATTCTGAGAACACTCGTCTCAGATATTGTGACGCTTAGCACGAGGTCGAATTCGCCGGACCAAATGCTGATACAAGTAGAACACGAGGGTCGCCGCAAGCGGGTCCACCACGAGCACTTGGAACCAAGAGCTTGTATTAAAAAGCGGCGTTGCGAGTTTCGCTATGGCCATGACCATCACGAACCAGAGGTAAACCAAGCCGGCTCCGACGATGTTGCGAACGGTTGAATTCATGATTCCGATTATTCCACTAGCTCATACCTCTAGATTCGGTGGCCGACAGGGGCCATGACAATCTTAGCTTACGGATAGCGAAGTGGGACTTGTTTCTGTGAGGAGACTGCAGCGTCACCACTGTTGATGCCGTAGCAGGTGTGAAACCGAATCCGATCGGTCGGGAGATCCCTCAGGGCATGGTTGAGCGCTTCGACTCGCACTTCCGCCCACCGGCGACAATCCTCGACGCTCAGATCGGGCCGGGATATGTCATTAGGTCAACAGACGTGGGTGCGCAATGAAGCCGGCGAAGATCGACGACCATGGCAAACCATCACCCCGCACCGACAGTGAACAGCCCCAGATTCTGCCGCATGGCGGCCGTTCCGACCGCTTCCACAATTCGCGGTGCTCGGTGTCGTTTCTCCCGCCGAGGAACCCGACGCGTCAACCACAGCCTTAGTGAATGCTTATGTTTCTCTTATTCCTTGGCACCGGGCTGGATCACGCACTGGGGCAGGCATCGGCGTAGTTCCCGAAGACCGTCTTGCGTTATGGACGTCGCTCTCACGTCCAGTCTTTCCAGTTGCTTGAGACGGCAAAGAGCGGCAACGGCCTTGTCGCTTACCAAAGTATTGTATAGGTCCAACTCGCGTAATTCCGTGCAATGCGACAGAGCCGACACCGTGCGGTCTCCGACCTTGGTTCCGGCCAAAGTGGCAACCCGTAGCTTTTTCAGACTCTCAAAGAACATCGTCCCAGAGTCGTCGAGGAGGCTGCATCCTTCGAGCATCACTGTCTTCAGACCACTACACTCCGCCAAGTGGCGAAACTCATCCGACGGCACGTTCGGCAATTCGAGTCCCAATGTCTCGAGGTGCGAGAGTGCCCCAATGTGTTGAAGCTCCGTCATGGTATTCGATCGAAGCAGAAGCGATCTCAAACGCTTCGCACTCGCGAGGCTCTTCAGCCACTTCGACGATGAAACACCACGCGATTTCGAACCGACCAGCGTGAGGTCCAGCTCTCGTAACCGGTCATGTGAGCCCAGAAAGCGAAGCCCGGCTTCTGTCAGCACAGGAGAAGCAATGGAAAGCTCCGTCACATCGTCGACCAGCGACAATAGAAACATCTCCTCGTCACGAGGATAGGGTCCAATCCACGATGCCTGCTGTTCTTCCTTAGACGGCAGCAAAGCGCTACCAAATGAAACCGTCGTGCCACCGTGCTCCACGTCAGCCACGGCGATATCCGCCCCACGCACGCGCAGCAAATGCTCTGGACCCGGAACGGGCGGCAATACTTTGCGTGTAATGTCGACGATGTGGCACGTCTGCTGCGACATGAAGGCGATCACGTTCAGGCTCGCGTCTCCACAGATTCGCTCTGCGTCCGGGAGATCGGTCGTATCCAGCGGGACACCCGTTGCGAGATCCCATGCAATCAGGAGCTTCTGCTTTTCCTTCGATTCCCGCGATCGAACACCATTCGGCAGGGCAGCCGAACTGATGAGCCACCGGTCTCCATTCGCAAACGACAGCGTCGTCCGCGATGTTGGGCTTGCGTCACTCCGATATTTGAACCGTCGCAGGAGCTTGAGCGAAACTGTATCTCGAACTTGGACTTCATCGAGCACTGAAATCGCAATGCATCTCCCATCGGACGAAACGGCAAGATCCTCAACGGCTACACCGTCAAAGTGCGAGTGAACGTTGGCGACAAGCGAATGAGGGTCACCTAGATCGAGGGCGACCAAAATGCCGTTTCCCGTGGGAGAAAGGCCTCCTACGAATGCTGCGCGAGCAACTTCGCTTACCACAACTGGAGTGGCTACGGGCCAGCCGACCGGAAATGGCCACGCTTTGCGTGAAGTCACCCGCCAGCGGCCGTCTTGGCATGCGATCGTGATGAGTTCTCGCTTCGTTCCGACGACCACCGCGTCATGTCCTGGCAAGAAGAATGCAAATCGCGGCTCGACGATCTCTGGTAGCTGCCGCCTCCGCCCTGTCGCGGTCTCATATAGTTGCACTACCGGCGGTTCCGTCCCTTTCCATTTCACAATGACAACATGCCTTCCATCTTTCGAAAACGCGACAGAAAGGGGAACAGCACGCCCCCCATGCAACTCGCGCACATTTCCTGTGCGGAGATCCACCAACCGAAGATCGCTCGTAGTCGTCATAATGACGCACTGCCGATGATGGCGATCGAACGCCGCCATCGTCGGTGCGGAGGGGGCTGCGAATTCAATCTTGAGATTCTCAGCCATCCAACCACTTTGGCCAAAAGTGAAGGAAGCCCCTCCTAAACAGCCCAACACCAAAGCGACGCCGAATCGAGCTCTCGCGATAAACTGCCACGCGCTTAAGCGCCGGCCGATTCGCAAAAACATCAGTCGCCGCCAGCGCTGACATCGTTCGAAAAGCTGGACACTCTCTACGATCACGGTCACAAATCTCCGAAAGAATAGCGCGCGTTCAGTTCCCTTCCCGATAGCCACACTCGCAGGGCTTGTCCTGTCCCACGGACTGATGTCGGTCAAGAATGGTTTGATTATATCCGAGTGGCGCGCCGCCACGCAAACTCTCCCTAGGCTGGCGCCCACAACTATTTCGTGTTCTCCTCTGCGGGCTGGCGCCCGCAGCTATTTTGTATCGCCGCTTCGCGGCTGAAGGGGCGGAGAGGTTGATCGTGCCTCGAACTGGAGCAAGAGAGGGCTTTCAACAAAGAGATTCCCCAACAAAAAAGCCGCGATGGCTCGAGACCATCGCGGCACCAGCGATTCTCGGTCGGCTTGACAACCTGACTCGCAAATACAGCCTAAAACGCTAGTTGGGAAGATCCTGGATCACCACCTTGCCTCGCGTCACCCAGACGTCTCCTTCCTGCGTCGTGATGCCGTGGAAGGACTTGAGGCACTTGAGCACCTTGGCGGTTTCGCGAATCTGCGTCAGGAGATCGTCCTGCTGGCCTTGTTCGGCCGCCACGTTCACTGCGCCCATAAACATGGCCGCATAGTCGGCCCAAGGGAGAAGGGCGTCGATGAAGCCAGCGAAGTTGAAGTAATAGGCGGCTCCCGCTTTCTTCGATGCGAACTCGGCCACGTCACCTGTGAGCGATTTGGATTCCATGAGCCGAGCGGTGAACTTGGGGATCAGCGAGACGACGCCCACCTGATCGTTCAAGCCGGCATTGGGAGCGAGCTGAGGATCCAGCGCGGCTTGCGGCGGCAGACTGTAATAGTAAACCGTCCCGCCGGCGATCTCGCGCGTCTGGGGAGAAGGAATCTCGATCTGCGGGATGGGACCAGGGAAGAGCTCGGGATACTTCGTCGAAATATCATGCAGGCGATTGAGCGCCTCCTGCAACACCGCGAAGTACTCGCTGCAGCCCTTCTTCACCTGATCGGCACTGTTGACGCTGTCGACGATTCCCAACTCGATCATCGGAAGCGGCGTTTCCGCTGGAGGCATGAAAGCGGTCCAAGCCTTCGAAGTCGTCTTGGCATCGACGACAATAGCGC
>WFWZ01000422.1 GCA_015490875.1 Planctomycetaceae bacterium
CATGCCCACTCTCCCCCCCTCTACGCCATCCCCATCCCAACACACACATAACACACACACACACACACACACACACACACACACACACACAACCCACCATTCGAGCTATAACGTGCCCCCTAGGCAACCTCCGAGCTGTCGCAGACACCATGCCTGTGAAAGTAGAGCCGTTGTCAGAGGTCACGGTTCGACTGAGACGCGAAATGCTCCAGTTGAAAGAGCATTACACTGAGTTGCTGACTGGTATGATGGTTCCGGGGCCGGGAAACCTTGGCCGCTCCGTCGCTACGAGCCGACCGGTACACTCAGCGCGCGGCGCAAACAACGCATCCAGTTTCCATAGAAGATGGCCCGCCGATCCTCCTCGCTGTAACCGCGCTTGGCAAGGATTTCATCAAGTCGCTGCAAAGCCGCGATCGATTCCAGGTCGCAGGGCGCTTGCTCCCGGCCGAACCCCCCATCGAGATCGGAACCGATGACTGAGTGGCGAGTCGTCCCCAATAGCTGGCACACCGCATCGATATGGTCGGCCATGTGAGCCAACCGCACTTGATGCTCGTGAGGCAAGGATACGCCTCGTTCCCATCCGGGAACCAGCATCCACGCGTCGGCCACCGCACCGATCACCGCATCCCGCTCGGCCAACGCCTTGATCTGTTCGTCCGAGAGCTGCCGCTGGTAAGGCACCAGGCGGCGGACGTTGTTGTGACTCGCCCATACCGGACCATCGAACAGCTCAAGCGCCTCCCAAAAGGCCTCATCGGTCAGGTGAGTCACGTCGAGCGTAAGCGACAGTCGCTGCATGACAGTAAGCAGCTCGCGGCCGCGAGCCGTCAAGCCGCCTTCGCTCCCCGTCCCCGGAGCATAGACCCCCGGACCGTAGTGGGCCGGCCCGATCGCCCGCAATCCGTCTTCGACCATGCGCTCCAGGTGCTTCCACGAAAGGATCGAATCGGCTCCCTCCAGCGACAACACGATCCCGATGCTCCGGCCGATCGACTCTTCCCGCTCCTCGAGCCACGCCGCCGCGCACACTTCGAGTTGATCGAGGGTCGTCAACACCTGCAACTCCCCCCGTTCTTCCATCACCTCATACCAAGCCCGCTGCGCTCGCGTGATCGACCACGCGATCTCGGGACTGTGCCAACCGGGCTGGGGATGTCCGGGAAACGCATAGCGAGCAATCATAGTCGCCACGCACACTCCGATCCGACCTCGCCGCATCTCCTCCAGCGATACCAGTGCATTGCCTCGATCCGGCTTGTCATTCCAGCCCGCCTCACGCTCCCGAATCTCCTCCAAGGGGCGCGTCAGATCCCGATTCCAGTCGATGGCGTTCATCGACAAGTCGAGATGGCCGTCGATCAATAGCGGAATCATGGTCCGACTCCCCGAGCATTGGGCTCGCAGCGTCTGCGATGGCATGGCTTCTACCGCAACCAAAACGGCAGGATATCACAGCCGCTAGCGGCCAGCGACCGGCTTCATGAAGAAGCGCCGGACGAGTTCCGGATCACACGCCGGCGTCCAGCGCGACACGAGAGGAACGGCCAGAAAGGAAACGGTCAAACCAACGACGACCGGATCGAGTCCCCATAGTTTGTAGGGCTGATAGAACGACCCATTCCATGCCCATCCCGCAAGGTACATCGCCAGGTGTGCCGCAAAGCCGCCCACCATCCCGGCAATCGCCCCCGCTTTCGTCGTGCTGGGCGAATAAAGCGCATAGACCATCGGCGCCAGGAAACAGGCCGCCAGGCCGCTGCCGGTGTAGACGATGATGTCTTGCAGAAACCGAGGCGGATTGAGGGCTCCCAGCGCGGCCGCCAAACCGACCACCAGCGTACACGTGTACGAGAGTCGCTTGACCGTCTTGTCGGAAACTCGAGGATTCACGCTGCGCTGATAGATGTCCCGCACCAGTCCGGAAGAAATGACCAGGAGGAAACTGTCCACGGTCGACATGACCGCCGCGAAGGGAGCCGCGATGAGCAGTCCCGCCAGCCACGGATGACCGGCGGCGCCCGTCACCGTGACCGCCATCTGAGGCATGATGCGGTCCGACTCGAGTTCCATCCCCGGAAGCAACAAACGAGCACAGACGAAAATAATGACGAGCGGGAAGTAGATCAGTCCATAATAGAACGACACGACGACGATCCCTCGTCTTAGCGCCGAGGTTTCACGAAATGCCATCAAACGGACCATATAGCCCGGTTGTCCCGTTCCGGAAATGGCCCACATGAAAAAGAACGAGAATGCCAGCCCCAGTGGCAAGAATCCGTCACTCGCCGAAGCCAACGCCGACCGCGAGCCCCATGCGCCGGACTGCCAGCGTGCTTCCGCTTGAGCGTCCCATCGCGCCACTTCTCCCGCTTTTACGCTCACGCGATGCTCGGCCCAGCGATCCTCCGAATGTTGAACCTCGATTCGATACTCGACAGGCGTCTGTCCCGGTACAGCTCCCTCGACTCCCCAAAGTTCACGCTCCCTCCGCACCGTTCGCTGCTCCACGACCCTCCCCGACGCATCGACGACACGGATCTGCCATCCCGGCTGCAATCCCGTCACCTCGATCGTCCCCGGGTGCGCCGGAAAGGCCGGGGGCGTCGGCCCCGGCCCGCTGGCATACACGCCCTGCCGATCGGCTCCGTACGCATATTCCAACGTGCGTGTGACCCATACGTGAGCTCGCGGCCCCAGTTCCTCTTCGAGTCTCGGGTCGAGCCACAGGGCCTGACCGTTCTCCTTGACCTGTGAACGCCATTGGCCGGGCGTTGCCCCTTCCTGATCTGACGACAATCGCTCGAGTAGCTCTTCGATCTGACTCGGAGTCGTCAGCTCCACGGCGGCCAGATGACGCACGTGTGCCACGCCTGGCGGGATCGTCCAGTCGCGTCCCAGTCGCATCAATCGCGGACTCTCGCTTCCCGGCACGAGCAGCCACGATGCGGAAGCTCGCAGCGGCCGGTCCAAAGGCCGATCCAGCTCGATGTCGAGCAGGACATAATGTGGAGGCGTCATTTGGGCCAGTTGCTTGCCGGCTCGCGTCAAACCTCCCACTTGCCAGATTGCCAGCGGCAGCAAGATCAGGACGCCCAGAAGCATCACGATGCCCTGCATGACATCGGTCCAGACGACCGCATGGAAACCGCCGTACGTCGTGTAGGCAATCACGGAAAGCCCGAAGATGAGGAGACACAGAGCATAATCGCTGGGAACACCTTGCAGCCAAGCCAAGCCGACACCGGACATGAGCTGCGCTAGCCACGCTGAGCAGGAATGAAAAACGGGGATGTCCCGCAGCAATGTCCGCAGAATCTCACTGCCCGATTTGAACTGCGCCACCAGGTTGAAGGCCATGAAGAAAACAATGAGCGTCACGGCGATCCAGCCCAATTCACGGGAGCGGAATCGAGCCCGCAGCACATCGGGGATCGTGATCGCCCCGGAGATGCGCGCGACTTGATTGAGACGCTTTCCGAGGAACCCCATCGTGCAGATCGGATAGACGAGATAGCTGGCGATCCACAGCCCCAGAATCCACCCATGGACGTAGATCTTCGAGGGGAAGCCAGTGAAGCTCCCGCCGGAGGCTCCTGTCGCGGCGAACGTGAACGCAAAAGCCCACAACCCCAGACTGCGGCTCCCCAAAAAATACTCCGACAGGAAGGCGCGACGCCGAAGCAACCGGTTGGAAAACGCGGCCAGGACGAAAACAGCGGCGATATAGACCACAAACGTGGCCAGCGCAGCGGTCGACGTGGCAACGCCCACAGCGACGCTCATCCGTGCGACTCCTCATGCGCTTCGGCAACGTCGTCCTCTTCCCGCCGTTCGTCGTCAACTTCCAGCCGATCTTCCTTCATCACGCCGAAGCAGAACCAGATCGTCGCTCCGATCGCCACGACCCAAGGGACCACGACGCCCCAGAACAACCACGCGGGGATGCCCCATACAAGTGAAGGATCGGCCGGCCTTCCCGGCCGCTCGTATCCCAGCACGTAGCAAACTGGTACACACCACACGAGCGCCACTGCCCAGAACGCAAGAATCCCCCACGCTTCGCGGCGCGCATGCAGGAAGACTTCGTCCCACTGCCACGAGCGTGACGAGTCGGACGAGGGTGAATCAGACGTCGAGGGGACCACAGAATCGTCCTCCCTCTTCAAGAGACCCGGCCATGCCGATAGTCGTCGGCAAACTGGAGCAGCCGATCATTGCCTTGCCGATGGCAGAAATCGCCGAACGTCTCGCCCTCCTCCCGTTCCGCTTTGAAGAAGACGAACAACGGGACGAGTGTCGAAACGATTTCGTCTCGAGGCACCATCTCGCGATGGATGAAGTTCAGCCGTTTGCCCAGCCGCTGCCCGCCGACCAGGAGCGTATACTTGTCCCGCGCTTTGCCGACGATCCCGATATCGGAGTTGTACGGGCGGGCGCAACCGTTGGGACACCCCGTCATGCGAATCGTGAAGGCTTCCCGTTGAAGTCCGAGTTTGGCGAGTTCCACTTCCAGTTCATCGAGAACGCCCGGTAGAGCCCGTTCGCTCTCAGTGATCGCCAGTCCGCACGTCGGCCACGCCACACACGCCATCGACCAACGTCGCGCCTCGGAAATCGATTCCGACGTGGGAACGTAGTGTGCTTTCAAGATAGACATCAACTCCTGGCACTGCCGGTCGTCCAAGTCGGTAAAGAGGAGACTTTGGTGAGCGGTCAGCCGAACGCCCGGCGTCAGCTCCCGGCAGATCGCCTCTATGGCAGACTTCAGACGCACCGGATCTCGGTCAGCGATGCGGCCGTTTTCGATATTGAGCCCGTAAAACCAGCGGCCGTCTCCTTGCGGATGCCAGCCGATATGGTCGTCGACTTCGAAGACGTCATCGTCCCATGGTCCCCAGAGAGCGCGTCCCAGTCGCTTTTCGACTTCTTCTCGAAACTTGTCGAGCCCCCAATCGTGAATCAGGTATTTCAGGCGTGCCCGCTTCCGGTCGGCGCGATTGCCGTGGTCCCGTTGCACCGCGACGATCGCCTCGGCCACCTGCACCGCCTCCTCCGGCGTGACGAAGGCCATCTTCTTTCCCAGTGCCGGAAACGTGTCCTTCCGACTCGGTGTCACTCCCTGGCCACCGCCGACAAGGACGTTGTAGCCCACGATCGATTCATCGCGCACGACCGCGAGGAACCCGAGATCGTGCGTGTAGAGGTCGATGCAGTTGTCGTGACAGAAACCGACAGCGATCTTGAATTTGCGAGGCAGATAGGCCCGGCCGTAAATCGGTTCCTCTTCGCCTCCAGACACACTATGCCGTTCGCCCGTCGCCGCGTCCTCCAGCCAGATCTCGCGATACGCGGGCGTCCGAGGCTTGAAGTGCTCGGCCAGCTCTTCGCACAACTGGCCGATCTGGCGGTGGAGCGGGCTGGCGAACGGAGCGGGACAGCACATGACGTTGCGCACCACATCGCCGCACGCCGCCAACGTGGTCAGATCGGCTTCGTGAATGCCGCGAATCAAATCGCGTAGGTCGCCTTTGAGCACTCCATGGTGCTGGATCGACTGGCGAGTCGTCAGGCGAAGCGTACCGTTGCCCCAACGATCGGCCAGAGCCAACTCGGCCAGGAGCTGCTCGGCAGTCATTCTCCCGCCCGGTACGCGCGTGCGCACCATCATGATGTAGTGTTTGCCGGACCTCCCTTCGGCCCGAGCCACCTTGCGGGCATCCCGGTCGTCCTGCTGGTAGATCCCGTGGTGCTTCAGGAGTTGGACCGAGTCTTTCGAAAAAGAGGGGCTCGGATCCTTCAACTCCTTAGCGATCTCTCCGCGCAGCAGCCGACTCCCCGCCTTCAGTTCCTCCAACGGGCTTTGCCCTTCCGCCATGAAACTCCTCCTGTCGCCGTGGAAGCGAACCGTGGCGTCTCTCCGACAAAACGCCAGTTCCCGGCTGTCTCATGGTAGCAGAGGCCCGCGGCGCAGTCAGCTAGCCGCGCCAACGAGCGAGCGGTAATAGGCGATCGACCGCTCGAGTCCCTCTTCGAAGCCGACTTGAGGCTCATATCCGAGCAGCTTTCTCGCGAGCGTGATGTCGGCCATGCTCTCCATCACGTCGCCGGGTCGAGGCGGAGCGAACTCGGGTTCGACGTCCGTTCCCAGGAGTCGGTTGAGGACGGCGATCAACTCCAACAGCGTCGTCGATTGGCCATTGGCCACGTTCAGGACGCGTCCGGCGACGTTGTCCGCTTCCATCGCCAAGAGGTTCCCGTGCACGACATTCGCCACGAAGGTGAAATCGCGAGACTGAAGGCCGGTGCCGTAAACGATCGGCTTGCGGCCCTCCAACATCGCCGTGATGAAAAGGGGAATGACAGCCGAATAGGGGCTGTTCGGATCTTGCCGGGGCCCAAAGACATTGAAATATCGAATACAGACGGTCTCGAAACCATACGTATGATAAAACGCCTGGCAATAGGCTTCACCTGCCAGTTTGGCCGCCGCGTACGGCGAAAGGGGCGAGGGCACATCGACTTCTCGCTTTGACGAGAAGGGCTGATCGCCGTAGGCGCTGCTCGAGGCGGCATAGACGAGCCGCTTGACGCCCGCCCGCCGGGCGGCATCCAGAAGCTGCACCGTGCCGGTCACGCAGGCGGCGTTCGTATCGAGTGGCGCTTCGACGCTCCGAGGCACCGACGCCAAAGCCGCTTGATGGAAGACGAACTCGACTCCCTCCAACGCCCGTTCCACCGCCTGCCGGTCTGTCAGATCTCCCTCGATAAACTCGATCCGGTCCATCCACGGCTCGAGATTGTGCCGGTAGCCGGTGGAAAGGTTGTCCAAGACCGTCACGTCCTGACCCTTCTCCACAAGCGCTTCTACCAAGTGCGAACCGATGAATCCGGCGCCGCCGGTAACCAGGTATCGAGCCATCATGAACCTCGGTTTATCAGGGCGAATCAGAACGAAAGTGGTCGTCGGCGGTTTCCGTGGAACTGCCAGGCGACAAAGAACGGCAGCCCGAGCTGGGCTCCCATCTGGAGTGTAGCTTACCCTTGCGCCTCTTCCAACGCCGAGGAGGATTCGGCCGAATATCGCCCAGCGAGGGATCACGCAAGGTGGTCGATGAAAAACGAAAATGCGGGTGGAACGGAATCGGGAGCGACGTCAGAAGGGATGGAACACGAAGCCGGATGGGGCCAGCCGCCCCCGGCACCCTGTTGGATGAGCCCTTGTGGCTCGATACACTCTAGGCTCGATGCAGTTTACCGGGGATTTGGATACTTTTGTAACGAGGAGTCACACGATGGCCGCCGCCCGTTCTCGGCAAGCCGGATCCACAGAGAATCGCGAAATCCGACTGGTTGCCAGTGGAGACTTGAGGCTCTCGGCGAACCAGGTCTGTTGGCCCGCGCAGAAGGAGATGGAAGCCGCGTTCTCGTCGGCCGTCGCCAAACACGGGTATCGGGTCGTCCGAGCCCATCCCTACCGCCGTCGGGAAGGCCATGGCTTCATCAACTCTCAGAAGGAAGGGATGGAAGTCTTTCGAAACATCCCGCCCGACGCGCCGCTTGTGGTGGCCGAAGCGGTCTGGCAATACTCCCACCACGTCCTTCCCGGATTGACGACGCACCGAGGTCCCATCCTCACCGTGGCCAACTGGTCGGGAACCTGGCCGGGACTTGTCGGCATGCTCAACCTCAACGGCTCGCTCACCAAAGCCGAAGTACCCTACTCGACGCTCTGGAGCGAAACCTTCGACGATCCCTTCTTCACGAAGAAGCTCAAGACGTGGCTCGAGCGTGGCAAGGTTCGGCACCGCACCGATCACGTTCGACCTCTGAGCGATGTGAAGATCCCCAGCCGAGAACGGCGACTGGGAGAGCAACTGGCAGCCGAGCTCCAACGTGACAAAGCAATCATGGGTGTCTTCGACGAAGGCTGCATGGGGATGTTCAATGCCATCATCCCCGATCATCTGCTCCATGCCACGGGTGTCTTCAAAGAACGCCTGAGTCAGTCAGCACTCTATTATGAGACGATGCAGACGTCCGACGACGAGGCACTCGAAGTGCGCCGCTGGTACGAGAAAAAAGGGCTTCGGTTCTGCACGGGCCGCGATCCGGCGACCGAATTGACCGACGATCAGATCCTGCTTCAGTGCAAGATGTACATTGCCGCCATGCGGATCGCCGATGACTTCGGGTGCGATGCGATCGGCATTCAATATCAGCAGGGGCTCAAGGACTTGCTCCCTGCCAGCGACCTGGTAGAAGGGACGCTCAACAACACGAGTCGCCCGCCGGTGCGCAGCCGCGACGGCAAGCGCGTGCTCTATCGAGGCCGTCCCCTGCCGCACTTCAACGAGGTGGATGAATGTGCGGGACTCGATGCCCTCTTGATCCACCGCGTCCACTCGGCTCTAGGACAGCCGCTGGAAACCACACTCCACGACATCCGCTGGGGCGACTGGGATGCCAGTAGCACCGTAGATGATTACGTCTGGGTTTTCTTGATTTCTGGGGCGGCTCCACCGGCTCACTTCATCGGCGGGTGGAAGGGAGCCTCGAGCGAACGGCAACCGCCGATGTACTTCCCGAGCGGCGGGGGGACGTTGAAAGGCATCTCGAAGCCGGGTGAGATCATCTGGTCTCGCATCTACATTGAGAAGAATCAGCTCTGTCTCGACATCGGGCGCGGCCACGTCGTAAAACTTCCGCCCGAAGAGACCGAGCGCCGTTGGGAGCTTACCACATCCCAGTGGCCGATCATGCACGCGGTGACCCACGGCGTGACTCGCGACCAGATGATGGCTCGCCACAAGAGCAACCACATCCAGGTCGTCTATGCCAAGAATGCTGAAGAGGCGGATCGGGCACTTCGAACGCGAGCCGCCATGGCGGAGGCGCTCGGGATGCGCGTGAGTGTTTGCGGCACGGATCTTCCTCACCGAACGAAGTGACGTATAGGCGTCACAGACCGAACTCGTGCATGCGAGCCTGGATGACCGGCAAGATCTGGTCGTAAATCGCTCGTGGCGCTGCCAGCACACTACCTGCATCCAACGTCAGCGCCCGACCGTCGGCACGTGTGACGACGCCGCCAGCTTCTTCGACGATCAGGCTTCCTGCGGCAAAGTCCCACGGTGCGAGGCGGTACTCAAAAAAGGCGCCGAATCGACCGGATGCCACGAAGCAGAGGTCGAGTGCGGCGGTTCCGAACCGGCGAATGCCATGAATCTGCTTCGCGAACAAATCGCCGATCGCGGCCAACGTCGCTTGCATCATGCGCCCCCGGTCGTAATAGAACCCGACACCGACAAGCACTTCATCCAACGAGGCGGCATCGGTGACGTGGATCGGCCAGCCGTTCCATGTGGCTCCCTGACCTTGACGGGCCTCGTACCAATCGTCACGAAGGGGGTTATGCACGACCGCCACCCTCGTGGCGCCTCGATAGCGGTAAGCGATTGAAACGGCGCAGTGTTCGATGCCGTGCGCGAAGTTGTTGGTTCCATCCAGCGGGTCGATGATCCAGAGGTGTTCGGCGTCGCTTGTGCGAGCGTGTCCTTCTTCGGCAAGTATTGCGTGATCGGGAAACGCGTCTTGAATCACGGCCACGATGGCCGCTTCAGAAGCCTCGTCCGTTTCGGTCACCAGGTTGTAGGACTTGTGGTCTTTGATCCGAAGCCGAGGCTCGTGGTCGACGCCAGTTCCGTCGGGTGTGGGAAACGAAGAGGCGATGATGCGGCCGCCGGCTTGAGCCGCCCTTCGGGCCACGCCGGCAGTGGCTTCCCAATCGTGCTCGTCCGTCATGCGCGAACCGCCTCCTGCTTCGCGGATGCGGGTGACTCACCAAGCAGCTCGCGGATCGCCTCGATCGCCCGCTCGAGCTGCGGGTCTTTCACCTCGAGTGCTTCCTTGGGGATTTCGCCTCCCAGCACGTCGCGTTGCTGGCGAGCACGGTACAGGCGACGGTAGGTTTCCTCATCGAGTTTGACTTCATAGCCGGCATCGGGGCGAACGCCCCACTCTTCGTCTTCACCGGCACCTTGCCGACGGTGGATGTTGGCCCCGCTGGGGCGGTGATAGGTGGCGGTGGTCAACTTGAGTCCGCTGCGACGTCCTTCGAGGCGAAAGATGCGCTGCACCGTTCCTTTTCCCCATGTTCGCTCGCCGACAATGACCGCCCGCCGATGGTCTTGCAAACAGGCTGCCAAGATCTCGCTGGCACTGGCGGACAGCTTGTCGACTAAGACCACGACAGGCATTTTGCGAGGCACGACGGTGCCGGGAGTCGCATAGAACTTGTCCTCTTCTTTGCCTCCGCGCCCGCGCGTCGTGACGATGACGCCACGATCCAAGAACATATCGGCAACCGTCACCGCTGTCTTCAACAACCCGCCGGGATTGCCTCGGAGGTCGACGATCAATCCCCGCACTCCTTCGTCCTCAGAAGAAACCGCCTCGCGCAGTTCGTCCGCCGTCAACTCTCCGAATGAAGTGATCCGGACGTATCCCACATCAGGAGCCCGCTCCAAGAAGTAGTTCCACGTTCCGTCTTCCCGACGTGTGTCGCCCAATACCGAAAGCGTGCGCACGTGGTCGCGCACAATGGTGAACTCGTGAATCTCATTCGATGGCGGGCGGCGCACCTTCAAGTGAACGGGCGTGCCCGCCGGTCCTTTGATCAGGCCGATCACCTGATCCAATGTCAACGACTCGGTCGATTGCCCTTCCACTTCGATGATCACATCCCCCGCGTGGATCCCTGCTCGATGAGCCGGCGAGTCCAGCACCGGACTGATCACCGTAATCTCCGGTTGCTGAGGCGGCCCGGCCACGAGAATGCCGATGCCGACGAAGTTCTGCTCGATCCCTCGATTCAGACGCTCCAGACTCGTGGGATTGACGTACGCCGAATAGGGATCCAGACGTGACACCATCCCCTGCATCGCGTTTTCGAAAAGAGGCCGCTCCTCGACCGGTTCGTAGTAGTAGGTCTCGATGATATCCATCGCCGTCGCGAGAGTTCTCGCGTAATGATTATGAGCAGCCCGGTCGTAACAGGCGAACGAGACGACCAACGCCAGCAAAATGGCGATTAGATTACGCCTAGGCATGAGAGCCCCCGCATCACCATTTCTCTTGAAAAATAATGAGGTTAGGAAGACTGTTCCGGTCATCATACCGGCGGCAGCGGCCTGAGTGTACCGCGCCCCCTCGATTGGCGAAAAAATCAGGGCAAAACAGTTGACAAGACCCCCAGAAAAGGTCATAATTCTCGCGTTAAGCTTCGGCTTAACACCACGCTCTCCGCAGGTTCCTGCCCCGCCTGTGGAGAGTTTTTTTGTTCCCGCTATAGGCCGGCACAGCCGGCTCCCGCCATACTGCACCCTGGGCCAGCGTTATGGCCAAAGTTTCCATGCAGCGGTGCCATTTGAGGAGTTCCCGTTTCATGCTGCGTGTCGTTTCCCTGGTTCACCATCGCGTCGGCGTGTGGACTTGGCTGGTCTTGGCACTGGGCGTTCGTTTGGCTCAAGCTGACGAGTCGGCGTCAGTCGTATTCGAATGGCAATATGTCTTTCCCTTCGAAGAACTGCATAACCACGCGCCCGGGATCGTCGAATGCCCCAACGGAGATCTGCTCGTTTCCTGGTACCGGGGATCGGGAGAGCGGTCAGCCGATGATGTGGCCGTCTACGGTGCGCGGCTTCGGCAAGGCGAAAAGAAGTGGAGCCGTCCTTTTGTGATGGCGGATCGCCCCGGTTTCCCCGACTGCAACACCTGCATGATGATCGACTCCAAGAAGCGCTTGTGGCTTTTTTGGCCAACGATCATCGCCAATACCTGGGAATCATGCTTGACGAACTACCGCGTCGCCACGGAATATACTCAAGATGGTCCGCCGCGATGGGACCACCAGGACGTCATCCTGCTCAAACCGAATGATTTCAGTGCCGCCTACCGCCGGTTGCTCGAACAAGCCGTCGAACGTTATCGCGACCAACTGACCGAAGACTTGCGCCGCGAAATCAAGACGATTGAGTCGCGGCTGGATGAGAAGCTCTATCAGAGACTCGGGTGGCAACCCCGGTGCAAACCGACAGTCCTTCCGAGCGGCCGCATCTTGTTGCCTCTGTATACCGACACGTTCTCGATCTCCATCATGGCGGTCAGCGACGACGGCGGTCGGACGTGGTACGCGAGCGAACCGCTATTGGGTCTCGGCAATATCCAGCCGACGATCCTCCGCCGCAACGACGGAACCCTCGTCGCCTACATGCGCGAGAACGGCGTGACGGGCCGTATTCGCGTCTCGGAGTCGACCGACGACGGCCTCCACTGGAGCCCCGTGACCTCGAGTTCTCTTCCCAATCCTGGCGCGGGGATCGACGGAATCCGGCTCGCCAATGGCCATTGGCTCCTCGTCTACAACGATTCCAGCGAGAACCGGCACAACCTGGCTGTGGCTCTCTCCGACGACGAAGGAAGGAGCTGGAAATGGAAGCGGCGGCTCGAGGATGATCCGAACGGACGATTTCACTACCCCGCCGTCATCCAGGGAGCTGACGAGTCGATCCACATCGTCTACAGCTACCACGTCCGCGAAGGGAAGACGATGAAACACGTCCGCCTCAATGAAGCCTGGATCAAGGGCGCCTCATCGAGGTAGCCGATAGCAGGACTCAATCGAGTCGGTCCAGTGCAGACGTCACGAGCTCCAGGACTTCCCCCGTCGGTTCGCATCCGATTGACAGCCTCACGGTCCCCTCTTCAATGCCCAGGCTCTGACATTGCTCGGGCGTGTACGACCGGTGGCTCGTCGAACGCGGGTGGCTGAACGTCGTTCGTGCTTCTCCCAGCGACGGACAGAAGGGGATCGATTCTGCCAAACGATCGACCATCGCGCGACCGCCCCTTAGCGTGAACGTCACCATCGATCCAAACCGGGCTCCGAATTGTCTTCGAGCCACTTCGTGGTCCGGATGATCGGCCAGGCCGGGATAACGCACACGGGTGACCCTAGGATGTCGCTTCAACATGGCGGCGATTTCTCCCGCCGTCCGGCAGGCGCGTTCGCTTCTCACGTCGAGCGTCTGCCAACCGCGCTCCGTCAGCCAACAATCGAGCGGCGAGGCGACCATGCCCCACGTGCGCACGACGTCATCGAACCTTGCATGGCAATCGTCCCTGCCTCCCACCACACCCAGGACGGCGTCGCTGTGACCGTTGGCGAACTTCGTCAGACTCTCGACAACATAGTCGGCGCCCGACTCGAGTGGCCGGAAGGAGGTCGACGTCGCCAGCGTATGGTCGGCCGCCACCAGTACCGCGCGGTCGTGACACCAGCGTGCCACTCTTTCCACATCCACGACGCGAAGCCGGGGATTGGAGATCGTTTCGAAAAGCAGCAACCGCGTTTCGGGACGCCAGGCCTTCTCAAGGGACTCGAGCGAACAGGGATCGACGTGGTCGACCGCAAGTCCCCATCGACTTCCCTCCTCCTGAAACAACCGCTGCGTGCGACCATACAGCTCTTCTGCCAACAGC
>WFWZ01000423.1 GCA_015490875.1 Planctomycetaceae bacterium
GCGTTGGTGCCTTGGCCAATCATACGGCTAGAGTTCTCGGTACGCATCGGCCAAGTGCCTGTCACTCCGAACCCGGATGTGATCACTGCGTCCAAGAAGGTCTCCCACCCTGTGCTCGCCGTTTCGCCGTCGCTCCGGCGTTCTGACTGTTTGAAGGCGTAATAAATCGTCACCGGAAAGTTTGAATCTGATTGCTGTGCCAATCGTGACATCGCCTGAGTCATGCCGTCGAGGAAGAACTGCTCCGCGTCGTCTTTTCCTCCGTGGCGGTATGGCGTCGCGACAAGCTCTTCGGCTTTCGGTACTGCAAGCGTTGCAAACAGGTTCGGAAAGGCGCTTCGAAGAGGACGCCGCAACCAAACGTAAAAAAAGTCCGAAAGGTCAGCATACCCCACATTGTCGTAGTAAGGCGGATCAGTGGAGATTACCTTTCCCAGACCGATTGTCTGGATCCCCGCATCAGCCTGCTCAGCGAAGCCACGCTGGTCTGGGCTTGCAACTTCAAAGGCTCGAACGAACGCCTTTGCAATCCCGTCGACGAACACTATCCATCCACCAGACCGACTTCCCAATGGATTGCCCTCAGCGAAGTCCCATACCATCGGTATCGCTTGGCGTCCAAACAACTGCCGTGGGCATTGCGCGATTGGCTCCCAGCGGCAAAGGCTGTTTCCTAAGTCAGCCTGTTTGCTGAGCGCAAACGCCAAATACACCCCCACAGCCTGTGCGTAGGCGGTGGCACCGGAGCCGCCGTCGCGTAAGGGGGTGGGGTCGTCGGGCAGTCCGGCGGCCAGCGCGTCGGCCCGCACCCGCTCCATCGCTTCGCCCACCAGATCCGAAAACGTCGTCAACGCCACCAACTGCCGCGGTGTGAATAAGTCGCCAAAGGTGGTCATGCCGTACTCGACAACATTTGTTCGCCCGGGCCAATGGCAAATCTCGACTTCAGGTTTCCATACTGGTGCCGCGGACTTAGCAATCGCCTCGTGCTCAGGCGCGGGCGACAGATAGACACGCCCCCTATCGCCTTCTGCCACAATCGCCATCAAACGACTTCCAAGTCTCCCTGCGCGAGCTTCTTTTCGCAGAAATGAAAATGGCATGGCAGTTCCTGACATGAGACACAGAAAGCTACTGTGACTCCCGCCTGACTTGGTCCCCTTCTTCGCCGCCGCCGGGTCTTTCGGTTTTCCAACCTTGACTGTGAAGCGGTATGGCGAGGAGTGAGTGGAGAGGAGTGAGGAGTGAGATGAGGTGTTGGCGTTCGATGGCCCGTCTCTCGCTTCTCTCTCCTCTTCCCTCACTTCTACTTCGACATACGCTTCTTTCCCCTTCTTGGTCGAGAGCATAAAAGTCGACGCGAGCGGCACGTCAACGTCGGCAAACGCCGGATTGGGACTCTTGACCGTCCTCGCCCAAATCCACGCAATGACGGTCAACTCCTGCCCAACGTACTTCTTCAAGTCCGGCCGCTCCTTCGCCATCTCCGCGGTGACTTTCACCTTCGGATACAAATGCCCGATCCGCTTCTCCGCTTCATCGCGCATCCACTGGCCGTAATACCGCACATCTTCGGCCAGCCCCTGCGCGCCGCGGTATTCGCTTTTCAACAATTTCCCATGCCGCGCCTCAGGGTTAACCGGAGCCTGCCCCGCGAAGCGCGGCGGAATTTCGATCATCGCCTTGTTGATCAGCACGGCCACGGGGTTCAGGTCGCTGGCATACGCTTCCAGCCCCAACCGCTGTGCTTCCAGCGGCAATGCCCCGCCGCCGGCAAACGGGTCGTGAAACGCGGGTAACGGGGGAATCTCACCCGAATCGATCAGCGCCGCGATTTCTGCATCGTTCAAAGAAGCGACCCGTTCACCGCCGAGGCAGTGTCGTGCCCAGCTTCGGCGGATTTCGGCCCGGGCGCGCTGGAGCACTTCTTCGTTGGTCGTGTTTTCCCACAGGACCAGTTCTTCGATCAGGTCGAACAGCCGCCGCCGTTCGGCTTCCTGGGCTTCGACGGTGGGAAACTCTTCGGGGCAGGAGGCGGGATCGTCGACCATTTGGGAAAAGATGACCGCTCGCGCGGCGGCCAGCGGCCGCCGCGCCCACCACAGATGCAGCGTCGACGGATGGCCATGGCGAATCGACTTCTCCCGCGCCGACGCCTTGTTGATCGCCTCCAACGGCAACGCCACTTCGATCAGTTTTTTTCTCATGGTTGCACTCCGTTTGCGCCGCGAGCCTGTCGAGCGGTCTCGGCGATCAAATCCAGTTTCTCGGTGATCTCGGCGTCCAATTCCTCGGCCGACACGTAGGCCGCGAGCGTGTGGTAGTCCGTCTTTCGCATCAGGTTGGGCAGTCCGAGCTGTCTGTAGAACTGCTCGAACAGCGGGTCGAGGAACTCGTCGGTGACCTTGAGGTCGGGGCCCCACGGACTTGGCCTGCCCAAGTCGCTAAGGGCAGTTTCCAATCGTGAGATGATTTGCTCCATCGTCTCGCGCCAATTCGTAGCAAAAAGCTCACCATCGGCTCGTCGACCTTCCGCTTCCGCCCACGCCAGCAGCGTTGAGCGCTGGCAGAGGTAGTTCTCGATCTCCCGCCGCTTCCACATCGTCTGTTGCAGATAAGGATCATCGAAAGTAGGAGGGGGGGTGAGCCGGTCGTAGATGGCGACCCCGAGCAGGTCTTGTCTGGCTTCGCGCAGAGCGTGAAAGTGGTGTCTGGCCTGCGTCGGCTGATTACCCACGTAGTGTGGGAACGGACATTCCAGTGCGTCGCGCGCCGGATGATCCAGTTTCTCGGCAAAGGCGCGCAGGATGGCCAAATCGGTCGAGCCTTCCAGATACAGCACCCATCCGGTTTCTTCCGCCTGCAGGTACTGGTCGAACCCGATTTCCTTCAGCGACTTCATCAATTGCGACCCGCGGTCGTCGATGCGATGCGGCTTGCCGAGAAATGCGACGACGGTATCGCGATCAGCCGCTTCGTTCAGAATGACTTCGGAATGGCTGGCGGCGATGATCTGGCTGCCGGTTTCTGCAGCAATTTCGGAAAGCACCTCATAGATTTGCCGCTGGCGGAGGATTTCCAGATGCGCGTCGGGTTCGTCCAGCAACAGGACCGAACCGGGGTTTGCCGTCATGTGGGCCAGCAGGAGCAATGTCTGCTGCTGCCCGCGGCCGCTGGCGGCGATGTCGAGTTCCACGCCACCTGACGTTCGGTAGGACATGACGATCTCACCCCGTTCTGGGATGTATTTCGGATCGTTGAGCCGCGCACCAAAGAGTTTTTCAATCCTCGCAACAATTCGGTGCCACCGATCGCCGCCGCGTTCCAATGCTTGCCAACACAGGTTGCGGAGCACCTCGGCGGTCCGCCCCTCACCCAGCCGCACCTGTACGGCTCCTTCGTCCAAGCGGGACTCATTGGCCGCCAGTCCGGACATCGGCGGCAGATAGGCCAGTCGTATGTCGGCGGCAGCTTGTGGGACTTTCATTCGATTTCCGTCCGGCCCGACGCGCGAGCGGCAATAGAACGATTCCTCGTTCGCATAATCAAATTCGAGACATGTTGTCCACGGCTTGCCGTCAGTCACTCCGTCGACGTCGATTTCGATGAGGATGTTGCGGGTTTTCTGTTTGCCGTTCTGGCGCGTGATCTCCCGCACGTGCAGATCGCGCCACAGTAGATTGGCTGCCGGGACGGGTAGCGCGATCAGGTCCCGGCGATTGAGCGTGACTCCGGGGCGTTTCTTTGGGATTGGTCCCGCACCGCGTTTTTCGATCCAACGGCGTACGCCGGCATTCCACAATGCCAACGCCTGCAGCGCCGAGGTTTTGCCGGAGTTGTTGGGGCCGACAAAGACGACGCGATCGGCCAGTTCGATCTCGACGTCGTCGAACACTTTGAAATTGCGTAGTTTCAGTTTGGTCAGCATTTCTTTGCTCGGTGGTACGGCTTGTATTCGTCATTCAGGCGAAAAGGCTCGAACCTTCTCACGCAGGATCCTCCGATCGGGCCAATAATTCGCTGAAACTGTAGTTAACGCTGGTGGCGCCGAAGTCCGGTTCGCGGCGGAACGGGCGGCGGACGTAGCGGACGCGGTGGTTCCGGTCGTCCAGAAACTCGACCAGCGCGAGGATGTAGTCGTCCGGCTTGTTCAAGCTGGTCAGGATCTCATTCTTGGTGACCGTAATCGTTTCTGCACCCTGGACGCGGCCTTTGACTTCGATAAACCGCAATCTTCCCGTGCCGGGAACACGGCTTTCGATGTCGTAGCCCAGCTTTTCTTCTTCGCGGTCGACCGGTTCGTAGCCCAGCGACCGTTCGACTTCCATCACCGCCTCGCGGGCGCGGGCGGCACTGGCTTGCGTGTCGGCCGGTGTTGCCGCAACCGGTGCGGGACGGCCAGTCATCCGGGAAATCAGTCCCATCGGCACCACGACCAGCCCGCCGATCACAATCGGGGGTGAAGCGGAAATGCGGGCTTCGCGGTCGAGTTCCTCCATCCGCTTTTGCAGACGCGATTGCAGCTCGTCCGCTCGTCGCCGGGCTTCCTGCGAATTGAGCCGCGCACCGGGCTTGCCGGCTTGTTCCTTGAGCTTCAGTTCCTCGGCGCGGTGATCCCAGTAGGCAATTTCCTTGGTCAGCCGGTCCTTGACGGCGATGCGCGTCTTTTCGATCCACTTCAGCCGGCGGTCGCGGACTTCGCTCACGTGTTCGGGGACGACCGTCTGGATGGCATGTTCGACGGCCGCTTTTTCCAGCCCGCCCGTGATCCAGTTGCATTCGGGCCGGGAGAGGATATCGTCCGCGGATGGTTCGTCTTCCCTGAGCGGGCGGTAGTCGAGGTACGGGGCGTAGCGGAGGTGGCGCGTTTTGCCATCCGGTTCCATTTCCACATACAGCATGCGGCGGGAGATCGTTCGTCGATCGCCGGAAGGAAGCACGCTAGCGTCCTGGATGGCGTGTTCGAGAATAAACAGGGTGCGGGGCGTAGTGCCGGGATCGCGCTGGTCGACCAGCACCGTGCCGCGTTTGAGCAGATCGCGATGGCGTTCGAGCGTCAGGTCGAGCACGGCGTCGAGCAATGGATGGCCGGGGCAGACGAACGCGGCCATCGGTTTGCCGGGAACGGAGATCAGGTCTTTTTCAAAGGTGATCCGTTCGTAGCGCTGCAGGACCGGTTCGCCCCTGCCGATCTGACGGTCGCGATTGCGAATCGGCGCCGGGACGTGTTTGACTTCGTATCGCCGCGGTTCGCGCTGCCGCACGGTCCCGCCCAGGCGCTGGAAGGCTTCCATGAAGAATTCTTCGATGTAGTGCGGTTGCAGGCGGCGGGCTTCGGCGCGTTCCATGTCCTCGCGGATACGGGCCACGCGGGTCGTGTCCATCGTATCGTGGGCCAGCGCGCGGTCGTCGATCAATTCGTGCAGATGTTCACGATCGACGCCGTGTTCGACGGCCTGTTCCAGTCGGGCGCGAACCTCAGGGCGGTCGCCGTAGCGGATGGCTTCGATCAAGAGCTCTCGCAGCGGCCGGCCGTCGAACTGCAGTTTGCCCAGCACGTCGAACACCTGTCCGCCCAGCGCCTGGCGGGCTTCTTCCAGTTTCTCGAGCAGCCGGCGGTAAACGTCTCCTTCGCGGGTCTCTTCGGCGACCAGATTCCACAGGTGACACACTTCCGTCTGTCCGATGCGGTGGATGCGGCCGAATCGCTGTTCCAGCCGGTTGGGGTTCCATGGCAGGTCGTAGTTGACCATCAAGTGGGCGCGCTGCAAGTTGATCCCTTCGCCGGCGGCGTCGGTGGCCAGCAGCACCTGCACGTCGGGATCGTGCAGGAAGGCTTCCTGCGCCTTGCGGCGTTCTTCGCGGCCCATGCTGCCGTGAATCTGCATGACCGATTCCGCGCGCCCCAGCAGCCGCGTGATGTTGCGCTCCAGATAACTGAGCGTGTCGCGGTGTTCGGTGAAGATGACCAGCTTCTGATGGGGCGAGCGGTCGGGTTTGGGCAGGTTGGCGACACCGTGCTCGGGTGTCTGCTCGGACACGTGATCGGGCTGTGAAAAGATGTACTGCAAAAGCGACGACAGTTCTCGCCACTTGGTGTCCTGCCCGCTCCGGCGGACTTCTGCGGCCAGTTGTTCCAGATATGCCAGGCGATCGATTTCGAGTTGCAATTCGGTTAGCGTGGCCGCGGCGGTGGCCTGATCGAGGATTGCTTCTTCGGTTGCTTCGACTTCGCTTTCCGGTGCGTCTTCCAGATCCTCCAGATCGTCGTCGTCCAAAATCGGGCCGGTCAGGATCGGTGCGGGAACCTGAGCCCCTCGCTGCAGCAGCTGGACTTCGCGCAGACGCTTTTTCAGTCGTTCGCGCCGGCGGCGCAGCGATTGGTAAATGGCTTCGGGGGACGAGGCCAGCCGCCGTTGCAGGATGGTCAGAGCAAAACCGACGGTGCCGGAGCGTTTGTCGTCCTGCAACGCCTCGGCTCGGCCCCATTCTTCGCGGACGTATTCCGTGACTTCCTTGTACAGCCGGGCTTCGACGTCCGAAAGTTTGTAGGGAACGGTGTAGGCGATGCGTTCGGGGAACAACGGGCGTCCGTCGAATTTCAATAGCTGTTCCTTGACCATCCGCCGCATCAGGTCGCGGACGTCGACCTGATGGACGCCGTCGCGGAAGCGGCCTTCGAAGCGGTCGCCGTCCAGCAGGGCAAGGAACAACTGAAAATCTTCTTCCTTGCCGTTGTGCGGCGTGGCGGTCATCAAGAGGAAGTGCCGCGTGATGCCCGAAAGCAGGCGGCCGAGATGGTACCGCTTGGTGTATTTGACTTCGCCGCCGAAGAACGTGGCCGACATTTTGTGAGCTTCATCGACGACGATGAGGTCGTAGCGGCAGTCGGAGGCCGACAACATGTGCTGGACGTCTTCGTTGCGCGCCAATTTGTCCAGCCGCGCGATGGCCAGGTCGTTTTCCACAAACCAGTTGCCCGTGCGGGCGGCTTCCAGTTTGTCGTTGGTCAGGATTTCGAACGGCAGGTGAAAGCGGCGGTGCAGTTCGTCCTGCCATTGTTCGACCAGACTACCGGGGCAGACAATCAGGCAGCGCTTCAAGTCACCGCGGGCGATCAGCTCTTTGATCAGCAGGCCCGCCATGATCGTTTTGCCGGCGCCCGGATCGTCGGCCAGCAGGAAACGCAATGGCTGACGGGGGAGCATGGCTTCGTAGACCGCCGTGATCTGGTGTGGCAGAGGGTCGACCAGTGACGTGTGGACGGCCAGGAGGGGGTCGAACAGGTGCGCCAGGCGGATGCGGTGGGCTTCGGCGACGAGGCGATATTGGTCACCGGGACCGTCGAAACTCCAGGGGAGGCCGGTTTCGACGATCTCCAACCGCGATTCGTCGTGGCGGTAGAGGATTTCGTCGGCCACGCGGCCTTCGGGCGTGCGGTAGACCAGCGTGCAGGCGTCTGAGCCGTGCCACTGGACGCTGACCACCGTAACGGCGGCATTGGGCAGTATGCCGCGGACAGTTGTGCCGGTAGTGAGATGTTCGAGTTTCATCGGGGCCCCTTGCGTGGTTGCATGCGGCATCACTGCGAATCGGCGCTGTTAGACTCAATGATGTCACAGTGACCTAGCAGATCGAAGAATCGCTTTCGTAACGCCTGCAGATGGCCTCGCACTCTGGCGCGCACCATGAGGCGGTCGGGATCGATGGGCCGTCCGTAACTCCCGTCGCCCTGCCGAGCACAGACGACGGAATAGAAGCCGTGCTTTGTGAATAGCCACATCGGTAGTTCAGTCCGTCTTTAGCCACAAACCAATCGAGTTGCCGAGCGTTGCGATCGGTGGCGAACCGTACCGCCCCAAGCTCGACATGGCTTCGAGATTGGGCCATCAGCCCGTAAGACGGTGGTGCGATGAGTACCGTTCGCTGACAGAAGGTATTCCCAAAGGTAAAGGTGTTGGCTCGGTGAAAACCGCAGGCCATGCCAGTGACGCCGTTCGGTGTAAGGCTCTAGCAGGAAAAGGTTTAACGAGAGTGGGCGATGACGGACTCGAACCGCCGACCCCCTCGGTGTAAACGAGGTGCTCTAGCCAACTGAGCTAATCGCCCGGTCTCGGACGTCACCGTATTCGGCCGCCGCGGGTCTGTCAATCTGAAACTCCCCTCCCTACAATCTTCGGCATTCGCCCAAGACCGCTGCACTCTGGGGGCCTTCGGGGGCACGGGCGGGTCCGGTCGGCGATGCCCCACGCTTTTTCCGTCTCACCGTGGCCATCAATCCGCTGATGGGAGCCAACAATATGGACCTGGTTCTTGCCGCCATCTTGGCGTTGCACCTCTATTTCGTCTCCATTAGTGCGGCAGGGCCTCTGGGCGTGTGGTGGTGCGACTGGTGGGGAAGGCCCGACGATGAAGCGGTGCGGCGAGGTGCCACGTGGATGGCGTGGATGAGCCTTCTGGCACTCTTCGTCGGTGCCATCCTGGGGCTGGTCGTGGGCTTTTTGGTCTGGGACGATGACTTTCGAAACGCCTTGAGCCGACTCCACGGGAAACTGGCCTGGGGGACGCTCGAGTGGCTCTTCTCGCTAATTCTGACGGCCCTGGTTGCCTGGTGGTGGCGGAAACGCCCCGATGCCACCGGCTGGCCTCGTCGCCTTCGCGGTCTCCTGTCGCTGCTCAGTGCGACCAACCTTCTGTATCACTTCTCGTTTTTGTTTTTCGTGATGCAAAAGGTTGCTGACGAGGGTGGCGAGGGCCCCATCGATGCCGCTCGATTTCGAGAATACATGGCAGACGGACTCATTCTGGCTCAGGCAGTTCATTTTCTCCTGGCCACCTGGATCTTGGCCGGAGTGACGTGGATGGCGGTGGCCGCCTCATGGCTGCGGCGCGACCCGGAGGACAAGGCGGCTCGACGCATCGCCACCTGGGGCGGCCGGTGGGCGGTGGTTCCCGCCGTGCTCCAACTGGTCGTCGGGTTGTGGCTGGTGACCCAAATGCCGACTTTGCAACAGAAGGTCATCATGGGTGGAGATCTGGCAGCGAGTCTCCTCTTTGCGTTGGCCGTGCTGCTGGGGCTTTGGATGATGCACCTGTTGGCGATGGCGGCGTTGGGCCGAGCCACTCCTCGTAAACTCCGCCTTGCCGTCGTCGTCACGATGGTCGTGCTTGTTTCGATGCTCTTTGTGGCACGCAAGACGCGGGCTCGAAGGATGGCGATCCTTTCGGCTTCGGGTCCCTCGTCGGTGGCCTCGGCCGACAGCGAAGCCAGTGTCCGGAGGGTGGGATGAACGGCACCGATTCGATCGTGATCCGAGATGAGGCGACCGGCGGCCGTGCCTCGATTGCCGTCGCACGTGGCATGAACTGTTACTCGTGGCTACCTCGTGGCGAAGGGGAATCCGACGAGGTCTTGTGGGCCGAACCCGGTTTTGCGGGCGGAGCCGGCCGGCCATCTGGGAGTGGGATTCCCATTTTGTTTCCGTTCCCCGGACGGATCGGCGGAGGCCGCTTCACGTGGCAGGGGCGAACGTTTGAGCTTCCCGAGGGAGATGGTCGAGGCAATGCCCTGCACGGGTTTGTGCTGGACCGACCCTGGCGCGTGAGCTCGCGTGAGGAAGCCTGTGTGACGAGCACCTTCCGGGCGTCTCGAGATCTGGAAGAGTGGGACTCTCTGTGGCCTGCCGACTTTGAGCTCACGTGTCGCTATGAAATCGGGCCCAACACGTTGTCTTGTACGATCACGGTGGCCAATCCCAGCTCGTCGGTCCTTCCTTGTGGTCTCGGTCTGCACCCGTATTTTCGCCTGGAGGCGGATCACCCCGATGCGAGACTCGAGCTTCCCGTGACGAAGGAATATGAACTGGAGGGCCTGATCCCGACGGGAGTCCAACGCCGGTTGTCCGATGCCTCGGATCGAGGCGTTCAGTGGCCGCTTGCGGCGAGGAGCTGGGATAACGTCTACGGCAATCTCGGCGGCGCTGACGATCGGAACTCGGCTGTTGCCGTCGACGGGGCTCGGGGACGCCGAGTCACGATCAGCTGGGACCGACGGTGCTTTCCCTACACCGTGGTCTACACCCCCGGGCATCGGAAGGCGGTCTGTATCGAGCCTTACTCGACGTTACCCGACGCGTTCGCCTTGGAAGCGAAGGGGATTCCCAGTGGGCGGTGGTCGATCGAGCCGGGGGCGTCCATCGAGGCGACAGTAACGCTGAGTGTGGCGGCGATGTGAGAGGCGTCGGTGGTTCCCGCGAGGGTGGGGAGGGAGCGGCATGAAAGCGCTTGTGTTGAGGGAATACCGAAAGCTTGAGGTGACGGACTTCCCGGAACCCGAAGTGGGGGCGGGGGAGGTGCGCATTGCGGTTCGCGCCTGCGGCATTTGTGGCAGCGACATTCACGGATACGACGGAAGCACCGGACGCCGCATTCCGCCGCTGGTGATGGGACATGAGGCGGCTGGTGTTGTGGTGGAAACAGGGCCCGGAGTCGAGACGCTGGGCGTTGGCGACCGCGTCACCTTCGATTCGACGGTGTGGTGCGGGGAGTGCGCGTACTGTCGTGAAGGTGCGATCAATCTGTGCGATCGCCGGCAGGTGTTGGGAGTCTCCTGCGGCGACTACCGGCGTCACGGGGCGTTTGCCGAGTACGTGGTTGTGCCGGAGCGTATTGTCTATCGACTCCCAGATGGGCTCCCGTTCCACCACGCGGCGTTGATCGAGGCGGTGAGTGTGGCGGTGCATGCCGTTGAGCGAACGCCGGTTCGGTTGGGAGACACTGCGGTACTCGTGGGCAGCGGCATGATCGGGTTGCTGGTCCTGCAAGCGTTGAAACTGGCGGGAGCCGCAACGGTGATTGCCATCGACCGGGACGAAGCCAAGCTGGGGCTGGCTCGGGAGTTGGGGGCAACGGACGTGATCCGAGCATCGACGCCCGAAGAGGTGGGGGCGGCGGTGGGTGAGCTGACAGGAGGACGCGGCGCCGACTTGGCGGTCGAGGCGGTAGGGATTGAAGCGACGGTGGGGGCGGCCGTCGCCTCGGTTCGCAAGGGCGGCCATGTGACACTCGTGGGCAATTTGGCTCCTCAGATCGAGTTTCCGCTTCAGGCCGTCGTGACGCGTGAACTGACGATCGCCGGCAGTTGTGCGTCTCGAGGCGAGTACCCCCGCTGCCTCGAACTCGTCGCCTCGGGAGCCATCCGCGTCGAGCCCCTCATCACGGCTCGAGCCCCTCTCGAAGAAGGCCCCTCATGGTTTGAGCGTCTATATGGGGGGGAGTCGGGGGCGATGAAGGTTGTGCTGGAGCCGACCCCGGAGGGGGCGGATGCCAATGATTGACAATGGCAAGCGATTGTCAGTACATTAGATACGTAGGATTTTTCACAAAACTCGTCCTTAAATGAAAGAGGCTGCGAACCAGATTCCCAGGCGCGGGAGGGTCTTCCGCGTTGTTTCGTGTGGTTTGAGACGAGCTTCCGAATCGGCGGACGGAGCGGGTTTCGTTCGAGACGCTCTCGTGAAGGAGAGTGGGTCCGCCGTTGGGGCTATCGATTCGGTGACGTTCGGGGAAGTCGAGCGGCATCGCAACTGGAGAAAGCGGCCGTCGGACCGTTGGGGATTCGGCCATGTCCGGCAGTCCAAAGCGGCTTGGTGATTGCGGGAAAAACAGCGGCGTAAGAGAGGACGCTTCATGGCGAAGAAACAGGTGGGTGTTTGGGGGATCGATATCGGTCAATGTGCGTTCAAAGCGCTGCGATGCGTATTGGACGATGGCCAAATCGTCGCGGACTCGTATGAGTACATCGAGTATCCCAAGATGCTGAGCCAGCCGGAGGCGGACGCCGATCAGCTGGTGCGCGACGCGCTTGAGCAGTTCGTCGAGCGCAACGAGTTGCGGGGCGATCGCATCGCGGTGGCCGTGCCGGGGCAATCAGGGTTGTCGAAGTTCTTCAAGCCGCCGCCGGTCGAGGCCAAAAAGATTCCCGACTTGGTGAAGTTCGAAGCCAAGCAGCAGATCCCCTTCGATCTGGAGGACGTGATCTGGGACTACCAGCAGCTCGGTGGAGTCGAAGCCGATGGCTTTGTGGTCGACACCGAGATCGGTTTGTTCGCGATGAAGCGCGAGCAGGTCTTGCGGGCGCTCAAGCCGTACGAGGAAGTCGGACTCGAGTTGGACATCGTCCAATTGGCTCCGATCTCCATTTGCAACTTTGTCGTCTACGACATGTTGGCGGATGTCCTGGAACAGGATTTCAACCCGGACGATCCGCCCGAGTCGCTCGTGGTGTTGTCGATAGGCACCGATACGACCGACCTGGTGATCACCAACGGCTTCCGAGTGTGGCAGCGCAGCATTCCGCTGGGCGGCAATCACTTCACTCGCCAATTGACCAAGGCGATGAAGTTGACCTTTGCCAAGGCTGAGCATTTGAAACGGAACGCACGACAGGCAGAGGATCCGAAGAAGGTCTTTACGGCCATGCGACCGGTGTTCAACGACATGTTGAACGAAGTGCAACGGTCGATCGGATACTTCCAGAGTTTGGACCGGAAGGCGAAGATTCGCGGCGTGGTGATGCTGGGCAACCCGGTGCGTCTTCCGGGACTGAAGCAATTCCTGGCCAAGAACCTTGGATATGAAGTTATCGACTTCCGGTCATTCCAGCGGTTGGGTGGTGGTGACCTTTTGTCCGCTCCCGCCTTTCGTGACAACATTTTGTCCTACGGCGCTTGTTATGGACTCTGCCTGCAGGGGCTAGGGTTGTCGCAACTGCAGACGAATCTCTTGCCGCCGGAGATCATGACCGAGCGGCTGATTCGCGCGAAGAAACCGTGGGCGGTGGCGGCGGTGGCTGCTGTTCTGATGGCCTGCTGGACTCCGTACCTTTTCGAGTACGGTCACTTGCGGATGGTCCGCCCCGACCGCGAGGTGAACAACGTCAGTTGGAAGCAGGCGGAGCAGGCGGTGAGCGCGGTCAGCAGTCTCAGCTCGGAAAAACGCAGCCGCGACGACCAACTCAAGTCGGAATCGAAGCGGATCGCGGCGATTGGCGAAGAGCTCGTGGGGAATGCCGATCGGCGGTTGGTCTGGTTGGAAATGCTCCGTGCCATCAATCTCGCGATGCCGACGACGCCCGGCATCAATCCGGGGGAGATCCCCGACATCGAACAGTTTCCGCTGGATGAGCGATGGGAGCTGCACGTCGCGTACGTTGAGAATAAGCACATGGAGGACCTGTCGAAGTGGTTCAACGAGACGGTCCAGAAGAAATATCTGGAATCCCGATTTGTTCCTCCGGCCGTGCAGCAGGCCGCCCAGCAGGGGCAAGGGGGGCAGCCGGGAGCGGCGCCTCAGGTCGGTGGCGGGACCGCGGCGGGCCAGGGGAATCCGGCGCCGACGGGAGGCGCGATGGGGACTGGAGGTGGAGCCGCCGGTTCGAAGAAACTGGAGCCTCCCAAGGGGGAAGGGTGGATCGTAGAGTTGAAGCTGCATCACTTCTTCAACAAGGACCGTCAGCTCGAGGGGGCTGCGCACGTGCAGCGAACGCTGCTGAAGAACCTCGAGTACGGATCGGTCGTCCTTCCCGCACCGGCGGCCAAGCTGTTGCCCGGTGTTCGCGTCGTCATTCAACGGCAGCCGGTTCAGCTTGAGTCAGTCGAAATCCGGCAAGGGGCCGGTGCCAATGCGGGGAGCACAGTGGTGCTGCAAGGCACGACGCTGGAGAAAGGTGAACCGGTGAGTGCCGAAGTGGGGGCTGCGGAGCCGGTGGGCGTCATTTTCACGTATCAGGAACTCGGGATCTCCTATCCAACGATCGTCTGGGATACGCGGATTGTGGATACGGAGGTGCCCAACCCCAACTATACGCCTCCGGCTGGAGAAACGGGAACGGGAGGTGGTGGCTTCGGGCCGATGGGAGGCGGACCCTCGGGGCCAGCAGGGCCGGGCCTGGGGGCTGGTGGCCCTGGAGCCGGTTTGGGGGCAGGCGGCGAAGGCGGGTTTGCGCCACCTGGAGGCGCTGGTGCGGGCGGAGCCAAATCGGAGGACGAGGACGATGTGCCCAAGACCATCAAGGTGCGTAAGTACGAGTGCATCGTTCAGTTCGCGTGGCAAGAGCGTCTGCTGACTGACCGCCTCGAAGCTCAGCACAATGCGTGGAAAGAAGCCAAGTCGAAAACGCCCGTCGGACCGCCGGGGGGTCAGTCGGTGGCGCAGCGGGACTGAGTGGCTGGAAGAATCGACTCGAGCGTTCGCCGTTGTCGATGGCCGGAGGAAGACATCGAGATACAACCGATCGAACGATCAACTGTTTTTGAGGCGGATCAGCCTGCCTTTGGGAGCTAATCAGCGATGGATCAACTCAAACCGATACTCGAGCAGGTGAAGAAGCACCATTTCTGGATTATCTCCGGCGTGGTGGCACTCCTGTGTATCGTCTTCGGTTATCTCGGCACTTCCGACCTCGCTCAGAAGTGGAACGCGCGCGCCAGTCAGATCAAAGGAGCGTTCAGCACGGCCGAGCAGGTAGCCGCCATCCAGCACCACCCCAATGACGAGGTGGCTCGCGAGATGGAGAAAGTGAACCGCCAGTTGGCCGAGGAGGTGTTTCAGGCGTGGCAGGAGCGGTTTGCGCGTCAGAAGGAGTTGCTGGTATGGCCGGCCGAGTTGAAGAGCGATTTCATCAAGAAGGTCGAAAAGTTTCAGCCCATCGAAGCGACCGTTCCCTTCCCGGAACCGACGAATCCTCCGATTCTCAACCGCCCATTGCGGGCGCGGTACATGAACTATATCCATAACGAGCTCCCGAAGTTGGCCGAACGCATCGGCGCGAAGTGGGCGGCGACGGGGCCCGGTACCGGTGGGCCGTCCGGCGGTACCGGACCGGCTGGCATGGGCCCTGGCGGCATGGGGTCCGGAGGAATGGGTCCTAGCGGGATGGGCCCTGGAGCCGGCATGGGAGCGGGAGGCATGGGAGCCGGTCTGGGTTCTGGTGGTCCTGGTGGCGGCGGGAACGAACAGCCCTCGGCGGAAGACGACACAGAATACGTGGTGACGTGGAATCCGGCCAATCAGAGCGAATTGCTATCGCGTTTCGACTGGTCGAAAAACAGCGACCAGGTGCCCAGCGTACTGCAGATTCTGTATGCGCAGGAGGATCTGTGGATTCTGCGGTCTCTGATGGACATCATCGCCGAAACCAACGGGGACGCTGATGCTCAGTACAACGCCGTGGTGAAGGAGATCGACACGATCTACTTGGGAGCCGAAGCAGGTGGCATCGACGACGGCGGTGACGTGATGCTGTTCGAATCGTCCAGCCAATCGGCGTACGGACAAGCAGGAGCATTTGGAGGGGGAGGCGCTGCAGGGGCCGCCGGTGCGGCAGGGTCGGCCGGGATGAGCAACCCTTACGGAAGCAGTTCGTCGCAACAGAGTACCGGCCCCGATCCGGCCGACAATCGGTACGTCGACGCGAAGTACGCTCCTGTCAAGGGATCGCAGTTGCGGTCGGCCTTCAAGTCTCAAAGTCCCAATGATGCGTTTTTAGTGGTCGCCAAACGCATGCCCGTGCGGATGGTGCTCAAAGTGGACGTCCTCAAGCTGTCGCGACTGTTGGCTATGTGCGGCAACGCCAAGTTGACGTTCGAGGTGCGTCAGGTGCGCATCAATCCGAAGTCGAAAACGGAAGCTTCGGGTGGTTCGAACGCCGGTGGTGGATTCGCTAGCGGTGGAGGTCCGGCAGGCATGGGTTCGGGAATGGGAGGACAAATGGACCTCAGCGGCGGTGGGGCTTTAGGAGGCGCCGGCGGGGAAGACTCCAGCGGCGGATACGGAGATATGGGGGGACCGGCGGCCGACACCGCTGAAAAGGGATCTCCCTATGATGTCGAAGTCGAGATCTATGGGTTGATCTACCTGTATAATCCGCCCCAGCGCAGTAAGCTGGGATTGCCTGAGGATACGGAAACTCCGGCCGGCGCGGGCGCGGCGGCTCGAGCTCCTGCCGGAGGCTAGACGGGGATGGGGCCCATCGGGCTGTCATTTGGCCCACGTGCGCGTTGACTCGTTCGGGAGACGGCGATGAAAATCAATCTGGATTCGGACGTACTCAAGGAATTCTTCATCCAACATGGTGAGAAGATCGTGTTGGGTGTGGTGTTGCTTGGGGTGACCTTCGCCATTTATCGAAGTGTCACCAAGGAGGGGTTCGACGAGTCGTTGACTCCCGACAAGATGCAGCAGGTGGCCGTCCGCGGCGAAGAGAATATCCGCTCGACGAAATGGGAGGAGGTGGTGCAGGCCGAACCAGACCGGGTGCCGCGAGGTGAATTCGCCGAGCGCGTCAAGGAGGCTCAAAAGCCGGCCCAAGCGACGCCCTATGCCCTTCAAGTCCCATGGAACAAACCGTTGGGACGTCCTGGAGCCAAACGAACCGACCCCGAGACGCTCAAGCCCGAAGCACTGGAAGTGGCCGCGGCCGTTGGTCCCTTGGCGGTCACGGCCAAACGCCGGTATCTCCTTGCGAAACTCGAGGATGCCACCGACGAGACGCTCGGAAAAAAGAAAAAGAAAAAGTCGCGTCGTGGCAAAAAGGACGACGAATCTCCGGATGATCCCTACGGCGGTGGAGACAACCCCAGTGGGCCGGGCCGCCCAGGCGGATTCATGGGGGGCCTAGGAAACTCCGGCGCTTCCGCCTCTGGGGGAAAACGCAAAGTTCCCGCCTCGTTGGTGTGTGGCTATCGGCCGGGAGTCGGTGGCGCCGGAATGGGAGCCAGTAGTGGTGAAGACGGAGCCGGTGGGCAACTCGGCGGGCCGGCGGGGGCCGGTGCAGGAGCCGCCGGACTGAGTCCTGGAACGGGAGCCGGCCTCGGAGGAGCCGGGAATGGCGGACAAAGTGGCGGCGGTGCTGCGGCGTCGATCGACGACGTCATTGGGCAGCCCGTTGGAGTCATCGCGGTCAAAGCCCTTTTCCCGTTCAAGAAACAACAGGAGCTTTACAAGCAGGCGTTCGGAGAAGCCGTCGGCTATGATCCGGCTCGAGATCGCGTCGACATCTTGTTCGCCTACCTTCAGCGAGCCGACGTGACGGACGATCCAGACAAGGAACTGACGGATGAGGACTTCAAGGACGTGCCCGGAAGCAACACAAATAAGTACGAGCATTTGCGCAAAGAGCAGAAGTGGGCGGGGGTGGCCGAGGAACTCGTTGATCCCGCCTTTGTCGACAAGGATGCGACGCTCCCCTGTCCTCCGTTGATGCTCCGGTGTCTTGAACCGCTGATGTTGCATTCGAAGTCTCCCAAACGCGGTTCGCAGACGGTGAAAAAGGACGAGTCCGCTGGTGGGGAAGAGTCGCAAGGGGACGAAACGCCCTCGGACGTGCCCGGGGCCGATTCGGATGTGCCCGGCATGATGAGCGGCGGGTATCCCGGCGGGCCCAGCGACATGGGTGGTGGCCCTGCCGGCGGTGCCGGAGGAATGGCCGGTGAAGGTCCCGGTGATCCGGGGGGTATGCCTGGTATGGGGGGCATGGGGGGGATGCCCGGGATGGGTGGCATGGGCGGTATGGGCGGTATGCCTGGTATGGGTGGCGGCGGCATGATGGGCGGCTACGGGGCGACGTCTCCGGGAGTCGCCGACATCGAGTACAAACTTGTTCGGTTGTATGACTTCACTGCCAAGCCCGGTCGCAAGTACCGCTATCGAGTGCGCGTGCTGCTGCGAGACCCGAACAATCCCAATCCGTCTGGCAAGGCCATCTTCAAAAAGCCCTCCCGGCGCTACTTGGCGAAGGAGGTCATCGCGCGGCTGGCCAAGCAGGAAGAAGAGGCGAAAAAGGCGGGCAAAGGAGTGCCATTCTGGGTCGACAGTGGCTGGAGTGATCCCAGTCCCGTGGTCCAGCTTCCCGATCCTCGCCGAGTAGCCGTCGGTCCCATCACGCGGATTCGCCCCGGCAAAGCGTCGGTCCAAGGGCTTCCTGTGACGTGGGAACGAGGCAGCCCCGAGGGGCAGGCTGTGCCCATCGTGTGGAATCCCCGCTATGCTACCGACATCTCCGTCTCCAAGCCGGTTCAGCGCGGCACGGTGCTCAATGCCCGCGTCGAGGCCGCCGAGGTTCTTGAACCTGTGAGTCTGGTGATCAAGCTCCTGAAGAACGCCGTCGTCGAAAGCGACTATGTGGTGGTTGATCTGGCGGGAGGAACGGAACTCCCGTCGGCCAATCGGAAGGAGAGGTTGGCGGCACCGGCCGAGTACCTTTTGATGAGTCCCGACGGGTCACTTCAAGTTCGCTCAGAATTGACTGACGCAAAAGACTTTGCCTTCTATCGATTCGATTTCCCCGCGGAGACACTCACGGAGGCCGGTGGTTACGGCGGTGCCGGCCCGGCAGGAGCTGGCGGTGGGGGTCCGGCTGGCGCCGGAGGTGGCCTAGGTGGTGGCTTGGGAGGTCCCGCTGGTCCGGACGGACCTGGATAGCCCCCGAGTCGGGTTGTCGAATCCGAGCATGCAAGCATGCACCCGATTCCGAGAACGCTCTTGCCGCACGATGTCTCGTTTTGGTAGAGAAGCTCCAGCAGCGGCGACATCGGACTGCTTGGTAACAGAGGTGGCGAGTGCGGCGAGATTCCAGACTCCGAAACGGTGCCTGCTGGTTCCTTGTGACCTTCCTGATCATTTCGGCCCCTCCGGCGATCGCCCAGGACACCCCTCGGCGCTTGCCGCCGGTAACGGATGAAATGCCCGCCACGGCTGAAGTGGTTCCTCCCGGGGATCCCCCGCTGGAGACGCCGACGGAAGGTAGTGCGTCGTCAGATGACATCGAGCCGGGCTCCGAGGAGGAAGTGATGGCCGAGGATACGCCGGGCCATCCTTGGTACATTCCTTCCTTCTGGGCAACGTCAGCACCGTGGGAGCGATCCTTTCAGATAGGGATCTCCGGCTCCTCGGGCAACGCCGAGACCCTCAGCTTCCAACTGGGGACTGACTGGAAGCGGAAAGTGGAGAGCAGCGAGCTCGATATCTCGGTCGTCTACAACAAGGCCGAAAACGCGGGCGTGGAAACGAAGAACAACGGGCTGCTCAATGTCGACTACCAGTGGCTTTTCGCCGAGTCTCGCTGGGCCGCCTTCCTCAAGAACGCCGTGGAATACGACGAGTTCAAGGCGTTCGACGTTCGATGGGCGATCAACGCGGGAGCCACATACCATGTCCTTCAGGACGAGGGTCTGAAGCTGGATCTGCGGTTCGGTAGCGGAACGTCGACGGAGTTTGGGGGACCGGACAATCGTTGGGTCCCCGAGGCGGTTTTGGGAGGGGACTACGAGCACCAGTGGACTCCCCAGCAGAAATTCAAGCTCACATGGGACTACTTCCCGGACTGGTCGGACGTCCGCAACTACCGCATTGTCTCCAAGGCCAGTTGGGAACTCATGCTCGATAAGCCTCGCAATCTCAGTTTCAAGATCAGCCTGATCGAGCGGTACGACAGTACGCCTCACGACCGGCTCCCCAGCGATCTGGACTACGCTTTTGTTCTGATGTGGAAGCGCTAGCTCATGCCGCCCGGGTTTTCCGTGGGCCCTCGTTTCGAGTATCCTGAAAAGCGCACATGGCCGGGGCGAATCAGTGATCGATGGTGGATGTCCGATGCGGAACGAGTGGGCGCGATGAGCAGTGTTGCCGAGGCGTTGAAGGAGTTGCACCGTCTGCACGTCAAGATCGGAGGACTCAAGGACCAGCTCGCTCGAGGCCCCCGACAGATTGCCGTCGGCGAGAAACGCGTCGCCACGCTCCAGGAAGAACTCGAACGAGCCCGCGAGTCGCTCAAGCGGGCGCGCATCTTGGCAGACGAAAAACAATTGCAACTGAAGACGCGCGAGGATCGCATCGTCGACCTTCAAGGGAAACTCAACACCGCGGCCAGCAACCGCGAATACCAGACGCTCAAGGAACAGATCGAAGCCGACCGACAAGCGAACGCCGTGCTCACCGATGAGATCCTGGAGTTGCTCGAACGGATCGATCGTATGGCGGAGGACGTGGAACAGGCGGAACAACGCGTGAAGGAAGCCGAAAAGCAGTTGGGACAGACTCGCGACCGCGTCGCTGAAATCAGCGCCGAACTGAAAGAGCAGCTCGAGGAGACCATGCGGGAGCTGGCTGGTGTCGAGGTGCGGCTGCCGGATGAATTGCGGCGCGAGTACGAGCGGGTCGTGCGAGCTCGAGGCAGCGAAGGACTTGCCGGCGTCGATAGCGACTCGTGCGGCGCCTGCCACCAGACACTTACGTCCCAAATGTTGAACGAATTGGCGTTGGGCAAACCCGTTTTCTGCCCCGGCTGTGGGGCGATTCTTTTCAGGTGTGAATGATCGAATCTCATTCGGTCCGGGAAACCCTTTGCCGCGACCCAAGAAACGGATGCACCAGCAACGGAGGAGCAGCCATGCATGAGTCGGTACCGATGACCCGCGAGGCGTACGAGCGGAAGCGGAAGGAATTGGACCGCATGCAGAACGAGGAAATGCCGAAGATTGCCGAGAAGATCGCGGCGGCGCGAGCCGAAGGCGATCTGAAGGAAAATGCCGAATACCACGCGCAGCGCGAAGCGCAAGGCATGCTTCAGGCCAAGATCAACCGCTTGCGCGATCAGTTGGCTCGAGCCCGCATTGTCGACCCCGATCAGATTCCTCGCGATGAAGTAGCTTTCGGGGCGACCGTCGTCGTCAAAGACCTCGATCTCGATGAAGTCGAAGAAATGACGCTCGTGGGTTCCGGGGACGAGGACTACGACGCGGGCAAGTACCTCATCACCAGCCCTGTCGGCCAAGGCTTGCTGGGGAAGAAGGTCGGAGAAATCGCGGAGATCCCGGTGCCTCGAGGCACACTGCGATTCGAGATCCTCGAGATCCGCTATGAGTCGGATTAGCCATCCGGCGTCTTCGTGTCGCAGCACGAATGCTGTGATATCTCCGCAGGATGCGCTCTCCCCTGAAACGAACGCAATCGTTCCCAGGTTTCCGTCCCGTCCGCGTTACGCTAGTGGAGCGGATCGCCTACAAAGCCTAGAGAGGTACCTATTATGAAATCGCAAAGTCTGATCGGCGTCTGCCTTGCCCTAGCGACCACTCTCCTTGCTCCCTTCGCCCGAGCGTGCACGGGGATTACCTTGCAAGCCCGTGACGGCGCCGTCGTCTACGGCCGCACGTTGGAATGGGGTGCCTTCGATATGAAGTCGCGTTTGATGTATGTGCCGCGCGGCCACGAATTCGTCGGTGCAACGCCCGACGGCAAACCGGGACTCCGCTGGAAAACCCAATATGGCATCGTGGGGATCGACGTCCTCGAAAAGGGTATACTCGCAGATGGGATCAACGAGGCCGGTATGGCCGTCGGGTTGTTCTACCATCCAGGATACGCAGACTACGGCAAGTACGATCCTCAAGATGCAGCGCATACGATCGCGCCGACTCAAGTGGTCAACTACTTGCTGAGTCGGTGTGCCACCGTTGCGGAAGTTCGCGAGGCGATGAGCAAGGTCGATGTGGCGCCAGTGGTCGAAAAAGCTCTGGGGTTCCCCGCTCCCATTCATGTGATTGCGACCGAACCAAGCGGCAAGGCGGTCGTCATCGAGTTCCTCGATGGCGAGGTCGTGATCCTTGATAACCCGTTGGGTGTCATCACGAACGCCCCGACGTTTGAATGGCACATGACGAATCTGCGCAACTATATCAACCTCTCGCCAGTCGCGATTCCGAAGACCCGTGTCGGACCGGCCGATTTCAAGCCGCTCGGTGCCGGAAGCGGCATGATCGGCCTCCCGGGCGATTTCACTCCCCCCTCGCGTTTCGTTCGCGCAGTGGCGTTTTCGGTCACGGCCCGTCCGACTCAGGATGGTCCCGAGACTCTGTACGAAGTGCTACGCATCCTGGACAACTTCAACGTCCCAGTCGGTGCCGCGGAGGGCTCGGACGACGACACCCCGCACCAGGGAATGGGAGAATTGCGAAGCGCCACGCTTTGGACCAGCATCTCGGATACGAAGAACCGTCTCTTCTACTACCACACGCAGCACAACCGCCGCGTACGGATGGTCGACCTGAAGCGAATCGACTTCACGTCATTCGACAAGATCGTCTACCGTCCGTTGGACCCGGAAAAGACGCAGGACATTCAAGACGTCACGCTCAACGCTCCGGCAAAAGGGGAACGCTGAGTGACACTTCCGGGTGTCGGCTCAAGGCCGGTCGTTGCGACCAAGCCGCCAGTGGAGCGGAAGGGAGTCGAACCCTCGACCTCGGCATTGCGAACGCCGCGCTCTCCCAACTGAGCTACCGCCCCAGGGTAGTGAGTGCTCCGAATTGTAGGTCGACAGCCTCGGCCTGTCCATACCGGCTCCTGCTGTCCTACGGCCTCCCCATATACCCACGTCTAACCGCCGGTGGGGTCTCCGACTCCATGGCCTCCCCTTCGCCTAGTGCTCCCTCGGCAACGTCTCTTTTGTCATCACGGTTCTTCTTTCCGGCGTCCCTTGTCTCCGTAAACAAATCCCTCAAGCAACCCGATGCGCGATGCCTCAATGGGCTGAAACCCGAGTTCCCGAGCGGGCGAGTCGGGCTGCAGCCGGTAGTCATGGCGGTGACGATCGACGAATCTCGGGTCGGCAAAACGCGAGTGGCGATCAAGTCCCTTGCCTTGCCACTGCTTGAGCGTCATCTTCTGGAATATGTATTCACCCGCCGGCGTAAAGTAAACGTTGTGATCCACGCTCCGAAACGTGTCGGATGCCACCTTGCCGCGGATTCGGAATATGCGTTTGCGCGAGCACCAAACGATGTTGCGTTCGATCGTGTAGTCGTAATGGTGAATGGGAGGTGCATCGACGGCGACGTTGGCCGCCTTGTAGCCCGTGATCAGGGTGAACGGCTCCAACAAGTCGGAGCCCTCAAGGTGCACGATATTGTTCCGGACGACGTGATGGGCTCCGCGAAGATGGATCGCGAACTTGTGCCGCAGGTTGTAAATGATGTTGTTGGTTACCGTACAGTTGTAAGTGCCATCCATGTCGAGGTAGACAGCGGCTCCCGGGTACCCCGGCGTCCGATTCCACGTCAGGTCATGGATCCGGTTGTGGTCGATCGTGATATGGCCTCCGTCGCGTCCGCCGGCCGTCACGTTGACGTAGATCCCCGCCGAATCGCTGTCGGTCCCTTCCAAGCCGATTCGGGAGACGTCGTTGTACTCAATGCGCTGCCGCTGCGAACGGAGCGACTTGATCCCGTTCGAACCGACATGATCGACACGATTGTGGCAGATGCGGTCGTCTTGACTGCCGAAAATGTGGATGCCATCGCCAAGATGATGCAAGTAGTTGTTTTCGATGAGCATGCCCCGGTTGTCGCCGCCGACGAAACGGATGCCTCCACTGGTCGTCGCGGTGATTTCATTGCCGGAGATGGTCGTGTCCCGAACACCTCCTTCGACCACAATGCCGTTTTGGCCGGACTGAGAGAGCCGGCAGTCGCGGATCGCAATGCGGTTTGCGTTGCGGAGATGAATGAGTCCACCCTTGATGTTGGCATGCAGGGGCAATGTGGGGGCGACATCGAGAAGGCCGTCGGAAACGGCAAACGCCAGGCCGCGAAACTCGAGGTTCGATGCGTTTTCGATCGAAATCAGACGTGTAACGGCGGGAGCCAGGATCGTTTGGTTTTCGATGGGGAGTTTTCGAGGACGGTAATAGAGCCGCTTCGACTCGAGGTCCATAAAGAACTCACCGGGACGATCGAGAAAAGCTCGCGAGTTGTAGATGTAGAACCGCGTTGGCGTTTTCGCGGCCCAGGCGTCATCCCACACCGTTCCTCGCAAGTCGCCGGCGTAAGGCCGCTCGAGTTCGATCGTACCTGTTGTGAAATCGACCGAAGCGATTTTGGTCTTGGCGGGAATCCAGTGAGCCCAGAGGCAGACGGCCGCACTACGGAAATCGAAACGACGGTACGATCTCTTCTTCGGAAGCGTCAGGTGGCGAAAATCGGAGACGGATGCGAAGTGATCATAATAGTCATTCGGTTCACGAGCCATCTCCGCCGCTTGGCCGTTCTCGTACAGAGCGAACACAGGACGATCCAGCTGGACGCTGTAGACTCCGTCCCCTTCGTCCTTCCAGTCCGCAAGACGCTTGCCTCCGATGAAGACGGCACTTCCCGGCGCGTCCCAGTTTTCATAGCGGATGCGCCCCTTCGGCGGCCCCGAGTCTTCTCGATCAAACCGAATCGTCTCGTCTGTGAAATAGTGGCCCTTGCGAATGCGGACCACGATCTGCGTTGCTTCGCGTTTCGGCAGTGTGCGGACCCGGTCTCGCGCGCCTTGCAACGAACGGAGTGGACGGTCGGCGGTTCCCGGATTGCTGTTGTCTCCCGTCGGTGAGACGTAGAGCATCACTGGCTCGGGAGGCGCGTCGGCAGCGGTGAGGACCGCCACGGCGTGCGGTTTCACCGGAGCTTCCAATCGTAACGCGTGGCCCGATGCCACGGTGACGGGCTCGGTCCATGTGCCTCGAGCCACATCGAGCCAGCGCAGTCGAAAACGGGGACTCGATTGGGGCAGAGTGAGTGCCACGGTGGCGTCACTATCGCCCGTGAAGAAAATCGCGTACTGTCGCGAGTCCTCGGCCAGACAGTAGGCTTCGTTGGGGGAGCGGGCTTGAAGTAACTCATTTCGAGGCACCATGCGGAAGAGATCGACCTCTTGAAGGAACGCATGCATGCTGCGCAGGTGTTGTTGACCTTCTGGAGATAGTCCGAAGCCTTCGCGGCGGTCGCGGCGGTGGAAACCGGTGTCCCGATGGAAACGGATACTCGCAGCACCGGCGAAAACGGCTCGCCAGAACTTGGCTCCCGCCTCGGCGTCGGTCGCCGCAGTGCGGTCCTGAAACCGAGCACCGATCGGCCAGTTGAAGTGGTAGCACTTCACGTGATTGATGGGCCGGATTCCATGTTCGTGCACCTTCGCACGATACCAAAGCAGGTTGTCGTAGTGCTCCTGGCCGCTCGTACCGTTGTTCTGCGAGATGTCGCAGAACTGGAATGCATCCGAGAGAATGGGGACTCGGATTTCCGGATTGCTCCACTCCCGAAAGCGACTCACCTGTTTCGGCGTGGGCCAATGGAAACGTCGGGATGTGCAGACATAGAGTTCGAAGGGCGAGTTGAGTTCTTTGGCGCATTTCCGGAGGAATCGAGCCCAATAGGGGTCGGGTTCGAGCGACGCGTCCCCGATACCGCTTTCGTTGTCGATCTGGAACAGCACATGGTCGAAGCCTCCCTCGACCACCTCCTCGACAATCTTGCGCACGAAACGCTGTTGCCATGGAAGGAGTACCGGATCGTCGGTGACCGCGGCCAGATGGAACGGGTTGTAAAAGCCGGTTTTGCCTTTCTTGAGCAGTGGGCTGTCCGCCCAATCGTAGTTGACGTTGTTGTCGGGGTTCCATGGCGAGTCATACCAGCCGTTGCCCGGCTTCCGCGAATCTCCCGACTCGTTCCACCGGTCCCAGATCTCCAGTTGCACGATGATACCTCGCTCCTTTGTCTCGCGCAGGAACGTGCGCAGGCGATTCCAGTATTCGGGGTTCCAGCGGCGAAGATCATAACGATCGTGGACGCGCGCGAACGGATAGGGAAGGAGATCCCATCGATAGCCCTTTGCCGTGTACTCGCGAGAACTGAGCGTGCAGCGAATGTAATTCCCACCGCACTGTTTCAGCAAGTCGAGGTGATCCGTCAGCCGGCGGCCGGTCCATTGGAAAATATTGTCGCGGTCCGAGCCGCCGAAAAGGAGCAGCGGTTCTCCCTGGTATTCCCAATACGCGGGGTTTTCGGCGTAGGGCCGAATTTGAGCGGAAAGGGCGGAGGCAAGCAGGGCGACGGTGAAGATGCTCCATAGAGCAGCACCCGTGCGTTGGTATCGGATTGGCATAAGGATCCTCAACTTACTTTCTTGAGCGGGCATATTGACGAATGAGTTGGTGAGCGGCCGGGCGGTTGGGCACTTGGACGATTTCGACGTGGCGCTGGATGTCGTCGTCGAGTTGACGGATGAATTGGGCCGACCAACGCCGAGCCTGCATTTCGGTGTGGAAGATATTGGCCTTCCAGCCGGTTTCCTTGTCTCGCTGGAGTGTGATCAACGCGACGTAGTGAGGTGCCGAGGCGAACGGGTCGGTGTAGGGGAGCTCGTCGAGATAGGTGATCAGGTCGGCTTCCAGTTTCTTCAAGGGAGTCGGTACATGCTGACGGAAAGATGTCAGTTGTGCTTCGATGAGTCCTTCGCTATTCGGCGTTCCCAGGCGTTGCCAGGGACCGAGCTGGGTGAGTTCCCGGAGGATCGCCCGAAACGCGGCCTTTTCCTTGTTGGCCAGGTAATGCGTCAGGGCCCAAGCCGTGGCATAGCCGGTCGACGTGAGTTGTGCTCCTTGCACGGTATGAGCGATCATCTCACCGGGCGGCGAGTCGAATGCCTTGGCTTTGACGTAGAACTCCAACTCGAGCATCCTCAAGTCATTGACCAAACCCGCTCCTTTCCAGCTCAGTTTTCGGCCCAATTTCGTCGGAGCCAAGTACTCCGCGAGTCCCTCGGCGATCCACATCGGCCAGCGCGAAAGTCGCTGCTGGACGCCGATGTTGTGCAAGATCTGGTGCGCACCTTCGTGGGCGATCGTCGAGATCGTCTGTCCGACGGCGATTTCCGGATTCGTACCGAACATCCGCGTTTCTTCGTAGAGGACGATGTAGTTGGTCCACGCGTCGTAGTACGCCAGGATGTTCGCAGGCATCCGCCGATACTGATCAAACTCCATGCGAGTGCGGAACATGAGCACCACCAGCGGGAATTCGGGTGACCGAGCAGGGAGTTTCCACTTGCGGGTGAACTTGCGGATTCCCGGCAGCATCGTCGTGAGAACGCGCTGGGTCACGCGACGAAACGTCTCGGACGTGTTGCCGACAAAGACGTAGCGACTCGTCACGTCCACCTGCATCTTCGGAAACTTCGCCTCGAGTCGCTTGGCGACCTTACGCGCGGACCACGGGCGAAACGGCCGATCGGTCGGCTGCAAGTCTTGATCGCGTCGCTCGGCCATCCTCCCGTCCGGAAGCAGCACAACATGGCGATTCCCACGTCGCGTATAGCCGCGCACCACGACGACCTCGCCGCCGTCGATCGATGTCTGCCAGTAGCGGACGGGAGTGGGCTGGCTCGAATCGGGAGTCGCTGCGGGGTCACGTTCATCGGAGGTTGCTGCCGTTTGCGCATGGGCTGGCCCGAGTAGCACCGAGATGACCAGGAGCAACGCGATGACGACGGTCCGCAGGAAGATCATCGCCGACGGAAATCGGTCAGCCGGCGAGCTGAGTGAGCATGGAGTATCCATGCTTCCTATTGTGGCCGGTCCTTCTGGGTGGGGCAACGGGCAGACGAAAGCCGCGGGGGCGGCACGCCCAACCGAAATAGGTTGACAGTCGATATATCGATGTGATATATATCGGGAGTCAATGTGTTGCATCTGGTTCGAGAGGATGAGGAATCATGGCTGAGGGCACGGACCGAACGGCGGGCGAGTGGGCACGGGGGAGTCTCGATTTGATGGTCCTTTCGACACTCGCAGAGGGCCCGCAATACGGTTACCGAATTCAGGAGGCTTTGGTGAAAGCTTCGGGCGGAGCGGTTTCGGTGAAGGCGGGGACGCTTTATCCCCTGCTGCACCGCTTGGAAGCTCAGGGGTGGGTCAAGAGTCGCTGGGACGATTCGACCGGCCGCAAACGCAAGTGGTATCGGCTGACACCCGCCGGACGCCGGCGACTGGTCCAGCAGGCGGAAGCGTGGCGGGACTACGCCGAGCGGCTATGGCAGATGCTGGCTCCCATCCTGAAACAGGCTCCTGATGCGTGGGAGGGACCACCATGAGTGAAAACTGGACGCCGGAGGAGTTTGACGAGTTCCTGCGCACGCTGACCCGTTTGCTGCGTCTGGGGACGCGGCAGCGTCAGGCGATCGTTGAAGAACTGCAATCTCACTTGGAGGCTCGTTATGAAGACTTGGTCAACGAAGGTGTGGAGCCTCGCGAGGCGGCCTCGCGAGCGTTGGCCGAGTTCGGGGACGCGGCGGCACTCGCGGCTGAACTGTCGACTTGGTCTCATCTGAAACGAAGGAGAAGACTCATGCGTTGGACAACAGGTACACTCGTGGGCACGCTCATGTTGGCGTTGGCGGTGGTTGGCCTTTGGCAGGATCGACCGAGCCCGTGGGGAGGCTCGCCAGTGATGGCGCAGCAAGAGTCGGCAAAATCCCCGGCACCCCAAGCCGATGACCCCGATGAGGCACTTTGGCGGTCTCTGGAAAAGAGGCTCGATATCGAAATGCAAGATCTCGCGATCGACGATGCGCTTGCCTACCTGAGTGATGTTGCGGGCATTCAGTATTACTACGAGCGTCGCGCGATCGAAAACGCGGGTGTCGACCTGGAGACCTGCAAAGTGTCGCTCAATCTGAAAAACATCCCGGCGGAGATGGCATTGCGGCTCATCCTCGAGCAAGCCGAATTGGTGTACAGCATCGAGAACGGAGTCGTGATTGTGACGACGCCCGAGGGTCTAAGAGAGCGGGCTTTGGTCGTTCGCGTCTATCGCGTCGATGATCTGGTAGAGGCACGTCGACGCGATCCCCCGGCAATGTCAAGTGGTGAAGAACCGGCTGGCGGAGCGGGTGCAGGACTGAGCGGACCGGTAGCGCAAGGTGGCATGTCTGGAGGCTTGGGAGGATACGGACCGGGAGGAGGATTCGGAGGCGGAATGGGAGGCTCCGGAATGCTCGGTACGGCGTTGCAATCCGGGCCGCCCTACGACATCGAAGCGCTCATGAACGTGGTCGTCAACACGGTCGCTCCCGAGTCATGGGATGTCATGGACGGTGAGGGGCGGATTTGCGAGTTCCGCGGAGCGCTCGTGATCGCTCAATCGGTACGCAACCACCGACAGATTCGGCAGCTCCTGGAAGAGTTGCGCAAAGCAACTCAGGAGGCGACAGCCGGAAACGACGAGGATCCATTCGCGTCCGGAAAAGAATAAAGAATGTGCGAGAGACGCCGGAGCGAGGGGCGAACCGGGCGCGAACCGATGGGGACAAGACTGGAGTTGAAGCCTCGGCTCCAGTAGACTAAGTCGGCTGAGCAGAAGGGGCAGGCCGGTTGGACCGGTGAGAATGCCGCCGTGCGGGGGCATTGGTGGGACGAGCGAGTCCTTCTTGTCACGTCGGAGGAGTCCCGTTGCCGTGAACGTCAAAGTCGTGTTGGGCGTGGCTCTCGCCGCCGTCGTGCTGATGGTCGCTCTGATCATCGGCGGCGGCGTCTATCTTTATCGCGCATTCAAAAGCAGCAGCCAGGTGCTGTCGCAAACCGTGGATGAGCTGCTGACCGCTGCAAACAACGGGACGTTCGAGCAGACGTACCGCACGCACACCACGCTCAAGTTTCGGGACGTCACGAGTCTCGAAGAGTACCGGCAACTCGGGGAAGCCATCCGCACGCGATTGGGGCGGCTCCAATCGAAAAAGCTGACCGGGCTCTACTTCCGCCAGTTCAACGCGACGCGGTATGCCGACGCCAGCTATCAAGCTCGGTTCGAAAAAGGGCCGGCGACGATCCACGTTCGGTTTCGCAAGCGAGGCGACAAGTGGCTGGTGGAAACTTTCCGCGTGCAGTCGCCTCGGCTGCGGCCCGAGTTGCCTGGAGGAACCTGCCCTGCGTGTGGAAAGGATTATCCCAAAGGAGCCAAGTTCTGTCCTTCCTGCGGCCAATCGCTTCCCTCCGAAGACGAATCGGCGAAGGGTAAAGCGGAACGGGCTCGAGACTCAGGGGAACCACCGACCGAGTCTCATGAGGCGTCTCCTGCGCCGGCATCCGGTGATTCGTCCGACAAGGGACATTGACGCCACCGTACGCGATTTTGGGGCCGACACATCTTTGGCATCCCGCTGAGATTCAGGGCATCAGCCCCACCGATTTCAAAAAAGAGTCGGTCCGGCGGAGTGTCTCGTCGAGCAAGTCGCGGCGGAACATCAAGTATCCATGTTTGCCGCCCTCATGCATGACGAGTTCACAGCGGTTGCCCGACTCGAGCATGGCTTGGTGAAACGCTCGAGCCCCGCTCGGTGGCGTCACCGTATCGGCCGTGCCTTGAAACAGAATCGTGGGAGGTACTCCCTTGCGAACGTGATGCACGGGAGAAAGTTCTTGCCATCGATCCCCGATTTTGGCCTGGCCATAACCTCGAGCCGACGTGTCGATGACGGGGAAGTAGAGCACGAGTGCTGCGGGGGTCGTTGGAACTTTCAATGAGTCGGACGGGTCGTCAATGCCATCGAACAGGGCGACGCCGGCGGCGAGGTGGCCTCCGGCCGAGGCCCCCGAGACGATAATCTTGTCAGGATCGATGCCCAAAGATGCGGCGTGTGATCGTACGAACCGCATGGCCGACCGCGCATCTTTGACACAATCGAAGACGGTCGTACCCTTTCGAGGATTCCGGAGGCGATACTGAGCGCTGATGGCGACCATTCCTTTGCATGCGAAATGATCGGCGAAAGGATACATCCGCCGAGGCTGGCCTCCCGTCCATCCTCCTCCGTGAAAGACGAGGAAACAAGGACGACGGTCGGATGGCTTCCAGTCCGACGGTTCGAAGACGTGGAGGAAGAGTTCGCCTTGAGCAACGGTCTTGTAGACCACCAGCCTGCTGGGTTCGAGCTCAGCCGCTACGCGCCCGGCGGCGTCGAGTCGCTTCGGTGATTGGCGTTCGGCGGACGGCAGGGCGTGGCGCACGATGAAATCGACGATCGGCCGGACATCGACCAGGCCGTGGGGATGGTGGCCCACGCCGGGTTTGGCGATGAGCGTGATCGAGCCGCCGAGTTTGCGGTAACGCTGCGCGACGACGGCTGTGTTCTCTTGCCAGGGCACGACCTTGTCGGCTTCACCATAGATGTGAAGCAGGGGAACTCCGGCTCGAGCCAGCGGCTCGAGTCGGTCGACGGGATTGCCCGGATACGCCTTGGCTTCCTCGTCCGAGCGGAATCCGTAGGCTTGCAGCAGCTTCTTCCATTCGGTTCGGCTCCCTTGACCGGCTCCCCATCCGCCCGGCCAGCTCTTGAAGTCGCATACTGGAGCATCGCCATAGATGCAGGCGACGCAGTCGGGATTCTCGGCTGCCCAGTTGTAACAGTAGAGGCCGCCTCGGCTGAGTCCCACCAGCGCCACCTTCTTGGCGAGGCGGTACTTGCTTGTGAGCTCCCGGTAACAGGCGTTCCAGTGAGCGACGGCGGTGGGCGACCCGAACAGATCGGGGACGCGCAAGTAGACAATGTGAAAGCCTCGCTTGAGTAGCTCAATGTCGGGCTCGGGCTTGTGCCCGAAGAATTCTCCGTGCCAGACCCACGGTCGGCCCGGGGCGGCGGTCCGTGGTACGACGACGGAAACGGTCTTACCGTCGACGGGGAACTGGTAGCGGTCGAAACCATGCCAGCTCGTCTTCGTGCCGGGAAAGGGAGCGGCTTCGACTCGGGAGATCATGGCCGAGGCAACGGCCAGGCCGAGGATCACTGTGGCCAGTATCGAGGAACCCAAGTGATGGCGCACATGCATTCGGTGTTCTTCCTGGGGAGGTTCGCGTCGCCTTCCAAGACTTGTGAGCCTTGTCGGTGGCGTCAGTCTTTCGAGGATCGGGGTTTGGCCGAGTCGACACGGCGGATGCCGTTGGCAATCAGTTTCATGCAGCGACGTTCCTCGGGCGGGAGTTTCTCCTGGCAACGACAAAACAGACTCGTCACGTGGCCTCCCGTGCGCACGTGGCGACCGCAGACCGGACATTCCCAGACCCGTCGCAGATCGTACTTCAGTCGTTCGAACGGACCCTTCATCTTCCGAAACGGTCGGGGGGGGTGGCCTAGCATCTCGAGTCGCCTTGGAGGCTCAAGTATGCTGAGAAAGAGCCTCCAACCGTTCATCGTAGGCCGGGGGGGCAGGTTTGACCAGCGTCGGCGGTAGTGGAAGTGGGGAGTGATGATGTGGGACGTGGAATCACAGCAGGCGCTCGAGACGCTTCCGTGGGTCCGCCACGTCGAGTTCCACCCGACGCTCGGCTCGACCAACGACCGCGCTCGCCAGTTGCTGGACGAGGAGACGGAACTCCCGGCGCTGGTGGTAGCCGGGCAACAGACGGCCGGCCGCGGCCGACAGGGGCGGACATGGTGGTCGCCTCCCGGGGCGCTTTTGGCATCGCTGGTCGTCGGTGACGACACTGGTCCCGAGTCGTCACGGGCGATGGCGGTGATGGCTCCCTGGACCGGTGTCGGGCTTGCTGATGGGCTAGCGCGAATCGAGCCCGCTTTGCCGCTTTGGCTGAAGTGGCCGAATGACCTGATGGTCGGCGACGCCAAGCTCGGGGGTGTATTGGTCGAGTGCGTTCCCGACGCAGAAAGTCGGCCGCGATGGATCGTGGGGTTCGGGATCAACGTCAACAACGAGTGCGTGGGAAAACGCCTCTCCCGAGAAGACTCAGGAGATCCGGCCGCCATCTCCCTTCGCGATTTCAGCGGCCGTAGTTACCCGTTGGCCGACGTTCTGGGGACTCTGTTGCTGGCACTGGCCGCTGCGTACTCGCAGTTTCGCGCCGAGCCAGATCGATTTCCCGAGCGTTGGCGCGTCTATTGCGGACTCCAGGGACGCCGAGTTCGCATCGATGGTGGCAACGGACGGACCGGTGCTGGCGTCTGCGTGGGCGTGGATGCCGAAGGTGCCCTACGGTTGCAGACCGACAGTGGTTCTGTCGAACTTTGGCGGCACGGAACGGTGCGGCCGGCGTGAGACGCACGTGTTCCGAACTGGCCTCCTTGCATCAATTTTCGAGGTGTGGGAGCCGAGCAGGCAATAGCGGGTTACATCCGCTCCAGGCTGGCCACCAGTGCGTACGAATCGAAAGTCTTGAGTTCATCTGCGACGTCTCTGTCTGCTGTGGCTTTGGGCTTCGCTCGTCGACGTTCCTCGCCAAACTGGACGTCCTGACTTGGCCTGTCGCCGTCGGGCGTCTTCCAAAATGGCTCTAATGTCGCCGCAGAATTTTGCAGCAAGTCGCTCTCGAATTCGATGAATTTCTTCTATCGGGTCAACATCAGTTTTCTGGGACACCTTCGACCATCTCCTCGGGCGTATATATGAAAACGGTTGCGGCGGTTAGGTAGCCCGCACACAGGAGCCCCTGGCTCTAGACCCGACGCGCCTTGGCGGTGTGAATTCACTCATCATTGTAGTGCTAAACCACGCGATTTCCGAGATGGAGTGGCTCGCGCGAGGCGCACATGGAGCACACCGCTACTTCACGCCTTACCCGTTGTCACCGCGATTTCCTTCAGACGCGAAGGCGTGACTTACGTAATCGCGATCCCAGTGAGGCTCGGCACCCCGACCTGCGGCGTGATCGGTCTTCGCCTACACGGCGGCGGACGCCGTCGACCGCTCGGTTTCCTCGCCCGGGTCTGCTTCGCGAGCATAATGCCGGCTGATGAAGTCGTTCTGGATCCACAGCAGCTTGTTCCAGGCCCGCAGGAGCCGAAACTTGGTCGCGTCGGGCAGTTCGAGTCCTTCGATGACTTGGAAGATCACGTCGGAGACGACTCCCATCAGGGCATTCATCTGGACCAAAGGGACATCGATTTCCGGGTTGCCAGCGGCCGGCGTGTGCATCTTGCCGACGATGTCGAGGTACATCGGCGTTTTGTGGTTGAAGGCGTTGCCGATCAGGTTCATCAGGTACCGCTGGAGGTGCTCCTTACGGAACTGGATCTGAGCTTGGTCGGATTGAAGTTCCTCGAGCGACTGGGGAAGGGGCCCGTCGTAGCCGTGTTGGCGCGGTAGAAAATGGCGGGCCGTGGCATCGTAGCTGAGCAGCTTTTCATAGGTGGCGGCGACAATGTCCGGGATTCTGGGGGCAAACTGGGCGATAGCCCCTCGGATGGCGGCGATGTCCTCGCCGTCGAACGACATGAACTCGCACAGATAGTCGAATCGGTAGTGGATGTCCTGTTCCAAACGGGCTTCGTCGATCGCCTTCATCACTGCTCCTTTGCTTCTGTCGGGCTCTCAAAAGGGCTCTTCTCACATCCCGGGAGAGCCGGCCGGCTCTCCGCCGGAAACCGTTTCGATATCATAGCCCGCGACAAAAAAGATAACAAGGTCTTGACATCCGTTTTTTGTGCCGGTAGCTTGGGAGGAGCGTGAGGGGACCGTAGCGGACGGGGGGGTGGGAACACCTCTGAGTCGGACGGTTCCCAGGGTATTCTGAGGACCGAGGAGTGACAGGGCTTGCGGCAAGGCGAGTCGAAAGGAGAGCTCAGGCATGTTTTGCAATCAGTGCGAGCAGACATCCAATGGGACGGGCTGTATGGAGCTGGGCGTGTGCGGCAAGGATCCCGACATGCAGTCGCTTCAGGAGACATTGCTCTACGGCGTCAAAGGGATGGCGGCGTACGCGAACCACGCCCGGCGGCTGGGGCAGACCGACGATGAAGTCAATGCATTCATCGAGGAGGCGCTCTTTGCGACGATGACGAACGTCAATTTTGACCTCGAATCACTCCTCGAGTTGGTCCTCGAGTGCGGAAAATACAACCTGCGCGTGATGGAGATGCTGGACCGGGGCCACAGCGAGCGTTTTGGGACGCCCGAGCCGACGGAGGTGTATGAGGGGACGAAGGCGGGCCCCGGCATCCTGGTGACGGGCCACGATTTGCTCGACTTGGCGGACCTCTTGGAGCAGTCGAAGGATGCCGGCGTCAACGTCTACACACACGGCGAGATGTTACCGGGTCACAGCTACCCCGGGCTCAAGAAGTACCCCCATCTGGCGGGGCACTACGGGACGGCGTGGCAGAACCAGCACCTGGAGTTTACCACGTTTACCGGGCCGATTGTTGCCACCACCAACTGTGTGCTCATTCCGTGGGACACATACAAGGACCGCTTGTTCACGACTCGGATCACGGCGGTCCCGGGCGGGAAGCGGTTGAAGACGAATGACTTTTCCGAAGTGATCGCCTTAGCCAAGGAGTGTCCGGCGCTTCCGGAGGAACACAAACGGACATCGACGATCGGTTTCCATCATTCGGTGATTACCGGGTTGGCCGACAAGATCGTCGAAGCGGTTCAGTCGGGGCAGGTCAAGCATTTCTATCTGGTGGGAGGTTGCGACGGCGCCGAATTGGGACGCAACTACTTCACCAAGGTGGCTCAGCAGGCTCCCGAGTCTTCCATCATTTTGACGCTCGGGTGCGGCAAGTACCGGATTCGCGACTATGACTACGGGACCGTGGCGGGACTGCCTCGCCTGCTGGATATGGGACAGTGCAACGACGCCTACGGCGCGATCCAGGTGGCTCTCGCCCTGGCGAAGGCGTTCGACTGCGGCGTGAACGACCTGCCATTGTCGCTCGTGATTTCATGGTTTGAGCAGAAAGCGGTCGCCGTGTTGTTGACACTCCTTTATTTGGGCGTCAAGGGTATCCGCCTCGGACCGAACCCGCCCGCCTTCTTGACTCCCAATGTCTTCAAGATTCTCCAGGAAAAATTCGATTTGAAGCTGACCGAGGCCGAGCCGCCCCAGGAGCTTTTGCAGTTGGCTTGAGCCCCGATGCCACCTTGGCAGCTCGCCGGCCTAGTAATCGGATGCCATCATCCGATAAGATAGGAGGGGAGCCGAGAGCAGCGGGCTCTCGGCTCGCCCCTTCTCATCGCCGGAACCTTCCCAGCGATAGCCAGGATGGGATGGTCGGGAGGAACTTGTCCTTGCAGCGAGCGAGTCCATGATATCGCAAACGGTGGAATACGCGTTGCGGGCGATGGTGACGCTGGCGTACCGAGCAGGCGACGCGATGACGGTCCATGAGATCGCCGAGGTGACTCGAGTCCCCGCCCCGTATCTTTCGAAGTTGATGCAGGGGATGGTTCGTTCGGGACTACTGAAGTCCCGACGCGGATTGGGAGGTGGATTCACGCTGTCGCGCTCTCCTGAAGAGATCACGATGTGGGACATCTTGCAAGCCGTCGATCCGCTCAAGCGAATCCATACATGTCCGCTTGAGATCGAAGGGCACCGTGAACTCTGCCCGTTGCATCGGCGTGTGGATGCGGCGTTGGAAGGCGTTGAGTCGGCGTTTAAGGGAACTACATTAGCGGAACTGATTGCCGAATCGGGAACGGACAGCCCCCTGTGCACTCGGCGGAGCGATGTGGTGGAACTGAGCGTGGAGGTTCCCGAGCCTCCGGACGAATCCGGCAAGTGATGGTGAAAAGCCCGCCTGGACGCGTGATCTGGTCGGCCGTTCGTCTGGCCGCGGGCCCCGGTCTGGCGTGGGTGGTCTGGTGGACGCTCCCACCAACGTACCTCGATCACACGGGAGCCGTTCGCGAACTCTCCGGTGAGGCGCGCGCAACGCTCGGCGTCACCACGTGGATGGCTGTTTGGTGGCTGACCGAAGCGACGCACATTTCGACGACGGCCTTATTGCCGCTGCTCTTGTTCCCACTTGTCGGCAGCCGCACCTTGTCTCAGGCGGCCACTCCGTATGCGCATCCACTCGTGTTTCTGTTTCTTGGCGGATTCCTTTTGGCTCTTGCCATGCAGCGCTGGAAGCTCGACCGGCGCATCGCCTTGCTCACTTTAGCCGCGGTCGGCACGCGGCCGGCGGCGATGGTCGCTGGATTCATGGCCGCCACGGCAATGCTCAGCGCGTTCGTTTCGAACACCGCGACGACCGCCATGATGTTGCCGATCGCCCTTAGCGTACTGGAGCTCGTGCGCACACACGAAGATCCTGACGAGAGCCGCAAGTTCGGCGCCGCATTGCTGCTCGCCATCGCCTACAGCGCCACGTTGGGGGGCATGGCGACGTTGATCGGCACACCGCCCAACGTCGCGCTGGCCGCATTCTTGGGTGACGCCATTGACCCGCCCTACCGTTTGGAACTGACGTTCGACCGGTGGCTTCTCATCGGCCTGCCAGTCTCCTTGGTGATGCTACCCCTGACTTGGTTCTTGCTGACACGGGTCTTATATCGTCTTGGCAGCCGCGCGATCGCGGGCGGGCGAGCTTTGATCCGTCGGGAACTCGTCGCGCTTGGTCCTTTCAGCTGGGCCGAGGCGAGCACTTTCGTGATCTTCATGATGACGGCCGCGGGCTGGATTCTGCGTCCCTGGATCATGACATGGGAGCTTCCCGAGGCTTGGGGCGGAGGGCGTCCTTTGGCTCACGCCAGTGACACGGCCGTGGCCATTGCGGCAGGGATCGTGCTCTTTCTTTGGCCCTCTGGCCGAGGCCCACGCCAACCACTGCTTGATTGGCCGACCGCTCGCAAGCTTCCATGGGAGATCCTGCTGCTGTTTGGAGGAGGACTCAGCCTGGCGTCGGCCATGCGGGCCACTGGGGTGGCCGAATTCCTGGGAGCTCAAGCGGCCAGCTTGCAGCACGTCCCTCACTGGGTCGTCATCTTGGCGGTGACGGCACTTGTGGTCTTCTTGACCGAACTGACCAGCAACCTGGCGACGGTGGCCGCTCTATTGCCCGTTTTGACGGCGATCGCTCCGGGGCTGGGCATTCACCCCTACCGGTTGCTCTTTCCAGCAACGGTCGCCGCGAGTTGCGCTTTCATGCTGCCGGTGGCGACTCCTCCCAATGCCATCGTCTTCGGGTCGGGCATGCTGCGGATGACGGACCTGATGCGAGCCGGTTGGTGGTTGAACTTGATCAGCATCGCCTGGCTGACCCTACTGGCGACGACTTGGTTCCCGTTCGTTCTATCCAAGTCGTGAGACGGAACGTGGGTAGGCTTTGGGTCGCGGCGTCCGGTGATCAGCCGAACATCAGCCAATACCCGAGGTAGCCTACGCCGCCAACACTGCCCAGGATGAGCAAGAAAAAGAGGACGAACAGAATGCTGCGTTTGAACTTGAGCGGGATCATCGTGGCGGAGACGACGACGAGCGTGATGTAGCTGGTCAGTCCGACGAGAGCGTAAAAGACCCAGCTATCGGGCAAGTCTTCTTTTCCTCGGAAACCTTCCCACCACCGAAGTCCGAAGAGGGGAGCCAGTCCGGCGGTGATCACGACCTGAGCTCCCAGGAACGCGATGATGATAGCCATCGCGTACCCCAGGGGCGGAGCGACCAACTCATCTTTTGCCTTGAGTCGCTGGCTGTACTTCTTTTCGAGCGAGCTGTAGAAGTTGGCAGAGAGCGTATAGACGAGTGCCGTCACGAAGAAGGCTGCGAACGAACCCAGGGTAACACCGGCCATCACCAGAGAATTGGGCTTGTATCGAACGGCGTAAAAGACGAAGCCTCCACAGAAGAGTACGCCCAATAGAAAGACCCACCACGGAGCTCCGCGTTCCATCCGCTGCTGCTGAAGCTTGTTCCGAATGATTTCCCGTTCGGCCCAGTCGAGCATCTCGTTGCCGTGTTTGGGGAGGTTGGCGAACTCGGGATCGTCGTCGCCTTCGGAGCGGTAGGTCTTGAGCTTCCTGCCGGCGGCCAGGTCAAACCCACACTCGACACACAGTACGGCTCCCGGTTTCAGCTCGGCGTTGCATTCCGGGCACCGCGGGACCGCGGCCTCCTCGACATGCGCATCTTCCAGCAGGTCTTCCAGCGGCGCAGGAGCGGCCGGCTTCTTTGCCGGAGCGGGGATGGCCAGGGGTTGGCCGCACTTGGGACAGCGGACGCGCTTGCCTGCCAGTTCATCCTTGGCTTGGAACGCGGCGCCGCACTGGCAGGAAACCCGGATTGGCATGAGACTGGCGACTCCTGGAGTTATGAGCGGGAGGTGAGCTACGCGCGCAAATCGGGAGGTGGCTCCTAGTGCCATTGTGTACCGCAGCCGAAGGTGACTCAAGCCGCTGTCAAAATGACAGACTCCGTAGACGGTGGCGCGGCCCTCACATCTCTCCCCATACCGTAAGTCGCAAGTTTGCGGTGGGGAAGGGGTTGGAGCGACGTGAACGGGCTTGGGCACGCAACTTGCTCTCCACAATCGGCGACGCCCAGATCCCTGGGATTCTGGCAGAGGGAAATCCCGCGCCGAGCCGGCTTGGGGTCGGACGGAGCCAGCGGGTTAGTAGGTAAAGAGCCGGGTGATAGGCAAACCGGACATTTGGCGAAAACGTCTACAGTCAGACGGAGGGAAGTCATCGATGGCAACCGCTACCAAGACCAAGTCGAAGCGGCAGACCAAGATCAAGCTGCAGCCGTTGGGCGACCGCGTGGTCGTGCGGAGGGACGAGTCTGAGGAGAAGACAGCCGGCGGGATTCTGCTTCCGGACACCGCCAAGGACAAGCCGGCTCGAGGCCACATCGTCAGTGTCGGCGACGGCCGGATGCTCGACAACGGCAATCGCGTTCCTCTGCAAGTGAAGGTGGGAGACCACGTCCTGTTCAGCAGCTATGCGGGTGAGACCTTCAAGGTCGACGATGAGGAACTGCTGCTGATGCGGGAAGATGAGATCCTGGCGGTGATCGAAGAATAGGGCGACCGTCGGACCCAAGAGTGCCGCCGAGAACTGCTGGCGGCGACCGCCGAACAACCACGAACAAGGAGATACAGACTCATGGCCAAGATGATTGCCTTTGATCAGGAAGCTCGCGACGCCATCCGTCGCGGCGTCTCGAAGCTGGCGCGTACCGTCAAAGTGACGCTC
>WFWZ01000424.1 GCA_015490875.1 Planctomycetaceae bacterium
ATCCTAAGGGGAATCTCACGGTCGACAACACGAAGAACCACAAGTACACGTGGGATTTTGATAATCGGATGAGTGGCGCCGACACGGATGGGGATAATGTCGATGACGTGACGCTGAAGTATGATGCCTTGGGTCGGCGCGTGGCCAAGACGAGCGGCAGTGCGTCGGTCGTCTATGTGTCGATGACGCAACCGATCCAGTACAGCCCGTTGGCGGGTCAGGTGGTGGCCGAGTACTCGAGCGGCGCGGCTCCCGCTTCGCCGACGGAAAAATACGTCTACGCCTCGTACATCGACGAGCCGGTCTTGAAGGACGGGACCGGCGGGACGGTCTATTATCACCGCAATAGCCAGTATTCGGTGGCCGCTTTGACGAGTACTACGGGCGGCGTCGTCGAGCGTTACGCCTACGAACCGTACGGGGAGCTCACGATTCTGGCGGCCGATGGGTCGACAGTGCGGGCGTCGTCGAGTTATGGGAATTCGTACACGTATACGGGGAGAAGATGGGACTCGAATCTGGGGCTCTATTACTTTCGGGCGCGGTATTACGATCCGGGGTTGGGGAGGTTTGTGGGGCGGGATCCATTGGGGAATGTGGCGAGCGTGCCCCCCTATCTAGGCGCAATGATTGTTGCAGCGACGGATCCCAGTGGTCTTGTGCCCGACGATTGGGTCGAAGTGGGAATGCAAAAAGGAAAGCCAGTGTATCTCTGCACAAAGTGCTACGGTTGTTGCTTCGTGGAAGACCCAAATGGAAAACATGTCGTTGATGGCAAGAAGTACACTTTGGTCGAGTGCCCAACGTGGCTCCATGGCCCAGACGAAAAGCCTATATGCGGACCCAATGGGGTGGTGCCAGCGCCACCGGGGGGCCGGCCGGTACCTGATCGCGGGCAAAACTGCTTGGGCGTATCATGTGGGATCGACAAGTGGCTTTCTTTCCCATACGACGGCTTTGACTGTGATTGGAAGAAGTTTTCGACGTTCATTCCCCAGGGCTGTGTCGAAACCGAATGCAAAGAAGGTAGTCCAGTACCAACTTTCTGCGACTGTAACAGATTCGACCGCGAAGTAATCGTCTACCAGTGGGTGCGAGACGTCGAACGTGATCTTCGAGGGCAGGGCAGGGTATTGATGCCGTTCTGTGATTTACACGCGGTTGGGAGAAAATGCGGTAAGTCCCTCTGCGAATCGAAGCTGGGGCCGTATTTTCCAGTTGTGGGCATTAAAGATCCTGATGCGTCTGTCGACTATTTCTTTGCCAGAGGTCCTTATAATTGGCATTTAGCGAAGCGGAAAACAAAACGGTGTTTCTGCTGCAATAGTGGGGAAATGCGGGAGACGCCAACCGGCCAGTTTCCATCGGGAGACAAAGACTATGAACTCAAGTAGCTGGCGGCTGAGCAATACGGCTCCTGCGTTGACGCGTGTTTCGATTCTTGGTGCTCTCGTACTATTCAGTGTACTGCCGACTTGTGAAGATGCCATATGGGCTCAGGACCAAGGACGACCGAACCAGTCCACGGCCGATGGGCAACGGAAGAACGAGAATTGGCACAGGAAGTACCTTCCGGAAGTTGATGGTAATACACGGATGACTATTTGGGAGTTTCACAGGAAGCTGAAGCGGATTCCGGTCACATTCGGCACGTCTTGGCCAGGGTGCCAAGGCTTCATCGTTGGGTATGACTTCGGCGACGTGGGGTTCTGGGTGGACGTAGATCATTGGGGAAAGGTTTTTGCCGTCACACAATTCGACCCTCGTGAAAGGCCGCCCGAGAATTGGGCGGTATGGTGGGGGCTATTGCCGGGGCGAAATACGGCCTACGAACAACCGCCTCTGATTGAGATTGATCGTTTTCTCCCAGAGGAACACTGTGAAGATTGTCCATGCAAAAGAATGCGAGCTTCTCGCACCTATCGACGAGGGGAACATGGCAGAAACGAACTCTCCGACTCGCAGTCCGATGTAGCGAGATCATCGTTGGTAGGCGCGGAGAGGAAGTACGGCCTGGAGAAAGGGAGCGTGATAGAGTCAGGGGCTTCCGATCCGTGGAAACGATGGACCAAACGTATCCCGGACATTCGAGGACGTAAGCCGATGACGATTCGCGAGTTCCACAGGAACCTGAAGTGGCTTCCAATACGCTTCTGGTCATCTCGTCCGACGAGCCGCTGTAGTCTTGTGTGGTATGACTTCGGATCGGAAGTCGGAAGAATCTTGGTGCTCTTGGACGAGGAGACGCGAGTTCTGGGTGTGATTGACTATCGTGAGGGAAAAGACCCCAACATCCGGGAGGCATCCAGTGCCCAGTGGGGCCTATTGCCGGGCCGAAACAAGCCGTACGAACAGCCACCGCTTGTTGAGATTGATGAATTCCTTCCCGAGGAATACCGGAAAACTCCTTGTTGTCAAAACTGCCACTGTAAGACGCAAGGACATTCAACGAGAAAAAAAGAAACCGATGAGTGAAGCGGAGCGGGGCGCGGCGACAGAGCAGACTTCCAAAGACTGACCACTTCGCCCCGGGTCGCCTCTATTGAAGTGTGAAGTGTGAAGGAAGAAGTGTGAAGGGTGAGAGGTGAGCGGTGCTGGTGCGGTGGGAGTGTTTGCGAGCCATTTGCTCCGTTCAGCGCCGACTGACACGAAAGTGGCACAACCGGCGCGTACACCGAGCGGCACGCTCGGTCGGCGTTCAAGAAAAAGATCAAACCTGCTCGATCCACGTTCAACAAAACGAGAAGGCTTTGTTTCATGATTCTTCGACCGGCGGGTCCGGCGCCAGCCGCACCCGTCCGGTCGGAATCGTGTTTCGACGTCA
>WFWZ01000425.1 GCA_015490875.1 Planctomycetaceae bacterium
CGCAACGTCGTGTGAGTCGCCGGATGCTGAGGACCGAAGTTGAGCGTCCACAGGTACTCGCTCGCCCCCGAAGACTCTTGACCCGTTTCGACCGGTGTCAACGGCATGCTCAACTCTCCCCTCGTGTCACCACCGGCAAATGATGCCGCTCGCCGCGCCCCTGCAACGGATAATCTTTGCGCAAAGGATGATCAGTGAACGCCTCGGGCAACAAGATCCGCCTCAAATCGGGATGCCCCCGGAACCGGATCCCGAACAGGTCGTAAACCTCGCGCTCCATCCAGTTGGCACTCTCGTACAGCGGCACCAGCGAGTCGACCTCGAGTTCCGGTTCGTTGAGAAACACGCGAAGCCAAAGCCGCTCCATTGCCTCACTGGATAAGAAGGAATAGACCAGTCCGAATCGGTCACGAGCTCCTTCGTAGTGGAGATAGTCGACGCACGTGACGTCGATCAGAACGTCAAAGCCCCACTCCGTCTGCATGCGTCGAGCCACACGCTTGAGACTTTCCGGACGTATGACGATGCGCAAGTCGCCACGAAAACGAGACGAGTCGACAACCTCGCCGTCCTGCTGGAGCGTCTGAAGCACGTCATCAACGATCGCCATGGCCGCCGCTCCCACTTGCCGCCGACCGCATCGAAGACGAAGGCTGCCCCGAAATGATCGGCAACTCCAGTAAAGCTCGTTTGGGAGGCTCGGGTCGCCCAATCTCCGCCTCGGTTCCCATTGTCGTCTCGCGAGCCGTGATCAGGTCTTGCAAATCGATGATGGCTTGAATGAGCTGCTCGGGGCGAGGCGGACAGCCGGGAATATACATGTCCACCGGCACAAAACGGTCGATCCCCTGGACGACCGCATAGGTGTCAAACACGCCGCCACTCGAACAACACGCTCCCATCGAAATGCACCATTTCGGCTCGTGCATCTGCTGCCAAATCCGCTGCAACACGGGCAGCATTTTCATCACGACCCGTCCGGCCACGATCATCAAGTCGCACTGCCGAGGCGTGAAGCGGAAAACCTCCGCCCCGAACCTCGCCAAGTCATGCCGACTCGCCCCCGTCGCCATCAACTCGATCCCGCAACAAGCCGTCGCAAACGGCATCGGCCATAAGCTGTTCTTCCGGCACCAACTCGCCAGCGTGTCCAATCGCGTGACGACGACGTTGTCAGGAAGGTCTACCGCCATCGCAAGATCCCCCGCCGCCAGACGTACACCCAGCCCAGTGCCAGCAACAACAAGAAAAAGAGCACCTCGCCCAAGATCAGCGCTCGATCGACCGGCCAGCCCGCCTCAGCCAACGCCGCCAGCCCCTCAGGATGCGCTCGAGCTACCGCCCACGGGTACAGAAACAAGAGTTCGACATCGAAGAGCAAGAACAAAATGGCGATCAGATGGAAGTGGATGTCGAACCGCCGCCTGGCATCGTGGCGAGGATCCATGCCGCTTTCGTACGGCATCCGCTTGACCGGCGTGCTGCGCCTCGGCCCCACGAAATGCCCCACGGCGATCATCGCCACCGCCATCGCGGCGGCAAAGACCATCAACGCCACCAACGGAAGATAGGTCACGCTCATGATCGGCCGGCATCCTCTCCACCGCATGCAGTTCAATGAACCACCAAAGCTGCAAGTCCGGGCAGACTCACAAGTTAGCACCGGACTGCTTCGGCGATGCGGCCGACATCGTGAAACTTATCACGAAGTCGGCGGCGGAAAAAGGCCTGGCACGAACGCGCGAGGCGACCGAGCAGGCGCTCATCTGGCGTGCATCCTACCCCTCTTCCCCAACCCGGTCAATCGGGCAGCGAGTCGGCGTGACTTCGCCAAAGGCATCATGCCAGCGACTCTGATCGAAGTCGGCTTGTTGCCAGCATTCGGCCGACGCGGCTCGCCAATAGGCCCGCCACAGAGGCGGCACGCTCGCCTCCTCGAGCAGGGCGCCGTCGGGGATCGACGGATAGATCTCGGCGAAACTCTGAATCGTCATCGGGTCGACGCGCCGGAAGATGTGATGAGGTCGGATCTGTCTGGGCGTCTCCAGCCCGGCACTCGCCATGAGTTCCAGGAAGGCGGCAATCGTCTCGCGATGGTAGTTGGCCACACGGCGAGCCTTGTCGTCAACATCGATGGCCAGGTATCGCGAGGGATCTTGCGTGGCGATACCGACCGGACAAGTGTTGCTGTTGCAGCGGCGAGCCTGGATGCAGCCGAGTGCCAGCATCATCGGGCGAGCCGCATTGCAGAGGTCGGCCCCCAAAGCGATCGCTCGGAAGATGTCGAACCCGGTGACGATCTTGCCCGCCGCGATGACGCGGATTTGTTCGCGCAAACCGACGCCCCGCAGCGCATTGTCGACCAGCCGAAGCGCCTCGCGCAGTGGCATGCCGACCGAGTTCGTCAGTTCCAACGGCGCAGCGCCGGTTCCCCCTTCGCTTCCATCAACAGTAATGAAGTCGGGTGTGATCCCCGTCTGCACCATCGCCTTGCAAATCGAAAGAAACTCCACCGGGAACCCGATGCACAACTTAAAACCGACCGGTTTGCCACCGGACAACTCGCGCAGCCGCTGGAGGAACTCGAGCAACCCCACGGGCGTCGAAAAAGCCGAATGCGCCGGCGGCGAAATGACGTCTTGTCCCAGCGGCACGCCTCGGATTTCCGCGATCTCCGGCGTGATCTTCTCTTTGGGCAGGATGCCCCCATGTCCCGGCTTGGCACCCTGCGATAGCTTGACTTCGATCGCCTTGACCTCCTCGATCTGCGCCTTGTCGCGGAACCGTCCGGCGTCGAACCGCCCGCTCGAGTCACGACAACCGAAGTAGCCCGTTCCGATCTGCCAGACGAGATCGCCACCCCATTTGAGATGGTATGGAGAGATCGATCCCTCACCCGTGTTGTGCAAGAAGCCGCCCATCTTGGCGCCTCGATTCAACGCCTCGATGGCCGTACGACTAAGCGACCCATAGCTCATCGCCGAGATATTCAGATGCGACGCGGCGTACGGCTGCCGGCAGTCAGGGCCTCCCAATCGAATACGCGGTTCTTCATCAGGGATCGGCTTGGGAGCCAACGAGTGCTGCATCCACTCATAGCCGACCGCCTGGACATCTCGCTGAGTCCCGAACGACGTCGTGTCGGGATTCGACTTGGCTCGCTGGTAAATGACCGACCGCAATTCTCGATTGAACGGCGTCCCGTCGATGTCCGATTCGACGAAGTACTGCTGGATCTCCGGTCGGATGTGTTCCATCCAGTAGCGGCCGTGACCGATCACAGGGTAAACACGCAGCAGAGTGTGCTTCTTCTGAAGCACATCGTACCAACCCAGCAGCAACAACGGCCCGACGACGACCAACAGCCAAGCACTGGCAGGATAGAAGTGCGTCGCCACCAGAATCGCCAGAGGCACGACAATGCTGCACGTGAAGAAGATCTTGCGTACCATGATCGGAAAGTCCTCCGCCATAATCGCTGCCCCGCAGCCCGGGACCATCCGGTCCGCCCAAGTTCGGCCCAGGACCACGTCAGATCAATCATAGATCACGGGGCCGGCGCCCCCAAAACCAGGATAGCGACTCGGATTCCAGAGTGACCTATCTCCGACCCGTCTCCTCGAAGAGCGTTCTTGCGCCGGACTCGTGCCGGAAACATGGCTCCAACACTCAAGCCATTCGTACCGGTCAGTTCACCAAGAGCGTATCGATTGTGACGATTATTCTATTCAGGACGTGGCAAGCTTCTTCACCCACTGGCATCGCGCCCGATCGTCAGCAGCAGCCCGATGATGGCGGCGACTCCCAGCGGCAAGAGCAACCATACGGAAACGCCCCACGCTACGGGCAGCGTCCCGATCACGACCGACAAGATGCCCACCGATACCGCATAGGGCATCTGAGTCCACACGTGCGCCAGATGATCGCATCCCGATGCCTGCGACGACAGAATCGTCGTGTCGGAAATCGGCGAACAGTGATCGCCGAAAATGGCACCCGCCAACACTCCTCCAATCACGCTCAGGACGATCGGGTGTTCGCTCCCCGCAGTCACCCCTTCACTCAACCCCACCTGATACACCAATGGCACCGCCAACGGCATCACGATCCCCATCGTCCCCCAACTCGTGCCCGTCGCAAACGAGATAGCCGAAGACAATACGAAGATCACCGTCGGAAACCAGACGAACGGCAGTCGGTCCTTGAGCAACCCCGTCAGGTAGGCTCCCGTATAGAGCCGATACGTCGAATAAGGATACGGATTCACCTTCCACGTCGTCACAGCAGCCACGTCGGGACTCGAGTCCGCTTGCCCCCTCAATGCCTCCTCGACCCGCTGGAGACGCTCTCCTGTCACTCCGGCACGACGCAACCATGACACCAGCAACGTCTCGGGAACGCCCAGCCTCTTCAGTTCCAGACCCAACTCTTCGATGTCGGCGCCGGCATCTACAAGCGATCTCACCACGGTGTCGGCGTAGCGAGGTGCCTTTGCCAACCGCGCTAGCGCCGGTCGCAACTCGCCGGTCGCCTTCCACGTAGCCACCACCTCGGCCTCCACACGGACTTGTGCTGCTTCAGCGCGCCCGGCGTCCTCGGCCGACGGCTGATTACCCGTCATCGTCGAAAGTGCCGAAGCAAGCCATAAGATGACGAGTGCGGGAGCCATCATGAGACCTCCGGCCGCGGCGCTCGCCTTGAGCTGCCGAGTGTCGAGGAGTCCCTGCATCCGCACCATGAGGGCCGCTGTGACGGCTCCCGCTAAGGCTCCCCACAAGAGCGACCCGTACGTGTCCGCCTCGCCGAAGACCTCCATGGCACTCGGATCCGCGGCCGCCGGGAACGCCGAGCGGCCGCTCTGGTACATCATCGCCAGGATCACGCCGACGGTCACTCCGATCGGGATGACGGCGTTGTACCATCGAGCCGGCGTGCCAGGTTCGGGGTCCGTGGGACTCGACACGAGTGTCACATCTGTGTCGTTGTGTTCCAATCCGCCTTCCTGCCATGCTTTCCGCTCGGCTCGCCACATCGGTCCGAAGTCGCGTCGCAGGAGCGCGACGAGCGGCACCATGGCAAGAGCCCAAAGAACGTAGAACCGATAGGGAATGCTTTGCAAAAAGAGTCCCAACGCCGACCAGCCCACCTCGGGCGGCAGCTTGTCGAGTCCGTCCTGGATGTAACCGATCTCGCCCGCCACCCACGTCGAGACGAGTGCGAGTCCCGATACCGGTGCCGCCGTCGAATCGACGAGATACGCGAGTTTCTCTCGGGAGATTTTCAGCCGGTCCGTCAGCGGCCGCAACGTGTTCCCCAGAAGCAAGGTATTGGCATAGTCGTCGAAGAAGACGAAAAGCCCCAGAGCCCACGTCGTCAACTGGCCGCCCCGTCGCGACCGCGCCAGCGGAGTCAACACGTTGACCAGCCCCTGCATCCCCGCGGCACGACTAATGATGCCCACCATCACGCCCATCAATGTCGTGAAGGCGAAGACGTGCAGCTTGTCCTCATCCGCCAAAGCGGGCCACAGGTGCTCCGATGCCGTCGTCGCCACCGCAACAAATGGGTTGCCTTTCGCCAGGACGAGCGCCCCGGCAAAGACGCCCAAGAGAAGACTCAAAACGACGCGCCGGGTCGCAATCGCCAGCACGATCGCGACTACAGGAGGTAGCAGACTCCACCAGCCGTGCGGATGTTCCACCATGAAATCATCCTTCTCCTTGCACTTGAGGCTCCAATGCGGGTATCGCCAAACGGATCGACACACCTCGCCCGGCCGGAGCATCGACGGTCACTTCGCCGCCGTGTTGCCGCGCAATCGCCCAGACCTTGGAAAGCCCGAGTCCCAATCCTCGCCCGGCTTCGCGTCCGGAAAAGAAGGGATCGAACAAGTGCCGGCGAGCCTTTTCCGAAAGCCCCGGCCCGGTGTCGGTCACGCTCCACCACCACGACCGCTCGTCGCGTCCGGCGCTCACCGTCACACGACCGCCCCGCCCCACTGCCTCAAGAGCGTTTTGCACGAGCGCCCGTAAAGCCGTCTCGATCTGCACGCGGTCGCACCACACCCGGCCGTCCACCTCTGTCGACTCCTCGAGCAACTCCGTCTCTTGGGCTCTCGCCGCCGCCTGCAACTCGGAGACAACCTCTCGCGCCAGAACGACCGGATCGCAGGCTGCGCAGTCCGGCTGAGGCGGTTTCGCGAACAACATCATGTCTGCGATCATCTCGTAGGCTCGGTATGCCTGAGCCTCAATCGTTGCCAACTGCCTGCGCCGCTCCGGATCAGACTCCTGCTGCAACAGCGTTTGGGCTCGAGACGATATGTTGGCCAGCGGATTGTTGATCTCGTGGCTCGCTCCATAAGCCAACTCGGCCATCGCCGCCAGTTTCGCCTCCTCGAGTCTCCGCTCAAACGATTCTTCCATCTGCCGAAGGGTCTGACACATCCGCGTCAGTTTCCACAGGCACCGCCCCGGCAGGTCGCTCCCGCCGCTCCACGCGGCGATCGGTCCAGCCCCCGCGCCGGCCGCGCCACTCCCCTCGGCGCGCCAAAGCGCCACCGCCTGTTCGATGTCCTCGATCGCCGAAGCATCGGCAGACTCAGAAAGAGCCTCGCGTAGGCCCGATCGCTTAACCCGGCGATAGGCTTCGGCCACAGCAGCCGCCACCGGCGAGTCCTTCTTGCCCTGACGCGCGGCGGCAATACGTCGGCCCAGCCACGCCGGCAAGGCTGTCCCGCCGGAGGCCAAATCGACTTGGCGCACCGCCGGTCCCGACGCGGAAAACCACTCGGCCGCTTCGATCAACGCACCCAGCCAGTACGCCGCTTGAGGTTCACTGGCGGACGATGCCGCCAACGCGGCGGTTCCGAGTGACCGTTCGACCCACTCGGACCATCGCGAGCGCTTTCGAGGGAAGGGAGTCACTTCGGGAAGAGTCGAATCCCCCCACCAATCAGTCCAGGACGCGAGGGCGCGTTCGGCTACCTCGGCCAATGTCCAGGACGCCGCTTCGGGAGGCAAGTGGCAGGAGACCCACAGCAAGGCCGGAGGGTCGATCATCAGGTATTCGGCGAGCCGCGATGCGTCGTGGCAGACCAGAACTTCGTACAGCCCCAGTGCCGTGTGGCCGGCCAACGGCAACTGCCACCCTGCCTCCTGCGCTTCGTCGATCTTGCTGCCAACTGGCGGAAAAACGTACATCGTCGGCTCGACGACTCAAGGAATTCGGACAAGTTCGCTAGCCTTTGGGGCTCCTGCCGGCCCGGTCGGTCGTACACAGTATGGTCGAGCTTCCGTGGTTTTCCCAGTTGTTTTCGCCAGAGGCGCGCGAATGGGGGACGTTTTGGGGAATTGGCGAACTGCGAGCAACCTGGGATCAGCGCAACTATCGTTGTTTCAATGATTTGCGGCAAACAAATCAATCTTGACTGGCTGCGGGGGATGGGTATAATTCGATCGACAGTGAAGCTTGGTAAGGAGGCGAGGACGTCACGACCAGGTCTTCACGGCCCCGAAAGGAAGCTCATCGGGCACCGCCACCAGGCCGCGGGATTTGCGACGGAGTCGGGATCAGCCGAACCGCGGCCGCTTGGAGCGGGCCGGAGAAGCGAGTTGGCAAGGATCGTCAAGGTTGCATGAAATCGGCTGGTCCAAGTCACGCAGGAGGGAAACCCGTGTCATCTTTGTCTTCCAAGACCGTTTTCACGACCGGCGAAGCCGCCAAGATCTGCAAGGTCAGTCAGCAGACGATCATCCGCTGCTTCGACAACGGGACGCTGAAAGGATTCCGCGTGCCGGGAAGCCGCTTTCGCCGCATCCCCCGCGAACACCTGTTCGCCTTCATGAAGGACAACGGCATTCCGACCGATGCTCTTGAGGATGGCAAGCGCAAGGTTCTGATCGTCGATGACGACCAAGGGCTGGTCGACCTGCTGGTGGACGTCTTCGAGCAGGACGGGCGGTTCGAGATCAAGACAGCCAACAACGGCTTCGACGCCGGGATGCTCGTGAAAGAGTTCCGGCCCGACCTCGTCGTCCTCGACGTCATGCTCCCTGATATCAATGGCAAGGAAGTTTGCCAGCGAGTTCGAAGCGACCCGACGCTCGAGTCGGTCAAGATTATCTGCATCTCGGGCATGGTCGAACGCGACAAGGTCCAGGAGTTGCGAGACGCCGGCGCCGACGACTTCATGCAAAAGCCCTTCCAGGTCGATCAGGTGCTCGAGCGAGCCTACGGGTTGCTTGGAATCGAAGCCGCCTACGCCGGCTGAACTCTAGCGGCAACCGACGGCTCGCCGTCACGATTCCCGGTCTTCCCATTCGCCCACGAAGCCGCGCCGACCTCCGGCGCGGCTTTTTTTGCGCGCCGGCGCCTCCAGAGTCCCTGATTTGCCGGTACAATCAAAGGTTGAGCCGAAAATGAACAAGGGGAAACCTCCCTGAAGACGAAGAGCAAAAGGAGTCGCCCCGCATGAAACGACTGCAACTGCTGTTGTTGCTTGGCATGCTGCTTCTGACACAAGAGGTGTCCCAGTCGGCTGAGCCTTCCGCTCGGCCCAATGTCCTGTTCATTGTCATCGACGATTTGCGTCCGGAGCTGGGGTGCTACGGAAATGACCGTGTCCTCACGCCTCACATCGATCGGCTGGCTCGTTCTGGGATGGTCTTCACTCAAGCCTACTGCCAATACGCCATCTGCTGGGCCTCGCGCGCCAGCGTTCTGACCGGCTACCGGCCGGATCGCATCAGCAAGAAAGCGGCGCACGACTTGAGGCGCTACATGCCGAAGGTCCTTTCCCTCCCGCAGCATTTTCGCAACCATGGCTACGACACGATCTCGATCGGGAAGGTTTACCACGGCAACCAGGACAAGCCCGGATGGACCGAGATCTCTCCCGTCCGCCGGCCCTACTATGCCGATCCGAAAACGCTTGCCTACCAAGAAGAACGCCGGAAAGAAGCCGAGCGTCTGGGGATCACGAAGCCGCTCGATCTGTACCACTACACCATCGGACCTCCCGTCGAATGCATCGACGTACCCGACAACGCCTACGCCGATGGCGCTTGGGCGGACGAGGCCATCCGGCAACTGCGCCGCCCGCGAAATCGTCCCTTCTTCCTGGCCGTCGGATTCATCAAACCGCATCTTCCGTTCTGCGCACCCAAGAAATACTGGGACCTTTACGACCGAAGTAAGATTCCTCTGCCCGATTCCCGGCTCCCCAAGGGAATCACCAAGTACACCTTCAAGACTCGGCGATTGCCGGACAACGTCGTCAACTACCTCGGTGTCCCACGCCTCAAGCGGCTCGGCGACACCCTCGACGACGCATGGACCCGCAAACTCATTCACGGTTACTACGCATGCACGAGCTACGTCGATGCCCAGGTGGGACGCGTCCTCGAGGCACTCGAAGAGTCGGGGAAGGCCGACCGCACTATCGTCATTTTATGGGGAGACCACGGATTCAAACTCGGCGAGTACAGCGTTTGGTCCAAAAGCAGCAACATGGAATATGACACACATGCGCCACTCATCCTGCGAGTCCCCGGCCGGACGGCCGGCGAACGCTGCAACGCACTCGTCGAGTTCGTCGACATCTATCCCACGCTCGCCCAACTATGCGGCCTCGACATTCCCTCGCACTGCGAAGGCACGAGCATGGTGCCACTTCTGGAAGATCCCGATCGGCCCTGGAAGAAAGCCGCATTCAGCCAGTTCCATCGGCCCGGAGGCATCATGGGTTATAGCCTGAGAACCGATCGATGGCGTTACGTGGAATGGCAGGAGCGCAAGACCAAGAACGTGATCGCTCGGGAACTCTACGATCAGTCGCGTGGTCCCTTCGTCGAGGCCAATCTGGCCGAGCTTCCCGAGTACGCAGATACGGTCGCCCAACTGTCGGCCCTGCTGAGGGCGGGATGGCGCCAGGCCAGACCACCGGCGATTGAGAAGCCTTGAGCCTTCCCACTCACACAAGACACACACTCCGTGCGACGGACATCATCCTCGGAGGCCCCAGTCAGCGAGGCGACTTGGCCTGTAGATGAGCCAGCAAGAGGGCGATGTCGGCTGGGGTGATGCCGCTGATGCGTGCGGCTTGAGCCAGGTTGAGCGGCCGGATCCGTTCGAGCTTTTCGCGAGCTTCGAATCGCAACTGCCGAATCCCGCCGTAATCGAACGTCGGCGGGATCGTCTTGTCGGCCAACCGGCGCTGGCGCTCGACCTCCGCCTGCTGCCTCGCCACGTACCCCTCATATTTGATGTCGTGCCGAACTTGCTCGGCCACTTCCGGCGGTGCCTCAGCCAATTCGGGAGCCATCCGCACCAGATCCGCCCACTCGATCTCGGTTCGACGCAGCCACTCCGCCAGCGTTCGCCCCTCGACCCGGGTCGTCTCGAGCTGCCGGCGCCACTCCGCGATCTGTTCGGCCTTCGTCTCGAGTCGCCGCCGGCGCTCGGCGTCGACCAACCCCACCTTCCACGCGATCGGCGTCAGTCGTCGGTCGGCGTTGTCATGCCGCAACAACAACCGGAATTCGGCGCGGCTGGTAAACATCCGATAAGGTTCATCGACGCCGCATGTCACCAAGTCGTCCATCAACACGCCCAAGTAGGCCTGGTCGCGTTCGAGGATCAGAGGCGGGCGTCCTGCCAACTTGAGTGCCGCATTGGCACCGGCCCAGAGTCCCTGTCCCGCCGCTTCTTCATAACCGGTCGTGCCGTTGAGCTGTCCTGCGAAGTATAGCCCCTCGATGCGCTTCGTCTCCAGCGTCGGCCAGAGTTGATCGGGCGGCGCATAGTCATATTCTACGGCATACCCGTATCGCATGATTTGCGCTTGTTCCAAGCCGGGAATCAGCCGGAACATCTCGTCTTGCACGTCTCGAGGCAGACTCGTGGAAATCCCGTTCACATAGTACTCGCACGTCCGACGACCCTCCGGTTCCAGAAAGAGCTGGTGTTGCGACTTGTCGGCGAATCGCACGACCTTGTCTTCGATCGAAGGACAATAGCGAGGCCCACGAGACTCGATCTGCCCTGAATACATGGGAGCTCGGTGCAAGTTGGCACGAATCAGCTCATGCACCGCCTCGTTGGTGTGCGTGATCCAACAAGGAAGTTGGTCGCCCTCGAGTCGCTCGGTGAGAAACGAGAACGGAACCGGATGCTCGTCCCCAGGCTGTTCTTCCAAACGAGAGAAATCAATCGTCTTGCCGTGCAGGCGGGGAGGTGTTCCCGTCTTGAAGCGATCGAGCCGAAACCCCAGTCGCTGCAATGCGGCGCTGATCCCCTGCGTCGTTCCTTCCCCGGCTCGTCCCCCGGCCACGCGGCTCTCGCCGGTGTGCATGATCGCCTGGAGGAACGTACCGGTGGTCAGCACGACGGCTCGAGCCCGATACTCGGCGCCGCCCGCGACGCGCACGCCGGCGATGCGCTCCTTGCCCCCATGGCGTTCCACGAGAAGGTCCGTGACGACTTCTTGTCTCAGCGCCAATCCCGGCTGCTCTTCCAAGAGCCGACGCACCTCCCACTGGTAGGCGCGCTTGTCGGCTTGGGCTCGAGGCCCATGCATGGCCGGGCCTTTGCGCCGGTTGAGCAGCCGGAACTGGATTCCCGTCGCGTCGATGGCCCGCCCCATCAGGCCGCCCAACGCGTCGATCTCGCGCACGATCTGCCCCTTGGCCACGCCTCCGATCGCCGGATTGCAGCTCATGTGCGCCACGGTGTCGAGGTTCGTGGTCAGCAGCGCGGTCGAAGCACCCAGCCGCGCGGCGGCCGCCGCCGCTTCGGCACCTGCATGGCCCCCGCCCACCACGATCACGTCATACTCGTACGCCGCCATACCTCGGCCACTCCTGACAACCCTTCCGGTTTTCCGCTTGGTAACGATCGTACAGCCAAGCGGACCGGCACGAAAAGCAGGGGACCTGTCAAAGCCGACCGAAAGACGATGGCCCGTGCGGTTCCTCCATCCTATGTTTGCTCAAGGAGATATCCGTCCGTGTCTATCGGTCCTGGGAGCCCTACCGTGCCAAGCCCCCACGCATTTCCGCTACGCCGCAACCGCCGCCGAGCGTTCACGATCGTCGAGCTGATGATCGTCATCGTCGCCATGACGATCCTCGCCGGGATCCTCGTGCCGCAGGTCGAAGAGTCGCTCCAAGACGCCAATCAAAGCGCGATGCTGTCCAACCTGTACGAACTGACCAACGCCATCGAGCGATACAAGATGGACCACAACGGCCGAGCTCCCCAAGTGATCAACTCGAGTCTTCCGCAGTTGGTCAACTCGACCGACGTCGACGGCAACATCGGCAGCGGACCGGGCTATCCCTACGGCCCGTACATTCTTGGGAAGATCCCAGCTAACCCCCTTAACAACTCGGCTCGCGTCAAAGAAATCCTGATCGCCCCGCCCGCCAACGCTCAAAACGAAACAGGCTGGCTCTACTACCCGACCACCGGCCAAATCTGGGCCGGTGAACGCAATCAATAGATTCCGCGCCGCGACTTCACACGTCAGCGACTTTCTTGAGCGTCTTGGGATCGAACCGCCTAGGTTCCGTCGCGTCCAACGGCCACGTCTCGTCTTTGTCCGGGAGACTCTCTAACTGAGACTCGTAGTACGCCTGCACACCCCGAGTCAGCATCTCTTCGGCGGACGATAGGAACTTCTCGGCATCAAACCATGGCTCGGTGAAGTCTTCGTACAACTCGTCAAGCGTCGCCTGCGAGTGGTGTTCTTCCTCCTTGTCGTGATAGAGGAGATACCCCAGATCGACCGGAGGCCGGCGCGTGGCGTTGAGTTTCTCCATGCCGGCGATCCACGGCTTCCAGAGACTGTTGGCGGCCCAGTTCTCAATCGCGAATGCGGCACCCGCCGCCGTACTCGGATCGGTGCTCGCGTATAAATCGAACGTCGCCTCAACAAACTGCTGCGTTCCCGGCAGGCCGATCCAAATCTTGCCGATGTCCTCGAAGGCCAGGCCCAATCCGCGTGCCATATTGCGCATCCAAGTGAAGTGCACCGTCGCCTCGGACCACTGCCCCGTCAGTTCTCCTTCAAAGCCGTCCTTGTACGGAATGCCCTTTTCATTGAGAAGCACGCGAAGGCGTTCTTCGTAGGCCTCGAGTGTGGGAGCGTTGGCGACGAGTTTCGCTTGAGCCACATCGAACTGCAAAGCGAAGACGGAAAACTGCTGGCACTCGTGCCGAGCCTGCGCTTCGGTCACCCCTTCGGCAAACCGCTTCAGATAAAGGTTGCTCGCGATGATGGGGTGGGACATGACGCGAGCCGCCACGTCGACGAGCAACTGCTGGAAGTCGGCAAACTGCTCGGGGGTCAACTTCCCCTCAGCCACGTCCTCACGTGCCTGCTGCAAGATCCGATCCGCCTGCTCGGTGAAGAGCTCCAAATGTGCCGGAAGTTGGCCCGGACCTTCGAGCAGCCCAACCTGAGCGAACAAGTCGGCGGCCGAACGCTGCGGGTGCTGGGAAACCTGAGTCGCCATGATGTGTTCCTCCCTTGTGCCGTCAGACAAGATGAACCATGCCGTCCAACGAAAAGACTGGCAGAGCCTCCATATGCTATCCTATTATTCGGATCTATACGATCCTCTGGGAACAATATTCGTAGAATTAGCTGGCATCCAGAAGCTAATTCTGAAAAGGAGCCCCCACATGCGGCTTGACCGAATCGACTTCGACATCTTGCGGGTGTTGCAGGAGGACGCGAGGATTGCCAACAAGGAGTTGGCCGCGCGAGTCGGCGTGGCGCCATCGACGTGCTTGGAGCGCGTCCGGCGGCTGGTCCGTGGTGGGGCGATCCGCGGGTATCGCACCGAGGTCGATCCCCGAGTACTAGGCATCGGCCTGCAGGCCATGATGGCGATCCGCCTGTTGCAGCACGCTCGGGTTTCCTTCGAGCAACTCGAGCGAGAGCTCTTGGCGCTGCCGGAGGTCGTCAGCGTCTACTTGCTGACGGGAGCCCAGGACCTGTTGGTGCACGTGGCGGTTCGGGACGTGGAACACTTGAGGGACTTGCTACAGCAGATGACGGCTCGAGGCGATGTGGCTCACGTCGAAACATCGCTCGTGTTCGAAGTGGCTCGAGCCCAAACGTTGCCCAACTATCGCGAGTGACATTGGGAGATCCGTCAAACATGCGCATCGGAGTATTCGCCGACACGCACGATCACTTGGGCCACATTCGACGCATTGTGGAGATCTGCAACGAGCGTCGGTTCGACCGCGTCTTTTTCGCGGGCGATCTGGTCTCGACCTTTGCGATTCCTCCCCTGCGGCGACTCGAAATGCCACTGATCGGTTGTTTCGGAGACAACGAAGGGAACAAGGTCGGCATCTATGGTGGGATGCAGGTGATCGGTGTCATTGGTGAGCCTCCATTCGGGACGGTCTTGCCCGATGGCACGCGTGTCTTGCTGACCCACCAAAAGGAGCTTCTTCCGGACGACGTTTCACAGGCCGATGTGATCTTATTCGCGCACACGCATAAGCCTTATGTGCGCCGTGACGCGTCGGGGCGTTTGGCACTCAATCCGGGCGAGGCGAGCGGCTGGACCTATGGTCGGCCGACGATGGCCTGGTTCGATACACAATCGCGCGAAGCGGAGATCTTGGACATCGCCGGCGAATAGGACGCGATTGCGAAACTACGCACGAACGAAACCGCAAAGAGAGGACATCCCTTCGAGCAGCCGCGAAGCGGCGACAGAGAATAGCTGTGGGCGCGAGCCCACAGAATCCTACGCGAGCCTTGCAAGAATCAAAGGGCCTCGCGCAAAGACGCCAAGACGCAAAGGAGGAGGGATTACCGGGGGACAACAAAAGGTGAGGACGGACCACGAACACGCTGTCCATTCTCATCTTCTACAAAAAACTCCTCTGCGCTCTCTGCGGCTCGGCGAGAGATTTGGTCAGGCTGGAAAGCCTGACCTATGTACTCCCTCTGCGTTCTTTGCGACTTTGCGAGAGAGAGATTCCGTCAGGCTGGAAAGCCTGACCTACGAGAGGCTTTGCGAGAAACCTTCGGTCAGGCTAGGAAGTCCGACCTACGGACTTCTTCCGGCTGACCAGGTACATTGGGATACCCACGACCAGGGGTACAATGCCGATCGCCGAAAGGCTTCGCGCATACGCAAGACTCGAATAAAGCATGTACCCGCACATGGCACAAAAGACGAGCGGCGTGATCGGAAAGAAGGGGACGCGGAAGGGACGCTTCACATGAGGCTCTTTCCAGCGCAGAACGAAGAAGGCGATGCCCGTCGATAAGAAGAACGCCCAGAAGACGGGCGCCGTGCCCGCCACAAGCGTCTCGAAGCCCCCGAAGTACTCCTCCCACGGCAAACCATCGCGCCACACCGGACGGACGCATCGGTCGATCAAATCCCGCCCCGTCTCGCTTCCGACCAGCAAGATCATGGTGCAGGCAACGACGGCCTGGGCGATGAGTGATCGCGAGGGCGTGCCGAGTCGGTGGTTCCATTTCCCGAGCCACGCAAAAAGAGCATGGTCCTCGCCGAGCCGCGCGTAGACTCGCGCTCCCGTCAGTATCATGCCATTGATCGCACCTGCCGCCGAAACCATCACAAGGAGACTCATCGCGACCTTCCCTTGGATCCCGGTCGCTCGCTCGAGCAGATCCGCTGCCGGTGCCGTCGATGCGCGCAGCCCTGCGAATCCCAGTCCTGCCAGGTAGGCAAGGTTCACCAGCAGATAGAGGCCCGTGATCAGGCCGAGTCCCCACCAAAGGGCTCGCGGGATATTGCGGTGAGGATCGTGGACTTCCGCCGCAACAAACGCGCTGTCATTCCACCCGCCGAAGGCGTACAGAACGAAAACCATGGCCAAACCGATCGCTGGTGACACTGGCGCGTCATTTCCGGTCACCGCTATACTCGGGCTGTTCGTGCCTCCCACGGCGCCAAACGCCAAAAAGAACCCGGCCGCGATGATGGCGAGCAAGCCGGCGATCTTCGCCAACGTCAGGATGTTCTGAGCCCATTTGCCGGTGGAAACACCGAGCAGGTTCACTGCCGTCAAGACCACCACGACCGCGATCGCTGTTATCAGGGAACCTGCCGGTCCGAGTGGATAGATCTTTGCCGCGTAGTCGGCGAAGACATAGGCCATCTGGCCGATGCTGCTGGTGAGGATCACGGCGAGCTGCGCCCAGCCGAAGAGGAACCCAACACCGCGCCCGAACGCGACGGTCAGATAGTGATAGTCGCCTCCCGAGTGCGGATAGGTCGTGGCCAACTCCGCGTAGCAGCACGCTCCGATCACCGAGAGCAGGCCTCCGAACGCCCATAGGGCCAATCCGATGGCCGGTGTTCCCGCATGGCCGAAAACGATCGGCGGAACTTTGAAGATCGACACGCCGACCACGATCCCGACGATGATGGCGACGGCGTCAGTAAGGTGGATCGAGGGCCGAAGGGATGTGGAGGGAGTTTCGTCGGACAGCGCGGTCATCGTGAGTCTCGAGGAAGGCGGTGCATCGTGAAGCAGTTGGAGCGACCGACGCTGCCACTATACTCGAGTGTGCGTCGGCAGGCCATGCCGCGCGCACGAAGTCAGGCCCAAAACCCAATGGACCCCGGCCACCGCGCCGAAGCGGGCAGCCGAGGTCCATGTGGGGGTGGTGTGGGTACGCCTTTCGAATCTGCGTAGTATGCTCTTTACGACATCAACACCAAGGAACCCAATCGGCTGGAGTCCACGTCAACGCCCTCGGCCACGTCCCTCGCCTCCGCGACCGCCTCGACGGCCAGGACCGCCCCGCCTGAATTGAGGCCGCAGCTCGAAGTCGACTTTCTTACCCTTGAGTTTCTCGAAGGCGGCCTTTTGTTCATCCGTGAGAATCCCCAACAGCTTCTTTTCCATTTCTTGCCGCAATGACGCAATCTTGTCACGCTCGCCGCTGCGGAACAGCTCCATCATCTTGCGACCGACTTCCTCGAATGCCGATCGCATCTTTTGCACTTGCTCTTCCGTGAGTTTCAACTTGGCCTGGACATCGGGATCGGTGAGTGCCCGGATCCCCAGAGCTTGGATGCGGATCTGCTGGAGTCGCTCCCATTGTTCGGGAAGGAGGATCTCCTTGATCTTGGCTTCCATCTGCTTCGCCCGCTTAGCCGCCTCCTCGCGCATCTTCTCGAACGCCTTGCGTCGCTCCTCTTGCGACATCTCTCGGAAGCGGGAGAAATCAGGGCGCTGACCTCGCATCGACTCGGCCAACTTCTTCAGCTCCTCGATTTGAGGCTCAAGCAGGTCGAGTTCCTCACGCACCTTCTCGTTGCGAAGCAGCCTATCAAGGCTTATGCCGCCCCGGCTCATCATCATGCCGAACCCGCCTCGAGGCCCACGTCGCCCCTTGCCACCCTTGCCTCGTTCGGGAGGCTGTGCCTGCACGGCCAAGACCGAAACCAGCGCCAACACTAAACCGCCAACTATCGCACGTCGCATGACCGTCCACTCCTCACTAGGCAACCGATAAGATCGTCCCCATTAGCCAACTTCACATTCCATCCCTGCCAACCCGCCGTGGGAAACAGGAAAACCCGCTTCGCTTTCATGTACAATCGTTCAAGAGCCCTTGATCGTCGGTACCGGCGGGCGCCGATGACATCCCGCCCGGTCCCTGTAACCCCGCAACTCGGTCAGGGTATCGCGAGAAACTCGGTTCCACCGCTGGAGGGCCGGGCCGAGGTTCACGGCCCGCCCGCCGTCTGCGATGATACAGGATCGTTCTCTTTGGCAACGCGTCATCTTCCCACCGGTCGGCGTCATGCAACGCCGAGCCCTTAGTGAGGGAATTTCCCATGTCGGGCTACCGAGACATCCTGTTGAGGCTGCGGCAATCGTTCCCCCAGCCGATCTCCGATCGCTTCCACGACGCTTACTTCGTCTTTTCGATCATGCGGACGCTCGATGCGGTTGATCGACTCAAGTCCGATGCCCCCCTCCTGGGCGAACCTTCGCCGCTCAACTACGACGCCGCGCTGAAGACTCGGGTCGCCGAAGACCCGCTTCCGATCGAAGATGTCCAACGCCAACTGGTCGAGCGTCTCGAGGGAATGCCGATCTGGGGCCATCCTCTGTCTCAGATCAACGTCGTGGCCACACCGACGATCGCAAGTGTCATCGGCTCCCTTCTTCCGGCCATCTACAATCCCAATCTCGCCTCGGACGAGACTTCCTTCGGGGTTGCGCAGGCCGAAGCCATGGTTACGGCCATGACGGCGGACTTGATCGGCTACGATCCCGACCAGTCATCGGGCGTCTTCACGTTCGGGGGCACCGGAGCATTGCTCTACGGCGTCAAGCTGGGAATCGAAAAGGCGTTTCCCGATGCCATCGAACGCGGAGTGCCTCCTGGAGGCGTTTTGCTCGCGTCGACGCACAGTCATTACGCGAAACTCAACGTTGCCGGATGGCTGGGACTGGGCGAACAAAACGTCATCCACATCCCGACGCACCTGGATAATTCGATCGACGTGGAGCAACTCGAGGCCGCCGCCCGCCGAGCGATCGAGTCGGACAAGCGGATCGCCGCGTTCATCGCGTGCCTTGGAACGACCGATGCCTTTGGACTGGATAATCTCGACGCGATTGTCGATCTGCGGGATCGGCTTGTCCAAGAATACGAACTCGACTACCGGCCCCATGTGCACGCCGATGCCGTAATCGGATGGGCCTGGTCGGTCTTCAATGATTACGACTTCGAACAAAACGAACTCGGCTTTCGGCCCAGAACGATTCGAGCTCTCGCCGCGGCGCACCGAGTGATCCAACATCTCCACCGAGCCGACTCGGTCGGGATCGACTTTCACAAGACCGGCTTCGCGCCATATATCTCGACGCTGTTCCTCGTGAAAGACCAAAGCGACATGCGGCTGCTGGTCCGAGGCCGCGAGGAGATGCCGTACTTGTTCCAAAGCGGCCAGCGTCATCCAGCCATGTTTACACTCGAGACGTCGCGCGGTGGCGGAGGGGTATTGGCAGCGCTTGCCAATCTCCGGCTCTTCGGCAAGCAGGGACTGAGGGCGCTCTTGGGACACCTGGTCGAAATGGCCGAATGGCTCCGGGAACACCTCGAAGGACACTCCTGCACCACGGTACTCAATCCGGAGAACGTCGGAACGGTCACTCTTTTTCGCGTCTACCCCGACGGCGTAGACACATGGACGATCAAAGATCGCGAACTCCATGATCCGAACGCCGGGGAAGAAGTCGAACGGCACAACGAGTTCAATCGTCAGGTCTTCCAGTACCTCCACGAACGCGCCATGCAGGGAAAAGGCGTGCATTTGTCGAAGACCGAATGCTACCGCACCGGTGCCAGCGGCGTCCCCATCGTCGGACTCAAGTCGTACATTCTGACGCCCTTCATCGAACAAGCTCACACAAAACTGCTAGTGGATACGGTCCTGGAAGCTCGCGAAGCCGTCATGCGAGGGGGCGCTCCGGCGACGACCTGAGGCGTCAGGAACCGTTTCTGATGGCGTTTTGCGTCGATTCGCGCGGCCGCGGGGGGCAATTATACTGGGAAGGTACGAGACGAGCCTGGACGCGGGCGTTGAGTCCGGGCTGTGCCGTGGGCAGGCAGGCATGGCCGTTCCAGCTCGGAATTGGACCGCCTCGGTGGTTCCCCACCCACACGGCCTTCCGATCCCTGCGGCGCCGGACGGTCGGCCCTCCCTCCCCAGGCGCCTCGGTTCGGATCGACTCATGAACCGCCGTACCCTCTTGAAGTGGGCCAGCGCTCTGTTGGCACTGGGCAGCGCCCTGTTGGTGGCCGTTCCCGGCTGGAGTTTTCTCGTCGCCGCACTTCGCCGACGTAGTGGCAAAGACTCGGTCGTCCAACGCGTCCTCCGACTGGAAGACCTGCCACCGGGCAAGCCCGTGGCTGTTCCCATTGTCGGCCGCAAGCAGGATGCGTGGACGGTCTACGACCAGCAGACGATCGGCCGAGTCTGGTTGGTGCGGCGTACCGGCACCGATGTTCCTCCCGAAAAAGCGCGCGTCGACGCCTACTCGGCCATCTGTCCGCATCTGGCGTGTCTGGTCGGACTGGATGAACAGAAGCGACGATTCCACTGTCCCTGCCACGAGGCAGCTTTCGATTGGTCGGGGCGCCGTATCCCGGCGTCGCAATTGGGCCATGCCAATCCGTCTCCCCGTGACTTGGATCCACTGAAATGTCGAGTGGTGCGCGACAGCGAGGAAGCCGCATGGTGGGTCGAAGTCACCTACCAGCGATTCCGCGCCGGCACGGAACGACGCATCCCCGAAACGGTCTGAGTCGCCGCGAGCCACTTCAAAGGGAGCCACCCGTGCTCGATAAACTTCGCCAAGGACTTGAACGACGCATCGCCTACCGGCAGTGGTGGGACGCGTACCGACATCGTATGGTTCCCGGCGGCCCAGCCTGGTCGCGAGCCACAGCCAGTTGCCTCCTGTGGACGTTGATCGTGCTCGTGGTCACGGGTGTGCTGCTGATGAGCAGCTACAGCCCGTCGATGACCGACGCGTGGGCCAGCGTGCACTACATCGAACAGAGTTGGGCCGGTTCGCTCCTGCGCGGGATCCACTTCTTTGCGGCTCAGTTCCTGATCATCCTTTTCTTCCTGCACATGATGCGGGTCTTGATCATCGGGGGTTACCGCGCGCCCCGCGAGTTGATTTGGATCAGCGGCCTGCTGCTGGTGCCACTCGTACTCGCCTGGGCCATCACCGGAAACCCCCTTTCCGGCTCGCAGAAGGGAATGTCCCAGATCGACGTGGAGGGGCATATCATCGCGTCGACACCTCTGATTGGGCGGCCCGTCCAACGCATCCTCCTCGGCGGCGACCAGGTCGGCAACTTGACGCTGACGCACCTGTATGCTCTGCACGTCTTTATCTTGCCGTTCCTCGTCGGGAGTCTACTGTTCATCCACATTTCGCAAATCTACCGTCATGGACTCTTGGGCAACGACAACGGGGACGACACGGCCTCGGTGCCCTACTGGCCATATCAGACGTTCCGCAACATGGCCGTGCTGTTCCTCGTGATGATCGGTGTGACCATCGCGGCGTGGCAGGTCGGAGCTCCCAGGGAAGTCCCGGCCAACCCCGAGCTACCGGCGACACCGAGACCCGAATGGTATTTTCTCGCGCTCTTTGAACTGCGACGCCATTTCTCCGGCGAGTGGGAATTCATCGCCACGCTGGTCATCCCCGTCTTGATCTTGACCCTCCTGTTGGTGATGCCGCTGTTGGATCGATGGATGTCGCATCGCATGAGCGTATTCCTGCGATCGGGCATCGTCGTCGTGGGATTCCTGACATGGGCTGGACTGACGGCCATGCCGGTGTGGCGAGATCGGCAGGACGCGGCATATCAGAAGACACGCCACGAACTGGAGGTCCTCGGAGAACGGGCCTGGGTCCTAGCGGACCACTTCGGCGTCCCCCCACAAGGCGCCACCGAGTTGCTGGCTCGCGATCCCAAAACTCAAGGCCCTGTCCTCTTTCGCCTCTACTGCGCAAGCTGCCATCCGCATTCACCCAAGCCGGGGGAAGGAATCGAACCAGCCGAGCCTTCGGCCCCCAATCTCTACGGCATCGGCACGCCCGAGTGGATCGCCGGGTTTCTCGACCCTGAGCGGATTCAAAGTGCGCATTACTTCGGCAACACCGCCAAGGCCGACGGAGAAATGGTAAGTACCGTCGAGGGGTGGTTCGAGGAAGCTGAGTCGGACGAAGATCGGGCTCGAATCCAGAAGCAACTTGAGGATGTCGCCCTACTGCTGGCTCACGAGGCGGGCAAGGCACCGCCCGACGTCGATCCAGGGCGGCTGGAGCGTGCTCGAGAAGCCATGATCGACACCTTCACATGTACCGACTGCCACCGGTTCGGTGACGAAGGGGAACTGGGCTCGGCTCCCGACTTGACCGGTTATGCCTCGCGAGAGTGGCTGATCGCCATGATCCGCAACCCCAGTGCCGAGAGGTTTTACCCCGAGGACGCCAACGACCGTATGCCGGCGTTCGCACCTCACGAATTCGGATCGCCCGACAACCAGTTGACGCGCCGCCAACTGGAGCTCATCGTAGACTGGCTGCGGCAAGAATGGTACGAACCGCCGCCCAAGGAATAGTCCGCGAAACCGTCGCTCCCCAAGCCCGTTCAGTGCACTGCGGGAGTCGGTTCCTCACACTCCTAAGGAGCGACTCGTCTTTCACAGGATTGACACATGCCGACACTCGGTTTTCTGATCGACAACCGTAAGTGCATTGGTTGCCACGCCTGTACCATCGCCTGCAAGAGCGAACACCAGGTTCCCTTGGGCGTGGACCGCACTTGGGTGAAGTACGTGGAGAAAGGAGCCTTCCCGCACAGCCGGCGTCTCTTCACCGTCATGCGGTGCAACCACTGTGACCGGGCGCCTTGCGTCACGATTTGTCCCGTCGCCTCCCTTTATCGGCGTTCCGACGGCGTCGTCGATTTTCATCCCGACCGTTGCATCGGCTGTAAAGCCTGCCTCCAGGCCTGTCCCTACGACGCTTTGCACATCCATCCCGAAACGCACACGGCGGCCAAGTGCAACTTCTGCACCCATCGACTCGAACAGGGACTCGAACCGAGTTGCGTCGTCGTCTGCCCTGAACAAGCCATCGTTTGCGGAGACCTCGACGACCCGGACACCCGTATCAGCCAACTCGTCGAACGTCATCCCGTCCAAGTGCGCAAACCCGAGAAGGGAACTCGTCCCAAACTCTATTACATCGAGGCGGACGAGGCGGCACTTGTGCCCGACCGAGCTCCTCCTGGCGTACACACGTTGTGGAGTCGCTACGACGAGCCTCTAGACTCATCTGTCGCGGCACAAGCAGACGGCCCAAGCACAACGACCGCTGTCACGGCCGCACCTTCGCATGTGACGGATCCTCGTCGCACGTACGACGTTCGGCCTCGAGGTGTGACATGGGGGTGGCCGGTGGCCGCGTACACCTGGACCAAGTCAATTGCTACCGGAAGCGTCCTGGCGGTTGCGACAACCACCGTGATGGCCAACCCCTTTCAAGCCGCCCGCTTGGCTCCGGCGATGAGCGTATCCACCTTGATCTTCCTGCTGATCACAACGGCCTTGCTCATCGGCGACCTCAAGCAGCCACAGCGGTTCCTCTACGTGCTGCTGCGACCGCAATGGAAATCGTGGCTGGTCAAAGGAGCCTACTTCCTCACGGCGTTCGGACTGCTTGCGACCCTTTGGACGGCAGCTATCTGGAGTTCCCAAGAAAGCTTGGCAAGTGGACTCCTATGGCCGACGGCAATCTTGGCCGTCCCCACGGCCGTCTATACAGCGTTCTTGTTTGCTCAAGCCAAAGGACGCGATCTTTGGCAGAGCCCTTTGTTGGCTCTGCATTTCCTCGTGCATGCGCTGCTGGCTGGAGGAGCCTTGTGGCTGGTGATGGCGGGCATCCATCAGCGCATCAGTCCGCACCCGCCTCGCCAATTCACGCTTGCCCTGCTTGGGATCAGCCTCGCCAGTCTTGTTGCCGAACTGCTCACGGTGCACGCGACGACCGACGCTCGGCGCGCGTTGCAAATGATCACCGGGCGGCGCTATGGCCTGTGGTTTTGGGGTGTGGCGGTGGGAGTTGGCCACGTTCTGCCGCTGGTCATCCTGACCGTCGTGCCTCAGCTCGCCCCCGTTGCCGCAGCCCTGATCCTGGCCGGACTGTTGGCACTCGAGTCCCTCTGGGTGGTCGCTCCCCAACACGTTCCTCTCAGTTGACCCATCCTGTCGACGATCCACCGAGGCTACTGTCCCGAAAACCGAAAGCAACCGCCATGACGCACTGGATCGAACGCCTGGCCGTCTCGTTGAAGCTGATTCCCGAACTGCGTCCTTTGTCGACCGAGTCGCCTCGTGCCGACTTCACGGCTGCTCCTCCCGTCGATCAGTGGGACGACTGGTGCGAGCTGGAATCGGCGGGTTGGCCGGCGCGCCGCACCGAGCGCCATTACACGCTCGTCCCGACGACCTGCTTCAACTGCGAATCGGCGTGCGGCTTGCTGGCGTACGTCGATCGCGAGACCGGGACGATTCGGAAGTTCGAGGGCAACCCGCTGCATCCGGCCAGCCGAGGCCGACTCTGTGCGAAGGGACCGGCCACGATCAACCAGATTCACGATCCGGACCGGATCTTGCATCCTCTGCGGCGTGTGGGGAAGCGCGGCGAGGGCAAATGGGAGGAGATCTCCTGGCCCGACGCGATCGAATTGATCGCCGGCCGGATCCGCAAAGCATTGCAAGAAGAACGGCGCAACGAGATCGTCTACCATGTCGGGCGTCCGGGAAACGAGGGCTACGTCGAACGCGTCTTGCAGGCTTGGGGCGTTGACGGTCACAACAGCCACACGAATATTTGCTCGGCGGGAGCCCGTTTTGGGTATGCCATTTGGCATGCATACGACCGCCCGAGTCCCGATCATGCTAATGCGGAATTCATCCTGTTGATCTCGGCGCATCTCGAATCGGGTCACTACTTCAATCCGCACGCACAGCGCATCATCGAAGGGAAGCTGAGCGGTGCGAAGCTCGCCGTCATCGACCCGCGACTCTCCAACACGGCATCGATGGCCGACTACTGGCTGCCCACGCGTCCTGGCACCGAAGCGGTGCTGCTTTTGGCCATCGCCTCGGTCCTTCTGAAAGAACGGCTCTACGACGCGGCGTTCCTCGAGCGCTGGGTGAACTGGGACGTCTACTTGCGACGTGCGCATCCGGAGCGCCCCGTCACGTTCGACCAGTTCCTCGAGGCCCTGACCGAGGACTATTCGAAATACACGCCCGAAGTGGCCGCCGAAGAATGCGGCGTCGATGCGGCGATGGTGGTGGAGGTAGCGCGAAGCATCGGCCGCGCCGGCCATCGCTTCGCCGCTCACAATTGGCGAGGCCCCTCGAGCGCTCATCTGGGTGGATGGCAGGTCGCCCGCTGCCTCCACTTCCTGAGTGTCCTCGTCGGCGCTGTGGGGACCGAAGGGGGAACGAGTCCCAATGCTTGGAGCAAGTTTCGGCCGCAGCTCTTCGACCATCCCCCTGCCCCGCCAACTTGGAACGAACTTCATTTTCCCAAGGAATATCCGCTGTGTCATTACGAGATGAGTTTCCTGCTGCCTCACTTCCTGAAAGAAGGCCGAGGCAAACTCGATGTCTATTTCACGCGAGTCTTCAATCCGGTCTGGACTTATCCGGACGGGTTCTCCTGGATCGAGGTACTTTGCGACGAGAGCCTCATCGGTCTTCATGTGGCTCTGACACCGACGTGGAACGAAACGGCCTTCTTCGCCGATCTGGTGCTGCCCATGGGCCACTCGGCCGAACGCCACGACCTCAACAGCTATGCGACACATAGCGGCAAGTGGATCGCCTTTCGGCAGCCGGTACGGCGCGTCGCCGCCGAGCGACAAGGACACGTCACTCATCACACGTACGAGACGAATCCAGGATTGGTCTGGGAAGAAGACGAGTTCTGGATCGAACTCTCGTGGCAAATCGATCCGACGGGTGAATTGGGGATTCGCAAGCACTTCGAGAGTCCGTATCGACCGGGCGAGAAAGTGACGGTCGACGACTATTACCGATACATTTTCGAGCGTGTCCCTGGGCTTGCTGAGGCGGCGGCCGCCCAAGGACTCGATCCGCTTCAGTACATGCGGCGCTACGGTGCTTTCGAAGTGGAACCGCACACCTATCGCCGCCACGAACGCCGGCTGACGGACCAAGAGCGAGCTGGACTCGAGGTGCAGGCCTCCACCGGCGTAGCAATGCGCGAAGGGAAGGCGGTCGGGATAGCTCAAGGCGAGGACGTCGTCGAAGGTTTTCCGACTCCCAGCCGCAAACAGGAGCTCTATTCGGAGACGTTGGCCGATTGGGGGTGGCCGGAATATGCGCTTCCCGGTTACATCGAAAGTCATGTCGACTGGCGGCAACTCGACCGGGAATCGGGCGAGTTCTGCCTTCTTCCCACCTTTCGCCTCCCGACACTCATCCACAGCCGTAGCGGCTCGGCAAAGTGGCTCAACGAAATCGCCCAAAACAACCCGGTCTGGATCCACCCCGAGGATGCGCGGCGACTGGGGATCGCCGATGACGACTTGGTGCGCGTCACGACCGAAATCGGCTATTTTGTCGACCGGGTGTGGGTCACCGAGGCGATTCGGCCGGGAGTCGTCGCTTGTTCGCACCACTTGGGGCGTTGGCGGCGAGCCCAGGACGGCCCGAACAGCCGCCTCAGTGGCAACCTGGTCGAAATCAGCCGCACGGGCGAAGGACAGTGGCGATTGCGGCGCCAGGAAGGACCTCGCCCGTTCACCAGCAGCGATCCCGATACGCAGCGCATCTGGTGGCGAGACGGCGGCGTGCCGCAAAACCTGACGCACGCCGTCCATCCTGATCCGATCAGCGGGATGCACTGCTGGCATCAGAAGTGCCGCGTCGAACGGGCTCGCGACGAAGACCGGTACGGCGATGTCGTCGTCGATACGACAAGAGCGCACGAAGTCTACCGCCAGTGGCTCGCTAAGACCCGTCCGGTCCACGGCGCAGGGGGACTTCGCCGACCGCTCTGGATGAACCGGCCTCTCCGACCGACCACCTCCGCCTTCTACACCGACGAGGTCCCCGCGACTCCGGCGCGAGACGCCGTTCCCAGCGAGGAAACGTGGTATTACATCATCTGACGCCTGGGAAGGACGCCAAGGCTCGACAGGAGCAAACGCTTCCATGGAAGGAATCTGCTGGCCGCGTCCTGGCCGCGCTCGGGTCCCCAGGTATATAATGCCGGCCTATTTCCTACCCAGACCTGGATCCTCGTGACCAACGGCATTCCCCTTGACCGTCTATCAGAAAAACATCGTTTACCTCTCGCTGTCGCTGGTAACGCTCGTTGCCGGGTATGCTTATCTTCGCTACGCATACCGCGTCACCGATCACCTTCCCTTCACGCAGGAGATCGTCCTGATCATCCTGGGGACGGTGGCGACCGTCTTCATCACCGCCCTGTTGCTCAACAAGCAGACGGCGGTTGAGATCGAAAAAGAACAGAACGTCCGTCATCTTGAGTTGAAAGCTCAGACTTATCAACAGCTACTCGACCTTCTCGAGAGGATGTCCCTGGTCGATCAGTTCGGCCGGACGGAGTTTACTCGATTGCAATTCATCACGCACAAGCTGGCGATCGTCGCGTCACCGGAGGTGCTGGATGAATACCATGAGTTCCTGGAGGTAGTTCGCACGATCTCAGCGGATCGCAGTTTCATCGGGGATGCGGCGCAATTACACCGAGCGTTGGGGGCATTGACGGTGAAGATCCGAGCCGACTTGATCGGCGAGGAATTGCCGTCGCACTACACGCAGCAGGAAGTGGACGAGATGATTCAGCAGAACTCGAGCCAGTCGGCGGCGATGCAGGAAACACATCCCTGACCGATCCGTGCCGGCTCGGCTAGGCAATTGCTCTCAGGCACCTGTCTCCTCCTGGGAATCACCCGACTCGGCGATGAGTGGCACAAACCGACAGGAGCACAAGAACCGTTCCACCGGCTCGCCATGCTCTTTCCGCAGCGCCACCAAACGCTGCGACCAGGCGCCTCCCAGCGGTGCCACGGCAATGCCACCCTCTCTCAGTTGCTCCCAAAGGGACTCGGGAATCGAAGGTGCTGCCGCCGTGATCAGGATCCGGTCGAACGGCGCCTCTTCGGGCCACCCTAGCGTTCCATCGCCCACGCGGTAGTGGATCGTGTCGTATCCCAGCGACTCGAGGCGCCGGCGTGCTGCGCGGCTCAAGTCGGCGTGCCGCTCGATCGTGTAAACACGTGGCGTCAACTCGGCCAACACGGCCGTTTGATACCCACAACCGGTCCCGATCTCGAGAACCTTTTCGTCTCCCGAGAGCTCGAGAGCCTCGGTCATGAGCGCCACGATGTACGGTTGACTGATCGTCTGCCCGCAGTCGATCGGGAGTGCCGAGTCGGCATAAGCCAGATGTCGCGAAGCGGCCGGCACGAAGAACTCTCGAGGAACACGCGACATCGCTTCGAGGACACGTGGGTCGGTGATCCCTCGAGCTGCCAACTGTTGGGTGACCATTGACTGGCGTTCACGTTCGGTAGGTGACTTTGTCATGGCCGCAAATTCTCCACGAGGCTCCGCCAAAACCTCCCCGGCCGTGAACCTGCGCCAAAACACGGAGGTCTGCAACTGCCGTACCACGGAAAAGGCTTGGCCAAGAAATCCCCGAGGTACGTTTTTCGCGAAAAAGTCGCAGACAGGATCGCCGTTACTGAGCTCGCGCTAGGGACGGACTCCTTGCCACCTGTTCTGAAGCCCGCCAGTCGACGACATGCATTTCGACCGAACGACGGCCCGCGAACTCATTGATCACTGGCCGAAACGCCAAGTCGATCGGCCCGCTCACCTGGGATAAAGGCTCAGCCCACTCTCCGTGGCCGAAAGCGACGCCGCGCAGTCGACAACCTCCCTGGTCGACGCGCAGCGCCAAGTGTCGCTCGCCGCGGCCGATTCGCTTGGGAGGTTCCGCCAAGCAGACCCTGCTCACCATCAGGATCGGACGGGGATTGCCCGTACCAAACGGCGCCAGTTGCTCGATCTGTTGGACAACGGGAAGTGTCAACTGAGCCAAGATGGCTTCGGCATCAATCTCGATCTCCGCCACTCGGTCCTCCTCGGCCACCGCCTCAGCGGCATACTCGCAGAAAGCAGCGCGGAAGGCGTCAACCCGATCGGGCGCGATCTGCAACCCGGCGGCTGCCGCGTGCCCGCCATATCCCAACAGGTATTCCGAACAGGCAGACAGCGCTTCATGAAGGTGCAGTCCGGCAGGGCTGCGGCATGAGCCGACACCTGCTTGTCCGCTGGCCGGATCAAGGCTGATGAGAATGACAGGCCGGTGGTACTTTTCCGCCAGCCGGCCGGCCACAATCCCAATGACCCCTGGGTGCCAGTCGGCGCCAGCCAGCACGAGCGCCGGATCCTCAATCGGATTGAATCGCTCCTCGGCTTCTTTCTTCGCCGCGAGATAGATCCGGCGTTCGAGCTTATCGCGAGTCTGGTTGAGCTCGTGCAGATACTGAGCCAACGAAGCGGCTCGCTCGGAAGATTCGGTTGTTAGGAGCTCGACACCCAAAGCGGCTTGTCCCAGTCGCCCCGCCGCATTGAGTCTCGGGGCGATCGTGAACGCCAAGTCCTCGGCCGACAGGGACGACTTTCGATCCAACCCCGTCACAGCGAAAAGGGACTGGAGTCCAAGGGGCGCCGCATGAGCCAGACTGGCTACCCCCTGCTTCACGAGTATCCGGTTTTCGTCGATCAGGGGTACGACGTCAGCGACCGTTCCCAGTGCGGCAAGCCCCACTGCCTGCAGGAGGAACGCGCGCAGCCGACTCGAAACGCGCTCCTGTCCCTCCACCGCCTTGCACAGCGCCCACGCCAACTTGAAAGCGACTCCCGCACCACACAATCCGTCGAACGGATAGGAGTGGCCGGGGAGACGGGGATGGACGATGGCGGCCGCCTGAGGAAGTTGATCGGAGATCGTGTGGTGGTCGGTAACGACGAGGTCCATCCCTAACCTTGCGGCCTCCGATGCCGCCTCGAGACTGCCGATGCCGCAATCGACCGAAATCACGAGCTCAGTTCCCCGCTCCCGTAGCCGCCGCATCGTTTCCGGATGAAGTCCGTATCCTTCTTCCATCCGGTTGGGTACGAACGCCTCGACTTGCCCACCGAGCGCCCGCAAACACCCCACGAGGATGGCACTGGCGGTCATCCCGTCGGCGTCGTAATCTCCGTGGACCACGATCGCGCTTCCACTTCGCAAATGCCGAACGATTACCTCAACCGCCGCTGGGACGCCTGGGAGTTGCTCGGGAGGCCGCAATTGGGTCAATCGAGCCTCGAGGAACATCCTTGCGGCATCCGGGTCATCAATGCCGCGACGCAGGAGCAATTGAGCCACGATCGGAGGCACACCCGCCGACCGCTCCAACTGGGCGATCCGGCTCAGGTCGTGCCCGAATATACGCCAGTGTTTGGCCATGACATCCGTGCGGCGTTTCGTCCGTCGGGCCTCGCGAGAGAACTCACGGCGAAGCGAAGACAAAGACCTAGAGAAAGCACATGCCAGGATCCGACTTTCGCGGAAATCCTACTTCTTTTTCTCGACGTGCCA
>WFWZ01000426.1 GCA_015490875.1 Planctomycetaceae bacterium
ATCCACCACTGGGTGCGCGGCGGCTGCCTCTTCGGTATCCTCCCCAGCAATGGCCTGATCTATGCGCCGCCCCATGACTGCGCCTGCTATCCGGAAACCAAGCTGTGGGGACTCAACGCCTTGGCTCCTCAGTCTCCTTCCCGACAACAAGCGTCCACCCCGGGTCCGGATCGGCTGACGCACGGGCCGGCCTACGACGCCGATGCCGAGGCACCCGCGGCCGAAGCGCGGCAGGCCGACTGGCCGACCTACCGAGGCACCTCCCAACGCCTCGGGCACCACTCTGACGGCCTGGCGGGGGACGAGCTGACACAACGTTGGCACCGGCAACTCGAAGGTCGGCTCACGGCTCCGACAATCGCCCAAGGACTGCTTTTCGTCGCGCAAATCGACCGCCACACGCTTCACGCCTTGGACGCCCAAACAGGCAAGCCCCGCTGGTCCTTCACCGCCGGAGGCCGAATCGACTCGCCACCCACCTGGTCTGCCGGACGCGTTTATTTCGGATGTGCCGACGGATACGTTTACTGCTTGCGAGATCGGGACGGCGAGCTCGTATGGAAGTTTCGGGCGGCCCCTCGGGACATGCGCCTGGTGGCGATGGAACAAGTCGAGTCAGTCTGGCCGGTCCATGGTTCGGTTCTCGTCGACCGAGGAGAGGTCTGCTTCGTCGCCGGCCGTTCCACGTTCCTCGATGGAGGCCTGCGATTTTTGCGTCTGGACGCAACCAGCGGCCGACTCCTCCACGAATCGTTACTCAATGAAATCGACCCAGCCACCGGCAAGCCGCTCCAGGATGCCGACTACATCAAGGTCTTGAATATGCCCGTCGGACTTCCCGATATCCTGACCACCGACGGAAAGTATCTCTATATGCGTTCGCAAAAACTCGACCGCGACGGAAATCGCCTCGAGATCGCTCCTCCGTCGGGAGATCCCGTCGCTACGGGAGCCGCTCAGCGTGGCGACGGCATCCACCTGTTCGCTCCGTTGGGCTTCCTCGACGATAGTTGGTTTCATCGCGGCTACTGGGTGTGGGGAAGGCATTTCGCGGGAGGTCACGCCGGCTACTACCAGGCTGGCCGATTCACCCCTTCCGGGAGACTTCTCGTGGTCGATGACGACTCCGTGTTCGGTTTCGCCCGCAAGCCGCAGTATTACCGATGGACGACGGTGCTGGAGCATCAACTCTTCCGAGCCTCCAAGGAGCCGCCGGAAGTCCCGGCGCAAGCCAGGCAGAGCGCTCGGCAAGGACCCGCGCACGTGTTGGTCCCCAAGACCGCCTCACTCAATCCCAAGGGGAAAGACCTCGTCGTGGAAGCATGGGTCTACGCTGAGCGGCCCAGCGGCACGGTGCTCGCCCATGGTGGCAGCAACTACGGATATGCGCTCGATTTTCGGCAGGGCCGCCCGAGGTTCCTGGTGCGTTCCGACGGAAAGCTGGCCGTCGCTGCCGCACGGGATCCGGCCACGCGCCGCTGGGTTCACCTCGCTGGCGTCCTTACCCGCGATGGCACCATGCGCCTCTTCGTAGATGGCAAACAAGTAGCCACATCCCGAGCCGCCGCTCCTTTGCAGCAACCCGCCGAAAACTTGCAGATCGGCGCCGACCTCCGTTCCACCGTCGGCGACTACCGCTCGCCCAATGGCTTTGGTGGGGTGATCGACCATCTCGCTATTTCGCACGGGACGGTGAGCCCCAAAGAACTGGCGGCACGCACAACCGATCCGACACAACCCCTTTCCGGTGCTCAGGCTGTCTTGCAGTTCTCGTTCACAAAAGGAAAAGCTGAGGATGAAAGCGGCCGGAAGAATGCAGCGACCATTCGGCGTGCGATTGCCGTCCAAGGGCGTTATGGGGAAGCGCTGCGTTTCCGCAACCGAGGCCGCAGCAACGTGAGTTACGTTCGGTACCGGTGGACGCGCGACTTGCCGATCTTCGTCGAAGCGATCGTGTCGGCCGGCAATCGACTCATCGTCGCCGGCCCTCCCGATGTCATCGACGAGGAAGAAACGTTCGAACGATTGACTCGACGCGACGCCACCGTCGAAGCCGAATTGAAAAAGCAGGAGGCAGCCTGGGCGGGCCGCATGGGAACGCGTGTCCTCGTTCTCTCCAAGAAAGACGGCAAGACGCTCTCGACCATCGATCTTCCGGGCCTCGTCCGATGGGACGGCATGGCCGTTGCTGAGCGCCGCCTCTATGTCACCGGATCCAACGGAGAGGTTTTCTGCCTCGAGGCGGTTCGTTCCCCTGCCAACAGTCAGCCTTAATCCAACTCCGCGCTCTCTGCGGCTCAGCGAGGCACTCCCGCCAGGACGCGGAGGAGAGCCAAGACGCAAAGGGGGTTCTCGCGGAGACGCAAAGAACGCCAAGAGAAAGAAAAAGGTTTGGGATTCTGACTGAGAACTTCTAGCCGTAAGCAGCAAGCTCGGCGCGAGAAGACACACCGGGAGACTTGTTATTCACCCCTAATCCCCTCTCCGCGCTCTCTGCGGCTTTGCGAGATACCTCCTCCGCGCCTCGGCGAGATACCGCCTTCGCGGCTTTGCGAGACGTAAGCCGGCGCCGGAACGCGCGCCTCAGTGGGAACCGGTGTCGAGGCCGCCTTCTCCTCGCATTCCTTGCATAGATCCTCGACGACCCACCGATAGATCGTCACTTCCTTCTTCACTTTCTTACGCAGCAGCACCTTCCGGGTGAACTGTTTCGGACAGCCAGGAATCGTCTCCTGATAGCCAAATCGCTTGGCGGTTCGGCACGAGGTGCATTCTTTGTCGCTGCAACACCCATTGCCATGCCGGCCATCCCCGTGTTTGCAGCCCATTTTGCAGGGGCCGCCGACACAGAAGGTCTCGCACTTGCTGCTGTAACAAGGCAACTCGATCGTCTTCTTCTCACACACCAAACGACACACTTTGCGGCCACCGCCGTGACCGCATCGGTCGCACTCGCCCGCGTCGCCGGCAAGCCCCGTTTGGAACGAAGCTGCCGTCAGAACCACCATGGCGATGAAGAGAGTGTTGAGCATCGTCTTCATACGATATATTCCTCAGCTCTTGTGGAGATCTGCCGGCATCGCCAAAGACGATGTGCCATAGATCTGTCGCTCATCTGGAAAGCTTCACTTTACTGCGATGGTTTCGCTTACCAATCCACCTGGAATCGCATGCCCAGGATACTTAGTTCACCGTTGGGCGTATGGTTGTAGTCGGCCCAGGCATAGGTCCAATCGAGCATCACTCGAGCATAGGGATTCCAGTACCAGTTGACACCGACGGCGAAATTCGTTTCGACGCCCGCGTACGGATTGTCGGGAACGGGGAGGGTGCCCTGGAGCGGCGCATTGGAGACGTCGTAAAAGGACCAGCGAGCAACGATCTGCCAGGCCCCCCAGCCCCAGTCGACACCGTCCTGGCCTCGAACCATCCAAAAGTTCGTGTATGGCTTGAGCCGATCGAAGTGAGCCGCACTTCGCTTGTACGCCCGGTGTTCGCCAGTGATAAAGTACGATGCGAAGGCATACGCACCATAGAAGTCATAGTTGCCCGCCGGGCCTTGCGTGTGCCTCCAAAAGAGCTCACTTTGTACCGACCACGGCCCCCAGTTCACGGCCATTTGCGCTCCCATGTCGAAGTAATCGTCGACCAACAGCGTCCCGCTGTCGACGAATCTCGGACCCTCGTGAGTTTCCGGACGAGTGCGCATCCGAAGTCGATGATTGCGATCGCTCGTCCAATTGCCCATCAGTCCCAAGTGCACGAAATACCGGCCATCCTGACAATAGTAGGGCGTGGTGACGGCTCGACCGACAACGCTGACTCCTTGAGCATCCCCGACACGCTGGTGCTCGATGGCATCGAAATCGTCGAAAAAGACCGCCCATTGCCAGAAGAGCGACTCGTCGGCCGAGTGATTGGTGGAGCGAAAACCGAGCTTCCGAACCGGCAGATAGTTGGTCGGTAGCGCTCGTTCCAGGAAGGAAATGTATTTGCTGCTGGTGAGGACCTCGAGGCTGAACGGCATCTTGACGTAGCCGAGTTCTACCTTGCCGAGCCACGGTACGTCTCGAGCCCCAATGAGGATGTCCTTGACGGCAACAGCCGAATCGGGCTCGTCTTCGTTGGCTTCCGGCTCGAACCCGAGGTCGAACTTGTAGAAGTAAACCCCGTATCCTTCGCCAGCCATGAAGAGCCGAAGTCGCCGAAGTTCGACGTAGTTCTGGAAATCTTGCGGAGCGTGCCTCGTGGGAAACATGATGTAGTCCCCCATGATCCGGCCGCCGACCTTGACCGTGAACTTCTGACTCGAAACGTCCTCCCACTCCGGTGCCGCCGCCTTCGCCTGCTGAGCCTCGAGGGCCTCGAGGCGCTGCAAGATGTTTTCCAGGCTGGCCGCCGAGACAGTGACCATCGTGGATCCCGGCTCGCCGCCAAAGCCCCTCGCTGGATCCATCGGTGCCCCGGCTGGAAACGTCTGAGCGACCAGTGGCATCCCCCAACAACCTAACAAGAGCAGCGTCCACACCCATGGCGCACGGAGCCACCCCCCGTCTGCCTTACTCATCGAGCACTAACCCCTATGTTTAGACTCGCATGACATGGTCAATCCACAGAGCAGGCCGGGCGCCCGGTACCGCGCTTGAGGCGGCTCGGGTCCCTCCTCCCGCCCCTATCATCGGCACAGACGGCACAAACCGAATATGAAAACCATGTTAAGAGTCAGTCCGTCCCAGCGTCGCCCAGGAAGACCAATTTGCCAAATCGTCACGAGCGGATCGGGTAGCCCGAATTCCCTATCTTGTCGACTAGGGCTCGACATCGGACAAGCCTTCCAAGCGCAAGAAAAGGACCTCGACCAACATCAGCCGGCCGAGGTCTGAATGTGCCCTTCGGAAACCAGCGAGTGAGTTCTCGCTGGTCGAGCGACTAGCCGAGCTGCCCCTTGAGTGCCTCCATCGCCTTCCCGTAGTCGGGTTCGTTCGTCACTTCCGAAACGACTTCGGCGTGGACGACGTTGCCGTCCTTGTCGAGCACGAAAACACCTCGAGCCAGCAACTTGAGCTCATCGATCAGCATCCCCCAGTTCGTTCCGAACTCGCGGTTCTGATAGTCGCTCACGGTCTTCATGTTGGAGATCTCCGCATCGCCGCAAAAGCGATTCTGAGCGAAGGGGAGATCGAGGCTGATCGTGACCGCGTTGACCTGATCGCCCAGCGCAGCCAGCTCCTCGTTGAACTTCTTCGTCTGAGTCTGACACACGCCCGTGTCGAGCGACGGCACGACGCTCAGAAGCGTCGGTTTGCCCTTGAGGTCCTCGAGGGAGAGCGTTTGCAGCGACCCGTCGAAATAGTGAGCGGTAAACGGGGGCGCGGCTTGTCCGACCTGAACGGCTTCACCGACCAGTGTCAACGGATTCCCCATGAACGTAACGGCACCGGGACGTCCCATCTTGCATTCCTCCTTTGGTATATGGCGGACTTCGACCGGCGAAAGATCTCGCCGGACTCCTGGCTGAAGTGCGCAATCTTACCCAGGGCGACGCTGTGCCGCTAGTGGGGCGTCGCCTCCCCTAGACTCTGCTGTAGGCGCACCTTCGCTGCCGAATGTATTCCACGCTGCGCTCCGTGACAGATCCACGGCACATCTCGGCTCGGCAGGAGCCTCGCCCAATCCTATGAAGTCGCGCCATCAGTGCCACGTAGCACATAGTCACTCGGAGGCTTTGGTCATTTCTGCCAAAGAGCACAAGACTTGCTCCACGAGCGTCTTGTACTCTCCGACACACTTCGACACCTCTTGTCTGTCGTACGATGGACCATGATCGATTCGAAGATACACCTCGCACATCATCATGTGCCGAACGCCCGGCCAACGCGCAGTCACCGTAAGACCACGGCTTAGACTGATCATCATCGCGTCGCGAACCACAAATGGATATTCTTCGGCCAATGCAATGCCACGCTCGAAATGCGATGCGACGAGCGACCAGGTCTCAAGCGCCGAATCACGCGAGTCCATCAGACTGGAACCAACATAGAAGTCGGGCCCGAGCGTCGCCAAGCGGCGTGGCCACGTGACAGGGCGCGCGAAGCGCCGCAGGAGAAAGTACCGGCACCAAAAGAAGATCCTGTGTTCGACAAAGACGGGCACAAGACCAGGAACCGAAACACTTGTTCCGCGGACGAGTCGCCCGCGCGACGATAGGCGACACGAACAAACAGTCGGAGTATCACGGCATGGGGTCATGGCAGCCGATCACTGGCAAAACAAATTCCCCCAAGCCCCGCACGCCGACGGTGCGTCAGGACGAAGCGCCGCTCGAGTCCTCTTCGCTCGACTGGCCCTCGCTGGCTCCCTCTTCTCCGGAAACGGCTCCGACCGGCTCGTCTGTCTGTGGCGAAGCGAAGCTCTGGAACTCGAGCCGCTGGATCTTCTCGTGGTTGTCGTCCCACACCGCTTCGACGACGATCCGGTCCTTGCCGGAGAACTCGCCCTTGAGCAGCTCTTCCGATAGAGGATCTTCGATGCGGTTCTCGATGACGCGACGCAAGGGACGAGCTCCGTAATCGAGGTTTTTGCATCCCTCCTTGATCAGGAACTCTTTGGCATCATCGGTCAACTCCAACTGCAGGCCCCGTTCGGCCAGCCGTTGACGGACCTGACTCAACTCGAGGTCGATGATGTCCTTGAGGTCATCGTTCGTCAGGTGCCGGAAGATGATGACGTCGTCGAGTCGATTGAGGAACTCCGGCCGGAAGACCTTTTCGATCTGCTCCGTGACTCGCTCCCGCATGCTCTCGTAGGACGCATCGTCGTCAGGGCGCTGGAACCCGAAAGCCGACTCATTCTTGATCGCCTCGGCCCCCGCATTGGTCGTCATGATCAAGATGACGTTGCGGAAGTCGACGTTGCGTCCGAAGCTATCGGTCAACCGGCCCTCTTCCATCACCTGCAACAACATATTGAAGACGTCCGGGTGGGCTTTCTCGATCTCATCGAGCAGCACCACGGCGTAGGGCCGGCGCCGGATCTTCTCGGTCAACTGCCCGCCTTCTTCGTAGCCGACGTAGCCAGGAGGCGCACCGATCAGCCGGCTGACGTTGTGCTTCTCCATATACTCGCTCATGTCGATATGGATCAATGCCTCCTGATCCCCGAACATGAACTCGGCGAGTGCCTTGGCCAACAGCGTCTTTCCGACGCCGGTCGGCCCGGCGAAGACGAAACAGCCGGTGGGCCGGCGAGGATCTTTCAAGCCACTGCGGCTGCGACGCACCGCCTTGGAGACCGCCTTGATCGCCGCATCCTGACTGACCACCCGCTTGTGCAATTCCTCTTCCATCTTCATCAACCGCAGGCTGTCCTCGGTCGACAGCCGCGTGAGCGGGATGCCGGTCATCTTCGAGACGACTTCCGCGATGACTTCTTCGTCCACGACGCCATCCGTTTCGCGCGACTTCTCACGCCACTCGCGCGTGATCGTCTCCTTCTTCTTTCGGAGCTTGTCGGCCTGGTCGCGCAGTGCCGCTGCCTTCTCGAAGTCCTGGTTGGCGACCGCGTCTTCCTTTTCCTTGTTGAGACGCTCGATCTCCTCGTCCAGCTCCTTCAAGTCCGGGGGACGCGTCATCGACCGGAGCCGCACTCGGGCGCCCGCTTCGTCGATCACGTCGATCGCCTTGTCGGGGAGGCACCGAGCGGTAATGTAGCGTTCGGACAGCTCGACCGCCGCCTTGATCGCATCGTCGGTAATCTGCACGCGATGGTGCTCCTCGTAACGCTCTCGCAACCCTTTGAGGATCTCGATCGTCTCTTCCTTCGTCGTCGGTTCGACCACGATCTCTTGGAAACGGCGAGCGAGCGCGTTGTCCTTTTCGATGTACTTGCGATACTCATCCAGCGTTGTGGCTCCAATGCACTGGATCTCGCCACGCGCCAGAGCGGGCTTGAGCACGTTCGCGGCATCGATCGCGCCCTCGGCACCACCGGCACCCACCAATGTATGCAACTCGTCGATGAACAGAATCGTGTTCTTCGCGCGCCGCACTTCGTTCATGACCGCCTTGATGCGTTCCTCGAACTGGCCTCGATACTTGGTACCGGCCACCATCATGGCCAGATCGAGCACCACGATACGCTTGTCGGCCAAGAGCTCGGGCACATTGCCGGCCACGACGCGCTGAGCGAAACCTTCGACAATCGCCGTCTTGCCGACACCCGCTTCTCCAAGCAACACGGGATTGTTCTTGGTGCGCCGGCAAAGAATCTGGATCGACCGCTCGATCTCTCGTTCACGACCGATGACCGGATCGAGCTTCCCTTGGCGAGCCATCGCCGTCAGGTCGCGGCCGAAGCTGTCCAGAGCCGGTGTTCGCGAACGTCCGCCTCGAGACGACGAGCTGCTCGATTCGCTCCCCGATCCCTCGGTGCCGCCGCGCTCGCCCCCTTCGCCACCTTCCAGGCCGTGACCGAGCAAATTGAGGACTTCTTCGCGGACGTCTTCGAGTTTCAGTCCGAGGTTCATCAAGACTTGAGCGGCCACGCCCTCATGTTCGCGCAAAAGCCCCAACAGAATGTGTTCGGTGCCAACGTAATTGTGGTTGAGGTTCCGAGCTTCCTCCATGGCGTACTCGATGACCTTTTTGGCGCGAGGCGTCTGGGGGAGCTTGCCCATCGTGACCATCTCCGGCCCGCTCTGAACCAGCTTTTCCACCTCGAGACGAATGCTGCGCAGATTCACGTTGAGGTTCTTCAGAACGTTGGCGGCAACGCCGCTTCCTTCCTTCACCAGCCCCAACAGGATGTGCTCGGTGCCAATATACTCATGGTTGAACCGCTGGGCCTCCTGATTGGCCAGCTGCATCACCTTGCGAGCGCGATCCGTAAAACGTTCGTACATCGATCGATTCCTCTCATGCGGTCGCCGCGGCGACCACGTCGTTCGTTTTTTTTCGCTGTTATTGTCTCTTCAAAACCCAAGACACTCCGCCGTCACGGAAACTTCCTCGTGTCCCTCCCGGGCAGTTTCGCGCCCGAACCTCTGTTTCAAGTATTCCGTTCCACTCCGCAGAAACAAGGGCCACCGCTAGCATGAACCACCCCCGCTTCCCCAAAATGTCCGGGCGCTGCGCTGCCAAATTCTAGCCCCCTCCCGGCTTATCAGCAAGGTAAGACGCTCGCTGGGTCCACCGGTTCCCTGCCCACTTCCCTTACAACCGACGTCGCAGGTAGGGTCGCCGCGCCGCCCCACCGCTTCTCCCCGTCACCCGCTCGCCCGTCCGTGCCACACGCGTTATCCTCAAGATTGGCGCAACCGTGCGACCTCGCATGCGACGGACCATGTCCGAGTGGCCTTGTCCCGATGATTTTGGTGACCCCTCCCGTCATCCAGCTATGTCCCTCGAACCGACCTCTCCATCCGACCCGACTTCCCACGCTGCCTGGCGGATCCTCGACGCCAACGCCAACCGCTGCGCCGAAGCTCTTCGGACCTGGGAAGAGTATGTCCGGTTCGTTCGGGAATCCCCACCACTCACCGCAAGTCTCAAGGAGGCTCGACACCAACTCGCCTCGGTTCTGGACCGCCTTCCGTGGGAACGACGACTCGCAGCCAGGAACGTCGAGGAAGACCCGGGGACTCGGGAAACGACCGAGTCGGAACACCGCAGGGAGCAGCCCGCCGATGTGGCTCGAGCCGCCGCAGCTCGCGCCAGCCAGGCCCTGCGGTGCCTTGAGGAGTACTCGAAACTCGTCTGTCCGGGGCTTTCCGACTCCTTCGAACAATTGCGGTATGCCGTTTATGCGCTCGAACAACGTACCTTTGGGCAGCCCGAACGGCACGGCACGCTAGCAGATGTCCGAGTGTGCCTCCTGGCCGACTGCCGCCAGGTCCTCGATCAGATCGTGCCTCAAGTCGAAGCCTACCTCGATGCCGGCGCCGCCATGATTCAGCTCCGGGACAAGGAGACCGACGATCGGGAGCTGTTGAGGGCAGCGCGAGAACTCTGTCGAGTCCGCCCGCAGGGCTTGTTGGTCATCGTCAACGACCGGCCCGACATCGCCGCTATCGCCGATACCGACGGCGTCCATGTGGGGCAAGAGGATCTTCCCGCCGCCGAAGCCCGGCGGATCGTCGGCCCGACTCGACTCGTCGGCGTCTCGACTCACGAAGTGGGCCAACTGTCGGCTGCGGTCCAGCAGGGAGCCGATTACGTCGGATTCGGTCCAGTCTTCCCGACTCCTACGAAGGACTTCACCCAATTCGTGGGACCGGTCGAAACGGAGCGGATGACCGAGCGTTCTCCCCTGCCCCTCTTCGCCATCGGGGGAATCACTCCGGACAACCTTGCAGAACTCATCGATGCCGGCGTCGGACGCGTCGCCGTTTCATCGGCCGTGTGGAACAGCCGTGACCCGCTCGAAACACTGTGCAAGATTACGAACGATCTACGGCGGGTTCCGTTGACTCGTGAATGGGAGGTTCTGCGTCGTGGATGAGCCGGAACGAGTAGAGAGCGAGGATGCGCAAGAACCCTTTACGCGCCGTCACAGCCGCCTGCTAGTGATCTTGATCGTCGGAGTCATCGTCATCGGTGTCGCCTGGATGGAGCGACACCGCCTGAGTTACAAAGAAGGAACGGCTCATCCGCTTGTCGGCACACGTCTAACACAAGTCCGTCTGGAACCACTGGAAGAGAGCGCTCCCATCATTACAGAAGAGGACTTTCACGGAAAAGTCACATTAATCAACTTCTGGGGAACATGGTGCCCGCCCTGTCGCCTCGAGATGCCTCATCTGATCGATCTGTACAAGGAATTCCGAGGCGATTCCAACTTCCAAATGATCCTCGTGAGTTGCGAAGGGTCGCCCGGACAATCGGCTAAGAAGCTTCGGGAAATGACGACGGAGTATCTTTCGCAGTTCGATGTCCGACCATCCGTCGCTTTCGACCCGGAACAAGTCACACGTCGGCGGATCGCCGAATTGGGCCTGAGCGACTTTGGGTATCCCACGACGATCATCTTGGACGAAGACGGCGTCATTCGAGGCCTATGGGTAGGCTACCGCAACGGCTTGGAGAATCTGCAACGAGCGCTCCTTCGCGACTTGCTGAGACAGGCACAGCGCAACTCGAAAACGCCCCCGTGAATTCAAGACTTCATTGTTCGGATAACAGATAGGGCTCGACTATGCTCGTCGTCATGCAGCGCCAGGCACCGCAGCCTCAAATCGATGCCGTCGTCGAACGGATCGAAGAGCTGGGGCTGAAGGCTCACCCGATGCCGGGAGCCACGCGAACTGCCATCGGCATCACGGGAAACACGGCGGCCATCGATCCGAGCGTACTGGCCGGCATGCCGGGCGTGCTGGAACTGATTCGCGTCACCAAGCCGTACAAACTGGCAAGTCGGGAGATGCATGTCGACGACACCGTCGTGCGACTTCCGTTCAGTCAGTTCGGCCCGGGAACCTTTGCCGTCATCGCCGGTCCCTGCTCGGTCGAAAACGAATCGATGATGCGCGAGACGGCGAAGTTTCTGAGAGATCAAGGGGTGCGCTTGCTGCGTGGAGGAGCTTTCAAGCCTCGCACGAGTCCCTATAGCTTTCAGGGTCACGGCGAAAAGGGGCTCGAAATCCTCCGAGCCGTCGGCCAAGAGTACCACTTGGGAGTCGTGACCGAGGTCATGGATGCCAGTCAGGTCGAAATGGTTGAAGCGGCTGCGGATATGCTCCAGATCGGAGCCCGCAACATGCAGAACTTCACGCTCCTGAAGGCGGTCGCGCGCGCATCTCGCCCCGTGCTGCTTAAGCGAGGCATCGCCGCGACACTCGAAGAATGGCTCATGGCCGCCGAATACCTCTTGGCCGGAGGGAACAAGCAGGTCGTGTTGTGCGAGCGAGGCGTGAGGACTTTTGCGGACCACAGCCGCAATACGCTCGACCTATCGATCATCCCTCCCGTCAAGCAATACTCCCATCTGCCGGTCATCGTCGATCCCAGTCATGGAACGGGAAGACGCGAGTATGTCACTCCCATGGCTATGGCCGCTCTGGCCGCCGGCGCCGACGGCATCATGGTCGAAGTCCACCCCGATCCCGACCGAGCCCTCTCCGACGGAGCCCAGTCGATGACCTTCCCGCAGTTCGAAGCCCTCATGGCATCGATCCGGAAACTGGCCACCGTCATGGGACGAGAAGTCGTGTAACGCCGAGTTGCGGAGAATGCCTCGCGCAAAGACGCTGGGAATGTCTCGCGCAAAGACGCGAAGACGCAAAGAAGGGATTAGGTAGGGCATAGACAATGGGAACGCACGACTAACCCGATTCCCATCCTTTTTCTAGAAAATCCTCTCTGCGCTCTTTGCGGCTTGGCGAGAGAAATCTTGTCAGGCTGGAAAGCCTGACCTACGGGAGTGGTCACGCAGGAGTCCGGTGTCTTCTTCACGCCATCCGCCTCAGGGAGATCCAAGACTGGAGAAACTTCCCATGAAGCGAGTGATCGTCTCTGTGCTTGGTCGTTCGACGATAGTGGGATTCATCGGCATCGGGGCGTTTGTGCTGTCGGGGGCGACCAATCCCGGCCAGTCTGCCGCTGTACATTCACAGGATGGTGGATCGATCCAATTCGAAGCGACGCGTGATGCAATAGAAACGCTCTTGTCCGTCGCATCGCGTCACCTGAAGCGAGCATTTCCAAACGTTCCGGTTGAGTCACTCAGTTGCAGCGTCCGCGTAGAATGCGATTGCAGCGAAGCGACGAGCTCTCGGTATGTGGTGTTGTTTGAGGCGGAACCGCCGCCAGGAGAGTTCGTCCGAGGCGCGCGGTACATTTTGGTCATTTCCAGTGCTGATCTGACGGTTACAGAGATCTGTTCTCGGCCTCCGCGGACATTGAGCGATGACCTTCGAGACATTGAGAATGCGATTCGAGCGACGTTGGGAGGCGACGCCATCCAACCGAATTCGCGATGAGGGATCGAGCAGACGAGATGATTTCGTGTCGTGATACGACCAACATGCGAAGGGCTGACCATCGATGAGTTCAGGCAACATTCCGCGTAGTGCGTTTTTCCGTTGGAGTCTGGTCGGCCTTCTGCCGCTGGCACTGGCCTTGGCGCTGTGCATGACTCAAGGCCGTTCGTTGGCTCGTGTAGACTCTCGGAGCGTACAGGAAACCCATAACGCGCTGAAGGTCAGAGCAGCATTTCGTGATATCAGGGCACGGGCAGAGAGGGCAGCTTGGAAGAAAGCGGGCATGGACGTTCGGAAAATGAGATGCGTTATTAGAATGACGTGCGGTCAGGCCAACCTTCCTGAAACGTATGAAGTTGAGTTTTATCGTCCTCAACCGCCGAAGGGTTTCCGACTTGACGGTGGGGTACTGGTGGTCCTGTCCGGTCGAGATTTCCGAGTGCATTCCGTTGTTACGAGGTGGTAGGCGGTGTCTGAGCTCCTTCAAATAGGCGTATTCCATACGGTCCGGGGGGCGGTCCAAATATCATCGACTTTGAGAGCCTTCTAGCGATGGTGAGAGCGCAGGAGGCAGCCGTGGACGCTAGTGAGGACGTGTCTGATCAGGATGCTCCTTCGAGGGTCCCGCACCAACAACAGAGGACTTTCTTGGCGAGACAGGTTCAAGAGTCTTTCCTGGGGATCGTGCGGTTGGCATCGCACGAAGCAAAAAAGACCTTCCCGATGGTTTGTCCAGAGAAGATGGATTACACCGTGGAGTTCGTGGCAACAGGTGACGGCCGTGTGATGTGGTACACGGTTACATTCAGCCGAGTTGTGATTGGGACCGTTGTGCCATACAGTGAAATCGCAGTAACATTATCGGGGGACACGCTCAAGGTGATTCGAGTGGAAAGACTCCACTGATCTTAAATCAAGCGACGGCGCCAATGCGAATTGGCCGAAATCGTTCGCGCAAACAGAGAGCACCGTGGCTTCGCGTTGCTTTTGGAGTCGCCAAGTTATCTGTGTCCGTTCGGTGAGTGTTAGTGAAGATTTCAGCCGGGTGGCGTAGGTTGGAGGTCGTACGAACCTCGAGCCATGGAAGCGTCCGCATGCATCAGCCGATCCCGTCCGAGCAGACTCTCTCGTGAGATGGTCGGTAAAGCACGTAGCTCAGGCTTTCTAGCCTGACGAGATTTCTCTCGCCAAGCCGCAAAGAGCGCAGAGGGGCATTTTTGGAACGAGGATGGGATGCGGGCTAGTCGTGCGTTCCCATTTTCTATGCCCTACCTAATCCCTGCTTTGCGTCCTCGCGTCTTTGCGCGAGCCCTTTCGTTTTCTAGAAAGCCTGACCTTCGTAGTGGTTTGCAAGGCCCCCGCACAGGTGGCGGACGGAGCGGGAACCACGCCGGCCGGTTTGTCACTCGCTGGAAAGGTTTCCCCTGGCGGCCCAAAACCCTTACACTAAAGGGACGCTGGAACAGGGTGTGAAAAACGAGCCGAGGAAGCGGCTCGAGGGAAACCACTTGTAGGGAGAACAAGCGTGACTGACGGAAAATGGAGGAAAAAGAGGCAGGCCGCCGCGGCTTTCGCATTCAGGCGAGTGGCAATCCTCGGGCTGGTTGGTTGGATGGCGTGCGGATGGGGGGGCGTTCTCGCGGAGCCGCCGGCTTCCTCCCCGGAAGCTCTCGATGCCTACACGTCGGCGGCCAATCTGCAGAACAATGGTGCGTTCGATTTGGCTGCCGAAGAATGGCAGTCGTTCTTGAAGAAATACGCAAACGACCCGCTGGCTCCCAAGGCGCGGCACTACCTGGCCGTCTGTCGGATCCAACTCAAGCAGTTCGATCAGGCCGAGAAGCTCTTGACGCAGGTCGCGAAGGACCCGAAATTCGAACTGCTCGAGGACGCACTCTTGCACTTGGGCTACAGCCGGTTCCTGCTTGGCAAGGCGGGAGACCAGACGAAGCTCCGAGCGGCAGCCGACACGTTCCGCCAGCAGCTCAAGCGGTTTCCCAAAGGCAAACTGGCCGACCAAGCGCTCTATTTCCAAGGCGAGGCCTGGTATGAACTGCGGGAACTGGCGAAGGCCGCAGCCTCCTACCGCGCGCTGATCGATCACTTCCCGAACTCGTCCCTGCGCTGCGATGCCTGGTACGCGCTCGGTACGGCCTTGGAAGAACTCAAAAAATGGCCCGAGGCGACGGCGGCCTACGATGCGTTTTTGAAAGAGTGTGGCGACGATCCGGATGCCGATGCGGTACGCCTGCGCAAGGCCGAGACGCTGGTGCCTCAGAAAAAATACGCCGAAGCGTTGAAGATCTTTGACGCGCTGGCACATCAAGAAGGCTTCGCCGACGCGGAGGCGGCCGCCATGGGAGCTGCCTCATGCCTGTTCTACCTGGGCGACTTCGAAAAGGCGGGTCAGCAATACCTCGCGCTGGCCGAAGCTCGGCCCGATTCGCCTCGTGCCGCCGAAGCTCGACTGGCGGCGGGAAAGGCGTTTTATCGAGCCGGCAAGCACGACGGGGCGGCCGAGGTGCTAACGCCGCTCGTGAAGACGGGCGGCCCTGAGCGCTGGGAAGCGGCGCACTGGTTGGCTCGGATCCATCTTGCCAAAGGGGCGCCCGCCGAGGCACTGAAGCTGCTTGAGCAGCTCGGTGCGGAGTCGCCTCCCGAGCGGTGGGCGGTCTCCTTGAAGCTCGACCGCGCCGATGCCCTCTTCGATGCGGGCAAACTCGAAGAGGCCTACACGCTTTATGCGAGCATTGCCGATGAGGCTCCTCAACACCCATCGGCTCCTCAAGCTCGCTACAACGCGGCCGTCACCGCACTCCAGTTGTCTCGCCCGGCGGAAGCTCGGCAACAGGCCGAGGCGTATTTGAAGGCGTATCCACAGAGCGAACTAGCGGCCGATGCGCGTTTCGTTTTGGCCGAAAGCCGGCTCATGGCAGGAGACGCCGACGGGGCGGCCGCCGAATACGAAAAACTGCTCAAGGAGCACCCCGACCATCCGAATGCGTCGCGATTCGTGCTCCGGCGCGCCGCCGCATGGTACGTCCAAAAGCAATACGATCAAGTGATCGAATCGCTGACGCGACTTCTTCCTTCGTTGAAGCCAAGTGCCGATGTCGCTCAAGCGCGGTTCTTGCTTGGTGTCAGCTATTTCGGCAAGAAGGATTACGCACGGGCGGCCGAACACCTGCAGGCGTCCGTCCTTGCCGACGCCAATTGGGCTCAAGCGGATGAGGCTCTGCTGTTCTTGGCTCGAGCCCAGGAGGCCAATGGTCAGGCGGAGCGTGCGGCTGCCACACTTGAGTCACTCATCAAGAACTACCCCAAATCGCGATGGCTGGCTCAGGCTCACTATCGCCTTGGCGAACTCTATTACAAACAGAATGCGTACGCGCAGGCGCAAGCCGCCTACGACCTCTCGCTGCAACTCGATCCCGACGGCAAATTGGCTCCCTTCGCTCGTTCGGGCAAAGCATGGGCGCTGATGAGGCAGCAGAAGTATGCTGACGCGGAGAAGGAACTGAGTGCGCTGATTGAGCAGGCCCCCGACACATCGGCAGGCCGTGAGGCTCGATTGGCTCGAGCCATCTGTCGGCGTCATCTGAAGCAGTATTCCGGGGCTTTGGAAGATCTCGATGCGCTGGAGCAACTCGAGGTGGCACCGTCGTTGAAAGCGGATGCTCTTTATGAGAAGGGATTGACGCTGGTCGATGCCAAGCGAGCTGCCGACGCGGTGAACGTCTTTCGAAAGTTGCTGGAGGAACATCCCGATTATCCGAAGCGGGATCGCGTCTGGTTCGAACTCGCCTGGGCGCTCAAGTCCTCCGACGCCCAAGGGTCGCTCAAGTCTTTCGAGCGTCTGGTGAAGGATCATCCGAAGAGCGATCTGGTGGGAGAGGCGTGGTTTCAGATCGGGGAAGGTCACTACGCGGAGAAGAAGTGGTCCGATGCGGAAACGGCTTACCGAAGGGCACTCGAGTTGGCCAAAGACGCCCAGGTGGCGGAGCTGGCCACGTACAAGCTGGGCTGGTCGCTGTATCAACAGGGGAAGTACGCCGAAGCGGCCGAACAGTTCGCGAATCAGGTTTCCCAGTACGGCCAAGGAAAACTCTACGCGGATGGATTGTTCATGCTGGGCGAATGCCGGTTCAAGCGGAAGGACTACGAGGGGGCATGGGAGAGTTTCCAAAAGGCTCGTCAGTTTCCGGCTCGCACGCCGCAAATCGCCGCCTTGCTCCTGGTGCACGGAGCCCAATCGGCCGAGCAGCTTGGGCAGTGGCAGGAAGCCAAGGCGTGGCTTACGGATTTCTTGAAAGAGTACCCGAAATCGCTGCTCGTGCCGGAAGCTCGCTATGAACTCGGGCGTGCCCTGCACAAGTTGGGGGACCTCGACGGAGCTCGCCGAGCGTGGGAGCAAGCGACGGCCGAGGCCAAGTCGGTCATTGCCGTGCAGGCGCAATTCATGTTGGGCGAATTGGCTTTCGAGCAGAAACAGTACGACGAGGCGGTCAAGCAATTTCGAAAAGCCATGTATCGTTTCGGCGCCGAGAAGGCGCCGGCGGAGTTTCATTCTTGGCAGGCCCGTGCGGCGTTCGAGGCGGCTCGGTGCCATGAAGTCCGAATCGGAACGGCCCAGTCGGCCGCTCAGAGGCTTCAGCATTTGCGGGAGGCGGACCGGTTTTACCGGCATGTCGTGGAGAAGTATCCCCGCAGCGACGTGGCGGCGGCGGCTCGCAAGCGACTGGCCGAGCTGGCGCGGCTACAGTAGAGACAGAGGGCGGGGTGAGCGAGGCCCGCCTCAAGTGGAGCGGCGATGATGGCATTATGGGATCGAGAACGAAACCGCCGGCGCCGATGGTGGGGCGGCTGTTGGGCCGTCGTGTTGGCGAGCCTCTTCGCGTCGGCTGGATGGCAGGTGGCCGGGCAGGAGCCGAGTGACGGGCCACAACCGACGGTCTCGGCGGACGAGGCTCCGTCAGGGGCTGCCGCGGAATCGGCATCGCCGGTCGAAGGCGAGCCGGGGGCCGGGATGAACTTGTGGCGCCTATTCCTCAGCGGCGGCGTCTTCATGATCCCGATTGTGATTATGTCGCTCTTGGCGGCCATTTTCACGATCGAGCGGGCACTGGCGCTCCGCCGCAACCGCGTGGTTCCTCGAGGGCTCGTGCGCGGACTCGGGGAGTTGCTCGATTCGGACGAGCCGTTCGATCCTCGGCAGGCATATCAGCTTTGCCAGCGCTATCCCTCTGCCGCGGCCAACGTCATCCGAGCCTTGTTGCTGCGAGTCGGGCGGCCGCACAGCGAGATCGAGCATACGGTGGCGGAAGTGAGTCAGCGGGAGGCTGAGCGGTTGCACGCGAATGTCCGCTGGCTCGTCTTGGCGGCCGCTGTCACGCCGCTCATGGGATTGCTGGGAACTGTGTGGGGATTGATCCAGGCGTTTTACGACACGACGCAGTTGGCTCCGGGCATCAACAAGGCGGAGCAGTTGGCTCGAGGCATCTACATCGCTCTGGTCACGACACTCTCGGGATTGATCGTGGCGATACCTTCGGCGATCGCGGCGCACCTGTTCGAAGGGCGGCTTCAGACGTTGTTTCATCAGATCGACGAGTTGGTTTTCCATTTGATGCCGCACGTGGAGCGTTATGAGGGACGCGTGCGATTTCGGCAGGAAGACGAGCAACTGGGGAAACAGCCGGCGCCTCGTCGAGCTCAAGGGTCGTGGCATTAGGAGAGAGTGCCGACAAGGCGGCGTAGCCGGAGGCAGAGGAGATGGCGGTAACGTTCAAGCGGACATCGGCGATCGGCGCGATGAATTTGACGCCGATGATCGACGTCGTCTTCTTGTTGCTGATCTTCATCATGGTCACGGCTCGGTTCGAGCAAGAAGATCAGCAACTGAAGGTGGCTCTGCCCAGCGCCAGTGAAGCTCGGCCTCTGACCCAAGAAACGACGAAGGTCGTCGTGAACATCGACAATCAGGGCAACTACGTCGTTGACGGCAAGACGTTGCGGGCGGACGAAGTGGAGGAGCGGCTGCGGCAGGCGGCCGCCGACAATCCTGCCAACACGCAGGTGGTGATCCGAGCGGACGGGCGGGTGCCGTTTGAATTCGTCGTGGCGGTCATGAATGTTTGCAATCGAGCGGGGATCAGCGACTACTCGGTGAGCACGCGGGCACCGCAGTAGCCGGAACGGATGGTTCGGATGAGTCGTCGTGTCGTTCGAAAACTCGAGGTTCGCCGCTTTCAGCCGGTCGAGGAACGCCTCTGGCCGACGCTCGTCGCCTTGGCCATCCTCACGGGTATGGCGATGGGAACGGCCGTGGCCTACCTCCGCCCGGACGACGCTCGATGGTATGCCAACAGTTGGACGTGGGTCGTGGCGATTCCGCTGGGATCGCTATTGGCCACGTTTTGGCTCGTCGTCGTCGATCGGGGGCGGCGCCGGCGACCGGTGCAGCTTGCCGCGGTGCTCGGGATACTCGTCCATTTGGTGCTTCTGATCGCCTGTCTCGAGTCGACGATGATGGTGGCCTGGGTTCGGCAGCAGCTTGTCCAGCGGGAGCCTGCCGTTCGACCAAGACGAGCTCCGGCGATTCCCAAGACGTTTCAGCCGAAGGTGACTCCGGTCCCAGCCGAGCGTGAATGGGAACGGCCGGTCGCGGTCGAGCCGGAAACAAAGGTCCAACCTCAGAAGATTGTCCGCCGTACTCAAGAGCGTCCCGAGACGCCGGTGCAGCGGCAGCCGCGACCGGTTCCCCAGCCGACGCCGACGGTAAAACCTGAACGAGTCGTGCGCGATCAGACTCGGCCGAGTCCTCAGGCCCAGGCCTCGCGGACCCCGATTCGCCGTGAGGCTCGTCGCTCGTTGTCAGGAGCATCTCAGCCGAAGGTCGCTCAGGCGAGCCGCTCGCCATCGCGGCCCGAGGTCCAGCCACGGGCGGCCTCCGCAGGGCGCGCTTCGGCAGCTCGATCGACTCAGCCCAACCGAACCGTGGCCAACAACGAGCGAGCTGACGTTCGATCGAGTGTCGCTCGCGCCGAGCGCCGCGTCGAGGCTCCTCAAGTCGAGTCTCGCACCATGGCGCGTCGCCGAGCTCGCGAGACGGCAGTCGCATCCTCCCCGGTGGACGCTCCCTCGGCGAGATCGCGAACACCTCGAGCCCAAGTCGATCTGCAGCCTCAAATCGTGGCGGCTCGCAGGCGCACGACCGCTTCCACCGAAACGGAAGCTCGCCCCACGGTGGCTTTGGATCCCGAGCCACAAAGGCCTTCATTGGTTCCGCGACGGCGGGAAGTCGAGTTGCCTCGTTCGGTGGCACAGGCAGGAGGGAAGCAGCGGCCGCGACGGCGAGACACGCGCCGCTTGGCGGCTCCCACGACCGAACTGGCGCAGAACGTAGAGGCGGCTTCGCGGTCGACTGCTTCTCAGACGCGAATCGCGGCGGCTGCGCTATCGCAGCGTCGGAGTCCGCAGGCGACTCAGGGGCGCGCCGGTCCACAAGCGCGGCCCACCGAACAAGCAGCCGAGCCGAATACGACGCCTGTGACACAAACGCGTCAGGTAGCTCGTGCGGCTTCCGCCGGTGACGTGGCCGTTCCTTCGGCTCGGTCGGCGACCATGCCGCGGCGGTCGGCGGAGCTGGCGTTAGCGGGGTCGACGGTGGATGAGCTGGCGAGTGTGGCGGCAGGAGGAGTCCAAGGTAATGCGGAGGCGGCGTTGCAGCCGGCGGCCGTGCATCGGGGACGTACGGGCGTGGCCGGTGCGGGACAGACGGTAAACGTCCAGCGCAGCTCGGCGGCCGCAGAGAGTCCGGCGGCGGTGGCGTCGGGCAGTTTGCCTCGGCGAGCCGACGTGCGGGCTCAGGAGGCGGACGCGGCCCTTCATCCGTCGTCGCGCGGCTTGACGCCCCGACGTCGTTCCGAAGCAACGCTGGCGGGAACGAGTGCCGTCGAAGCTCCCGTGGCTTTGACGGAATCGGCCAAGGCGACGCGGTTGCCGGAGCTGGCGGCTGGATCGGCGGCCGGGCAGCGTCAGGCGGCTTCTGATGCCACGTCGGGACCGACGTCGGCGATGCGCGGTGAGGCGGCGGCCGACTTGGGGGTGACTCGAGTCGTGGGGAATGCCGGCGGACAGCGAGCCAGTGGCGGAGGCCAACCGGAGGTATCGCAGTTGGTAGCCAGTCGTTCCGAGCCTCGGCGTGGCCGAGGGCGGGGACTGATGGCACCACGCAGCTCGGCTCAAGTGGCTGCTCCGACAGCTCGCGGGGCCAGCGGCCTGAGTGGCCGCATGGGGGCTCAAGCGTCTGAGGAGCTCGCTGCCGCCGATGTGGCCGCTGGTGCGGGCGGGGCGAGGCCTGGAGCCGACTCGGACGTGGTAGCCGGTCCTGCGGCGGCGACCGGAAGTGCGGCCGAAGGTGTGGCCCAGGCGGCTGTGGGAGGTGCCGGAGAGGTGGTTCAGGTCGCTCGGTCCGAAGCAGGTGGTGCCGATTCGCCCGAGCCGGCCGCGGGGTCGGGCACCGGTCGGCGGGCCAGGCGATTGCGAGGGCCTGCGCTTCGCGTTGATGTTCAGGCGGACACCAGCGGGATCGCGGCGAGTCGGGAAGGTGGCTCGGGGCGCGAGTCGGCGGCAGTCGCCGTGGCCGCCGGATCCACCGGCCGCGTTTCGGGACGCGACGATACGGGGCTAGCTTCGCCGGGGGACCGAGCGGCGGAGCCTGAGGCGGGCGCTTCGATTTCAGCCGGAGTTGGCAAGGCTGACCGGGTGGGCGGCCGACGGGGCGAGCCGGCGCCCGACGTGACCAGTTTGGCCGGAACCGGACGTCGCCGACGGCGGAGTCGGACTGAGGGCCTGAATGTCGGATCGGGCGCGGCGTTGCCCGAGGGCATCGGGAGCGGTTCGTCCGGTTCGGGGCAAGGTGCCGTAGAGGTCGAAGCGGCGACAGTAGCGACGACCCGAGGGGCGAGCGAGCAAGGCATGGTGCCGGGCGAGGGACCGGCTGGAGTGGGTGGGGGCGTGGAGGCCGTTTCCACGGTTGGTGTTTCCCTGGGACGAGCACAAGGTGAATCGCCCGAGCTGACGGGGACCGCCGGTCGTTTTCGGTTGCGGAGACCGGGAGGGACTCCGGACATCAACACGTCAGTGGTTGTCGGTCGGAGACCGTTTCGGCAACGGATGGCTCGGCTGGAGCGGACCGGCCCGGAACCGCGCGGGCGTCCGGGCGAGTTGGCTGTCCCGACAGAGAAGGCGATCGAGTTGGGACTTCTTTTCTTGAAGCGATGCCAGTCGGGAGACGGAAGTTGGAAGCTCGAGCGGTTTGCCAACGTCGACGGGCCGACCCAGTTTCGCAGCGATACGGCGGCAACGGGGCTCGCGCTTTTGGCCTTCCAAGGAGCCGGATACCATCACCGTTCGGAGAAATATGGGGAGACGGTTGGCGCGGCTTTGCGATTCTTGATCGACCATCAGCGCGATGACGGCGACTTGTATGTTCCGATGAACGCGTCTTCCGATCAGTTCTGCCGGCTTTACAGCCACGGCATTGCGGCGATTGCCTTGTGCGAAGCGTACGGGATGACGCAAGACCCGGCGCTGCGGGAACCTGCTCAAAAGGCCATCGATTTCGTCGCCGCCTCGCAGGATCCGGAAAACGGTGGCTGGCGTTACCAGCCTCGGCGCAGTTCCGACACGTCGGTGACCGGTTGGATGGTGATGGCCTTGAAGAGTGGCGAACTGGCGGGGCTGAGGATTCCTCGGCAGACGATGGACCGAGTCGAACGGTGGCTGGGAGTGGCTCAAGTAGACGACCGGTCTTCGTATCTATTCTGCTACAATCCTTACGCGTCGGACGCTCAGCGGCATGGGCGGTTGGCCAGTCCGACCATGACGTCTGTGGGGCTGTTGATGCGGCTCTATGCCGGTTGGGACCGAACCGACGGCCGATTCCGGCGAGGGGCCGAGTATCTGCTCCAGTCGCCTCCGGCATTAGGAGGTGGCGATTTGGTGCAGCGAGACACGTACTATTGGTACTATGCGACGCAGGTGATGTACCATGTCGGAGGAGAGGCGTGGGAGCGGTGGTACCGTCAGCTTTACCCGTTGCTGCTGGAGTACCAGATTCCCCGTGGCGAGTTGGCGGGAAGTTGGGATCCCCTTCGACCAGTTCCGGACCGGTGGGCGGCGCACGCCGGACGCATTTATGTCACGACTATGAACCTGCTGTCGTTGGAAGTGCGTTACCGCATTCTCCCGCTGTACGAAGAGACGATTGCCAGCGACCGGGAGTAGGCGTGTGATACGTAACGAAGAGACCGCGACGGTAGTCTTGGGGATCTTTTTCGGTGGTTTGGCCGGATTGGGAGCCGGATTCACGCTCTTGCTTTGGCTAGAAAATGCCACGGTATGGCACTGGTTGCTTTCCGGAGTGGGCGGTGCGGTCGTGGGAGGCGTGATGGCGCATTGGTTTGGCGACGAGATCGTCGAGTGGCTCCAAGAGCATCTGTGGTGGTTTTGGTAGCGGACGTGTTGGTTATAATGGAAGGCAGGAGTAGACGGGGGACCGAGCAGGCCAGGTGGAAGTAGGGTGAGGAGCCGGTGATGGGACGAACAAGCCGCAGAGCGTGGTTGCGGAGCGTGGCGGGCGGTAGCGCTGCCATGATGGGGGCTCCTCTTTGGGCTCAGATGGGGACTTCGTCCGACCGCGGCGGCTTACCGGCAGTGATCACGCCGGAGATCGATCGAGCCATCCGAGCCGGTTTGGATTACTTGCTCGATCGTCAGACCGAAGACGGGGCATTGGGGGCTCGAGGTTACCGGCGCAATGTCGCGGTTGTCAGTCTGGCGGGAATGGCATTCTTGGCTCGAGGAAGCACCCCCGGTCGCGGCGAGTACGGAGGCGGTGTCGATCGGGCGACGCGGTACATTCTGGCTCACTGTCAGGATAACGGCTTCATCGTTGCGGAGGACGCGCAGAGTCACGGGCCGATGTACGGCCACGGGTTCGCGACTCTCTTTCTCGCCGAGGTCTACGGCATGTGGCCCGACTCGGAGATTCGCGAAAAGCTGGCCGCGGCGGTCCGGTTGATCGTGCAGACGCAAAATCCCGCGGGGGGCTGGCGGTATTTGCCGGAGCCGACCGAGGCCGACATTTCAGTGACGATCTGCCAGATGATGGCACTGCGGGCCGCTCGCAATGCCGGGATCTACGTCCCCAACGAGACTGTCGACCGGTGCCTCGAGTACGTCAAGTCGTGCCAGAATCCTGACGGGGGCTTCGGGTACACGCCGCATACGCGGCCGAGTCTCTATCCACGTTCGGCGGCCGCCGTCGTGGCGCTGTACAGTGCTGGGGTCTACGACAGCCCGGAGGTTGAGAAGGCGCTGGCGTACCTCGAGCCGTTTCATCGGCAACTGCCACGGTTGCGTCACGAGTCGAATTTCCTCTATGGCCAGTATTATGCCGCTCAGGCGATGTGGCATGCCGGAGGCGAACCGTTCCGGCGTTGGTATCGAGCGGCATCGGAGACGCTTTTGGAGACGCAACGAGCCGACGGGTCGTGGGACGATGAAATCTGCCCCGAGTATGGTACGGCCATGGCGTGTTTGGTGTTGCAGACGCCGAGCAACTATTTGCCCATCTTTCAGCGGTGAGTCCCCATGGTGCGGGGACTCTTGGCGAGCGTCTTGTTGGGACTGATAGGGTTCTTTTCCCTGGGCGCCTGCAACGTGCTTTGGTCGGCCGAGCCTCCTGGAGTTCAAGCGTGCCACTTCGTCGACGGGCGTGAAGAGTCGCTGCGCATCGTGCGGCTCGAGTCCGATTGGACGTTGCACGGCGAATCGCCGAGTGGCAAGGTGACGAGGAAGCCATCGGAATGGTTTGCGTGGGGAGCGTACCGTCCGGCGATGGCCCGGCACCATGTTCTCCTGACAGATGGGAGTCAGTGGGTGGGAGAGGTGCTGGCGGTCAGCGAGTCTTGGGTTGCGGTCAGCAGCGAGCTTTGGGGGACATTGCGCATCCCGCGCCGAAATGTATGTGCCATTGTTGTGTCACCTCCCCTGCCGTGGGCAGCTCGAGATGCCTTATGGCGCGAGTTGCTCGAGCAGGCAGCCGAACGAGACCGCATCATATTGCGGGATGACGACGCGTGGGACGGCGAGCTGCGCTTGGAGGCTTCTTTGCCGGCTCGGCTCCCCTTGTACTGGCCGGGCGTCTCCTTCGCGATCGACGGCGGCCAGGTCGTGCAGCTCGAGGCTGGGCGGATCCGGGCGATCCGTTTCGCAGGGCCGGCGGCAAGCGAGGCGACTTGGACCGGTGGCGTGGTTGCGTTTCGGGACGGCACGCGGTGTCGAGTTCGGAAGGCGGAGTTGGATGGAGGTCGCGTGCGGCTGGAATTGGCCTCGGGGTGGCAGGTAAGCCGCGAGTCGGAACGATTCCTTCGGGGAATCGCGTACCTGCGCACGCCTCCGATCGGTTGGCGTGTGCTCGAGGAGGAACGCATACGAGATCGGCGCCATGTTCCCATGTTGACTCGAAAGGTGGAGCCTCGATGGGGGCGTTCTGTTCTGGGAAGTCGGCTGAAGGTGGCCGATTCGGAATATGGATGGGGAGTGGGCGTGCTGGGACGGAGTCGTCTGGTGGTGGATGTCCCGAGCGAGGCGCGGGTATTGGCGGGAGGCGCCGGGGTGGACGACCGGGCTTCGGATGCGGGAAGTGTGATTTTTCGCGTTTACGTCATGGAAAGGGAAGGGGCATGGCGGCTGGCGGCCGAGTCGCCGCGCCTGCGAGGGGGCGACCAGCCGTGGCGGTTCGGAGTGGACGTGCGAGGCGCGACGACGGTGGCGTTGATCACCGACGCGGTCGACCGGGGAGAGACGGCCGACTTCGGCGACTGGTTACATCTGCGGTGGGTGCCGGGCGAACGGTGATAGCAATGGGCGTGCCGGGAGAGTCCGCGCGAAGCTCCTTGGTCAAGAGCCATCCAATCAAGAGCGACCCAGAATGCGGTTCATGTTCCGCTTGTAGGCTTCGACACCCGGCTGGCCGTATGGGTTGATTCCCAGGAGGCGGCCTTCGACGACGGTGGCCAGCATCCAGAATTGAAAGACCTGGCCTAGCGTGTATTCCCGGAGTTCGGGAAGTCGCAGCACGCACCCGGGACGTCCGGCTTCGCGGTAGGCTTCACGCGTACCGTCGATGGCGGCCGCCATGATTTGCGGCAGGGTGACGGTGGAAAGAGCATCGAGTCCGTCTTCGTTAGTGCCGATCGTTCCCACTTCGAGCGGATCGGTGCGCCAGTTTTCGACGACGACATGGGTGTGGAACTTGTCGGGTCGGCCTTCTTGGTGTTGCTGAGCCCGAGAATGCAAGTCTCGCGTGTTGACGGCGGTCAGGGGCGTAGCGCCGATTCCCTCCTTGCCAAGCGACTCGGCCAAGAGTTGGTCGTACCACAAGCCCAGGGATTCCAGAGCTTTGGACCAGACGTTGGTGACGCGAATGGTCGCTCCCCGTTGTTGTTCCATTAGGTGCCCGATGGCCACGTATTGAAGTACGGGATTCTCGGCCGGGTCGGTTTCCAAGAAGCGCCGGTTCATCGCCACGGCGCCTTGGAGGAGAGCCACAATGTCCAGGCCGAGTACCGCGGCCGGCAATAGTCCTACGGCGGAGAGGACAGAGAATCGTCCCCCGACACCTTCGGGTACGGGAAAGCGGTAGGGGCACCCCAGCGCATCGGCGAGCCGGGAGAGTTTGCTGCCCGGCCCTGTGACGGGGACGATCCTTCTTCCCAGTTCCTCGCCGTCGATTCCACCTTCTTGCAGGGCTCGGACGAACTGCCGAAGGGCGACGGCCGTTTCCAGCGTTCCACCGCTTTTACTGATCACGATGATGGCCCAATCGGGCGTCGAGCCTGCGGGCATCTGCAGGAGGTGCAATAGGCCGGTGGTCGCGTCGTTGTCGACGTTGTTTCCTTCGAAGTAGAGGCGAGGACGACCGGCCCGCTCGCCGCGTGGGAGTTCGTTGTAGTACGGAGGGCAGCAGGCATCCATGAGAGCTCGAGCGCCCATGTAGGAGCCTCCGATGCCCAGCAGGACGACTCGGTCGACCCGTTCGGATAACTCGGAGGCGACCTGGAGGATCCGTCCCAATTCGCTGTCGGAACGTTGGGTTTCGTAGTCGGCCAGGAGTCGCTCGGGGAGCGGGATGAATCCGGCATCGAGCGGCCGTTTTTCCGGCGGGATGTCGTGGCCGGATTCCCAGAGTTCGACGTCGTGCCGACCGACCTCATCGCGCAGCGAGGCGAGTCGGGGAAGGAGGGCCTCGTAGTCGTCGCGAGCAATGCCTCCGGGTGACGAAAACAGTTCCTCGAAGTCCAGTTTGATCGGGTCCTGTCGATGGCGGCGCTGTTTGGTCATGGTGGGATCCTCCCCTGAGTGTTTGGTCGTTCCTGACTCTAAATCACCGGCTGGCCATCGGCCAGCACCCGCCCCGTTGGTTGCTCGGCGCGCCGGTGGTATTCTGTCACCACCTTGGCGGCATCCGTCGGTGCGGCGGAGGTCGCGTGTCCGGGCTGGTGCCGGGACCCGCTGGGACAAACAGTTGCCCCGGCTCCAGCTCGTGAGGTCTATCCGGTTTGTTCTCTCTGATTGGAGAGTCTTTTGATGGCCGACATTCATGCTTTGACTCGGGAACTCCACATCCGCAACGATCACAAGATCGTGATGATGGTGGCCGATGGATTGGGAGGCCTGCCGGTGGAGCCTGGCGGACCGACCGAATTGGAGGCGGCGAAAACCCCGAACCTCGATGCGTTGGCTCGCCGTGGTGTTCTTGGAAACAGTATCCCGGTGTTGCCGGGCATCACGCCTGGGAGCGGTCCCGGACATTTGGGACTGTTCGGTTACGATCCGATTCGGTATGTGATTGGTCGGGGAGCGCTCGAGGCGACGGGGATCGGCTTTCATTTGCACGACCATGACGTGGCGGTTCGGTGCAACTTCTGCACGCTTGACGAACAAGGGAACATTGTGGACCGGCGAGCCGGGCGGATTCCGACCGAGGAGAGCACGCAGCTTGTTGAAAAGCTCCGGTCGATTCAGATTCCCGGGGTGGAGGTGTTCGTCGAGCCGGTGAAGGAGCACCGTTGCGTGGTCGTCTTTCGAGCTCCCGGGCTGGGGGACCGCGTCGCCGACACCGATCCTCAGGAGACGGGCGTACCGCCTTTGGAGCCGGTCGGGGAGGACGAGGCGAGTCGCAAGACGGCGGAGGTGGCTGCCGAGTTCCTGCGTCAAGCTCGACAGATCCTGGCCGACCAGCCGAAGGCCAACTTCCTGACCATGCGCGGGTTTGCCGAGAAGCCGAAGTTGCCTTCGTATGAAGAAGTGTATGGCTTGAAGGCGGCCGCCATCGCCGTTTATCCAATGTATAAGGGATTGGCGAAACTGGTCGGCATGGAGATCCTTGGGCCCGTCGCAACGCTGGAGGAACAGATCGCGCTGCTAGAAGAAGTCTACAACGATTACGACTTCTTCTTTGTGCACTTCAAATACACCGATTCGACGGGCGAGGATGGCAACTTCGCCGCGAAGGTGGAGAAGATCGAAGCGTTTGATGCTGTGTTTCCTCGGATCGAAAAGTTGTCGCCGAAGGTGTTGATCGTTACCGGGGATCACAGCACACCGAGCTATCTTCGCAGTCACAGTTGGCATCCGGTGCCGACGTTGCTGGTTTCGGACTGTTGTCGTCCGGATGGGTGCGAGGCGTTTTCGGAGCGAGAGGCTTTGCAGGGAGGCCTGGGGCATTTCGAGGCCAAGTACTTGATGTCCTTGGCGCTGGCCAATGCCGGTCGACTCGGCAAGTACGGTGCGTAGTGCCCGAAGCGGCACAGAGACGGTAGTTTACGGAGGCCCAGTCATGAGTACACGACTGACGTGGTTGGGACATGGGACATGGTTGATCGAAGCGGCGGACAAAAAGATTCTGCTCGATCCGTTTCTCAACGACCAGCCGACGGCTCCGTGCAAGGCAGATGAAGTAGAGGCGGACTTCATTCTGATTTCGCACGGGCATTTCGACCACGTGGCTGACGCAGCGTCGATCGCCAATCGGTGCGGTGCGACGGTGGTGGGGATCTACGAGATCGCCACATGGTTCGCGGAGAAGCATCAGGTGGCGGAGACGGTCGGCATGAATCTTGGCGGAGGCGTGACGCTGCCGTTCGGTCACGTGAAGATGACGCCGGCTCTGCATTCCTCGCAGCTTCCCGACGGAGGATGTGGCGGACACGCGGCCGGGTACGTGTTGACAATCAGCGGCCAGCGGATCTATTTCGCGTGCGACACGGCACTTTTTTCCGACATGCAATGGATCGGCCGCGGTGGTCTGGATGTGGCGGTGCTCCCGATCGGCGACCTCTTCACGATGGGACCGGCCGACTCAGTTTCGGCCACTCAGTTGCTCAAGCCTCGCCATGTTCTGCCGGCTCATTTCAACACGTGGGAACCGATCGCCCAGGATGCGGACCGCTGGGCGGAGCGGATCGCCAGGGAGACCGAGGCCGAACCGGTGGTGCTTAAGCCCGGGGCAACGTGGGAACTCGCGGTCGAGTGATGAGTTCCCACGGCGGCACAGGGTTCATTGCCGGGAAAAACGGGCTGTCGCTGTCGCAGGAAACGCCGGGGCGGGGTATACTGAGCGAGCCGCTACGGCTTGAGGGGCTGGTTGGCTACCAATGGGTTCATTGCTTGAGGTGTTCTTTCATGATCATTCGACGAAATATCGGTCTTGTCGCTGCCGTGTGCGTGTGCCTAGTTGCTTCCAGCCTCGGTGCGAAGGAGTTCACCTGGAAACTCGAGCCGGGAAAGACGTATGAGCAGATTGTCGAGCAGGAAATGACGACAACCGTTCCCGGCGGTCCGATGGGAGCGCTGGAGATCAAGGTCAAAATGGAAGTGACCGGCGAGTGGAAGGTGCTGGATCGCGATTCGGACGGCAACATGACCATCGAGGCGCGCGTCAAGCGGATGAAGCTGCAGATGAACGGTCCTCAGGGCAATGTTACGGTCGACACGGATGACAAGGAGTCGCTCCAAACACCAGTGGGTCAGCAACTTGGTGGTTTGATTGCGAAATTCCAGAAACTCGTCGTGACTCAGAAGATGAATCCTCAGGGAAAAATCATTGAGAGCAAGATCACATCGCCAGACGGCGAGGATGGCCTTCCGATGCTTCCCGGCATCTCGAGCGACGAGTTGAAGAAGGTGATGGCTGGTGGTGATACTCCCCTCGTGTTTCCCAAGAAAGACCTGAAGCCCGGCGATTCGTGGACTCAAGAGAAGACGACCCCCATCCCGGGCTTAGGTGGCGGGCTCAAGATGGAGCAGAAAGTCAAGTACGTCGGCACGGACACCGACAGTGGCCGCCCCCTCGATCGATTCGACGCTGAAATCACGCTCAAGCCGAGCGAGGAGAACCAACAGGCGAAGATCGATGGGAGTGGGAAGTCGACCGCTTATTTCAACACGAAAAAGGGGTTTGCGGAGAAGACCGAGGCCGAGATTACGGCCACGATCACCCAAAACCTGTTCGGTCAGGAATCGGTTGTGTCGCTACGAATGCGGACAGTCGCCACCATCGCCGAAAAGAAATAGCCTCGCGGCAAGCGTCTTCCTACATAGATTGGGCTTTCTAGCCTGACGGAATCTCGTGGGCCCAACGAGCCTTCGCAATCGAGTCCAGACAGATGGGCATCATCCGAAGCGCGGCTTGTGCTGGCGTGACGTGGCTCTGTGGTTGCGTGCCATTACATCGGCGGAAGTGCTGGTTTAGGGAGATGTTCGATGAGTCGCAAGTATCATGTGGCGTATTTGACGATCATCGGTCTACTGTGCATCATG
>WFWZ01000427.1 GCA_015490875.1 Planctomycetaceae bacterium
AGCCGTCCTGATGAGTGTGTTTCGCACGCTCAAACAACGTGGCCACGACCCCATCCAAACCGTCATAAACGCGATTGAACATTACATTACGACAAAGCAACTGCCACCTCTTCCGGCACCAAAAACCACTTCAGATGGCTAAACTGTTACGGAACTACGACGGTGGATTTTGTCATACTCTCCCATAGGCCATCTCCGCGCTCTTTGCGTCTTTGCGAGAGACCCTCTCGGCGTCTCTGCGAGATTCCTCAAATGGAGCACATCTCGCCAGGGCGGGAAGGCGAGTCGAGGCGCAGAGGGATTTTCTCGCAGCGGCGCCAAGAACGCCAAGGGGAAGGAAAAGGTTTTGGGTGTTGTCACAGGTGTTCCGGCCGTAATCGACACGCGCTAGGATGACAACCGGGCCGGTGAGTGCTGCTACATACTCCCTATAGACCATCTCCGCGCTCTTCGCGTCTTTGCGAGAGTCCCCCTCCGCGTCTTCGCGAGCTGCCTCAAGCCAAACGCATCTCGCCAAAAGACCGTCACTCGAACGATTGGCCTCGAACCACAGGAGTGGACCCGCTCGTCGCTCGGGAGTTGGGAGCCGGCGGTGCCGGAGCGTGGCCGTTGGCGGCAGCCGCTTCCAGTTGTGCGATCAAATGCCGAGTCGGCTGGCGCACGACGATCACCCGCTCGCGCCCCGTTGCCGGATCTCGTACGACGCAGATCAATTCTCCGCTTCCTCGAGCCCCCTGGGTACTCGACGATCCCGTCGTCGAAGTCACCGCTGGAGTAAGACCTGATCTGGCTACGGGAACAACCGGTGGTTCCGGCTGAGGCGCTGCGTGACCACTCGGCGAGGTTTCCGTCGACGCCAGGGACGAATTAGTGTCACGAATCAGCCGCGTGAGTCCGAGCTTACCGAGGTACTCGTGTATCAAAGGTAGAGAAGCATACAGCCCCTTGCGTTCCTGAGGATCAGCCGCGTTGCAGACGCCGATCAACTCGCCTTGCGTCGTGAACAGTCCGCCTCCACTGCGGCCGTCCACGGGTTGTCCGTCAATCTCGAGGTTCGGGCCGTGGGCATAACGGTTGACGGCCGTGATCTGTGTCTGTTCCACCGTCGGATCGGCTCCGCGGTTGCAACCGACCGAGAAGACCGGTAGCCCGACTTGCAGCGGCTGATTGCGCCCCGCCACGGGCACTGGTTCGATGGGCACTCCTGGCTGAATCACGACGAAGCCGATGTCGCGCTGGTCTGCTTCATAGGTCAGCAGTCGGCCTTCGACGGAACGACCGGCGTGAGGCCCGAAGAGGTCGACCTGGATCTTGCCTCGACCTTGCGAGTCTCGAAAGATGTGCCCGCATGTCACCACGAGGGCATGCCCTCCGGAAACGTCGATAATGGTTCCCGTTCCAAAAGAAAAACCATTGGCGTCCTCGACGCGCAGCCGCACGGTGGCTCCCAATGCTCGTTCGATGGCCGAGGCTCCGGCACGTCGCGCGGCCGCGGGTATGCTGGCTCCAGTCTGCCTCAGTGGTGACCCGTCGGGATTCCCGGAAATGCCGCGGCGAGGTGACGTGGGACTCGCCGGAGGGTTCGCAAGCGGCCGAGTGTGGGCCGATGCCGGTGCCATTCTGGATCGGTCTTCGTCGGGCGACTGACCGCGAACCGATGCCGAGCGACTGCGGAGAGCTCCCGGCTGGAGGCCCGCCTTTTGAAACCATCGCACGAGTTCCACGTACGATCGAGCTCCCACGCGGCGAGCCACTTCTTGTCCGTCTCGCAATAGGATGACCGTGGGAAGGTGAGTCACCCGATGTTGCTGGGCGATTTGAGGTTCCCGGTCCACATCGATGACCCGAAGAGGATAACCGGCCGCCTGAAGACGCTCCATGGCCGGAGCCATCGTTCGGCAGGGGCCGCACCAACTCGCCGTAAACTCGAGAATCTGCCAGTCGGCGGCCGAGGCCGCACTGACGGCGAGTACCCAAATGCAACATGCTCGTACCATGCATCCCTCCCTGGATCTGGTCCGCTCGTTTGTCCAACGGTTTGGTACAGCCTCTCAACCAGCCGCTCATCCTGCGCGGCATCCCGGAGAGGCTACTGGTGACCGGGCTTCGTTTGTAAGAACGGGAACGCATGTCGGAAAAAGTTACCTGGTTTCACTAGGTTGCTGCCCGACACGAGGCATTATCCGTTCGCGTATGCCCAGCCGTGTCAACGACTTGCCACTGATGACCACTCCTGCAGCCCAGTAACCGGCCGTTATTTGCCAGGAGAATCGCATTTTCTGTGCCTAACCAGCGGTCGTGTGCAGATCGCCGCCAGGCTTTCCGTTAAGATGGAGCAGATGACGGGACGGGGAAACGGAGTCGAACAGGAGAAACTACCATGAAATCGAGAATCCTTGGAGTCGTGGCGGCTCTCTGGGCTCTGACCGGCGTGCTGGATGCGCAGGATTGGCCCACCTGGCGCCATGACGCTCGGCGCAGTGCTGCCACCGATGCCCCTCTTCCCGAGAAACTCGAACTTCGCTGGGAACGGACACTGCCTTCCTTCGAGCCGGCATGGCCGACCGAACCTCGGTTGCGGTTCGACCCGACGTACGAGCCGGTGGCAGCCGGCGGTCGACTGTTCATCGGATCGCCTCTTGATGGCAGCGTGCGCGCCTACGACGTGGCGAATGGGAACGAGCTTTGGTGTTTCTTTACGGAAGGGCCAGTGCGGTTTGCGCCGGCGGTCGCCGGTGATCGACTTCTTGTTGCCTCCGACGATGGACGCCTCTATTGCCTGGCGACGCGCGATGGGGCGTGCCTGTGGCACAAACGTGTCATCGGGGACGACCGTCCCGACCTCCGACAACTCGCCAACGACCGTCTCGCTTCCTGCTGGCCGGTGCGAGGCGGCCCAGTCGTGCACGACGGTATCGTGTATGTCGGATGCGGACTTTGGCCCACGATGGGGGTTTGCGTCGCTGCTTTTTCCGTCGAGGACGGTCGACTCATCTGGTCCAATCACGATGTGGCGCGGTTGGACGATGTGCGCGTCGACCACAACTCGAAGGCAGATGTCGCCATTGCGCCGCAAGGGTATTGCCTTTTCGTCGACGACATGCTTGTGGTTCCCAGCGGCCGGTCGATGCCGGCTCGGTTCGATCCGAAGACCGGCAAGATGCTCTATTTCGTACAGGGCTACCGTCACGGTGATGCTCGGGTGATCGCGGCCGGCGATGTCCTACTCGTTGGGACCAGCGGCGCCGTGAACCTCGAAGACGGGCGGGAAGTCGGCAACCGATGGGTCGCCGCCGGAAAGGAGGCTCCCGACCGCTGGGATGGCCGCCGCCGCGATCTTTTCGAAGGTCCTTTCTTCCCATACAAGTTCACACCGGCACTCGACTACCGAAGCGTCATCGATGGTCATCGGGCCTATGGTGTCCATCGCGGGCGGCTGCTTGGGTACGACCTGACCAAAGTTCGAACATCGCTCTATGAGAAGAAAGTTGGGAACCAGACGGTTCGGCCGCTTCGGTGGGATGTCGAACAACTCTGGAAGCCGGTGACGCTGCAATCGGGCTCGCAAGAAGCGACTGGTGTTTCTATCCAAGCCGGATCGCGCCTTTACACCCACGTCGGAAAGACACTCATCGCGGTCGATCTTCCTTCCGGCGAAAAAGAACGCCCGCATGTCGCGTGGAAGCAGGTTCTTCCCCACGTTCCTCGTGCGATGCTTGCGGCTTCGAGTCGTTTGATGGTCGTCCTCGCGAATGGCAGCATTCTCTGTTTTGGAGAAGAAAGGGAGGAAACGGATCTTCCTGTTCTCATGGCGGATGAAGAGCGGCCAGCTCCGGACCAGCTCTCACGTCGGTCAGATGAGGCTACTCGTCTTTTGGAAAGCACTTCTGAGGAGATCGGCTACGCCGTCATCTTGGGGTTGAAAGACGGTGGGCTGGCTGAGGAGTTGCTGGAGCGGAGTCGCCTGCACCTAATCGCCGTCGATAACAATGCGCAGCTCGTTGATAACTTACGGCAGCGGTGGATGGATCGAGGGTGGTACGGTCGGCGCGTCGATGTGCTCAAGGGCGATCCAGCCACGATCGAGCTACCACCTTACGTGGCGACGCTGGTGGCCACCGAACGTCCGGGAGCTTCGGGACCTTTGGCTACGATCGATCCGGCTCGCCTTGCGAGGATCGTGCGTCCGTACGGAGGTCTCGTTTTCGCAACCGGCTTGAAAGCAGGAGAAATCGATTCGCTGGCCGAACGCTGGCGGAAGATCTCCGATGCAGGCATGAAAGTGACGACTTCGAGCGACTCGGTCATCTGGCGCCGTCCCGATGCTCTGCCTGGTGCAGCGGACTGGACGCATGAGACGAGCGATGCGGCGAGGAGCTATTATTCGCGCGACGAGCGGGTGCGAGCTCCCTTGGGGATTCTCTGGTACGGCGATAGCGACGACTACGGCTTTCACAAGTGGAAGGACTACGGGCGAGGCGTCAAGCCGCAGGTTTGTCGCGGGCGGCTTTTTGCTTTCAATGACCGAACGCGTGTCTTGCGGGCCGTCGACATTTACACGGGGCGCCGGTTTTGGGAGTACACGCTTCCCACGTCGCTGGTCCGTTTCGTGTCACTTCCCGACGGTGTCTATGTCGCTCACGGGCGGACTTGCGAGGTACTTGATCCAAAGACAGGCAAGCCGATTGCCCGATGGCAAGTCGACGTCGATGTGCCTCAAGGACATCAAGTGGGTGTCGTCGCCGTGCTCGCCGATGGCGACGTCGTCTTGATCGGACTTGGCTTCGACCTGCCGACACATTCGAGTCACCCAGCAATTCAAGAGGGGCTTTGGAATGCCAGACAGTTGGTGGTACTCGACCGGACCGATGGCCGACAACTCTGGACGCAAACAGCCTCTCGTCGGTTCAACCTCCATGCGATCGCCATGGGGGGTGGCCGCGTCTATGCCGTTGACTCGCCCTCGCCGCAGGAACTCGAGCGAGCCGTGCGACGGGGCCGTAAACCGGAATCGACCGAGGCGACGATGCACTGCTGGGACAGCCGGAGTGGGAAGCTCCTCTGGCGCCAGACGATGGCGTCGCCTCCCCTGCCGAGTCTTTCCTGGCTGAGCATTCGAGCCAACGACGATTGGGTGGCCTACAACCGCAAGCACGACATCGTGCTGGCTGGAAAATCGGGCCGCATGCGAGCTCTGTCTGCAGCGACTGGACGCGAATTGTGGCCGCTGCGGACCGGCGGCCAGCAACCCCTGATCGTGGCCGACGACTGGGTCCTCAACCAGTCGGGGATCAAACACGATGTCCGAACAGGCAAGCCGCTCACGCAACAGGTGATCCTCAAGCGACAAGGTGGTTGCAACTACGCCGTGGGAACACGACACCTGCTCTTTTGGCGGCAGATCTGCGCTTCCTACATTGACATCGAAACGGGCGAAACGCAGAGTCTCAGAAACTTGCGCAGCGGATGCAGCAACAGCATCGTTGCGGCCGGAGGTATCGTCAGCGTACCGTGTTACTCGATCGGATGCGTCTGCAACTACCCGCTGCAAACGTCGTTCGCCATGTACCATCTTCCCGAACTGCAAGAATGGGGCCCCTGAGACGGACGGTTTTTCAGGGATTCAGGAGATAAGGCTCCTGCTGAGCCGCGCACTTCTGTCGGAGAACCTCGTAATGCTTCAGCGAATAGCGTTTTTCCTTCTGGCCGTGTGGACTGTCTCGATGGGGGGTCGCCTGACGGCCGGTGAAGTGCCGGCGCGTCCCAACATCATCGTGATACTTGCGGATGATCTCGGGTACGGCGATGTGCAGTGTTACAATCCGAAGCGCAGCAAGATCCCGACGCCCTACATCGACGCGCTGGCGCAGCGAGGGATGCGCTTTACGGACGGACATAGCAGTTCCGGAGTCTGCTCCCCTTCGCGATACACGCTGTTAACCGGCCGCTATCACTGGCGCACTCGGTTGCAGCAAGGTATCGTCGGCTATCTCGAGCGGCCGCTCATCGCGGAGGACCGTCTGACGCTCGCGAGCATGCTGAAGCAACGAGGTTACCACACGGCGTGTATGGGCAAGTGGCATTTGGGGTGGAACTGGCCGGTTTCGGCTGAGGAGCGTCCGTTCTTGGCGCCGAAGCGAGGAACTTTTCCGGAGGCAACCGAGCGGCATCGAGCGATCTGGCGGAAAGTTTTTTCGCAGGCGATTGCCGGAGGACCGACGACGCGCGGTTTCGATACGTATTTCGGCACCGACGTCCCCAATTGGCCACCTTTCTGCTTCATCGAAAACGATCGGACGGTCGGCATTCCCTCGGTTTTTCTTCCCCGTGAGTTATTCCGCAACCACCTGGCCAGCCAGCCCGGGCCAGCACTTCCCGACTGGGATTTGGCTGCCATCTTGCCGACACTTGCTCAGCGAGCCAGCGACTACGTGCGCCGCCAGGCTAAGACAGGCGAGCCTTTCTTTCTTTATCTGCCACTCACTTCCCCTCACACGCCGGTGGCGGTCGCCGCGCCGTGGCGAGGCAAGAGCGGGTTGGGGCTTCCGATCGCCGACTTCATCATGCAGACCGACGCCGTGGTCGGTCAGGTCCTACGGGCGGTACAGGAGGCGGGCATCGAGAAGGAGACGATCATCTTTTTTACCAGCGACAATGGTTTTGCACCGTACGTGGATGTGCGGAAACTCGAGGCACAGGGGCATTTCCCCAGCGGTCCTTGGCGGGGCTACAAAGGGGATGCGTGGGAAGGAGGGCACCGCGTTCCGTTTGTCGTGAGTTGGCCTGGGATAATCGAGTCAGGAAGCGTTTCGCACGCCCTGGTGCATCAGGCAGACTTGATGGCCACCATCGCCGAGATCGTCGGGTTCGAACTTCCCCCGGACGCCGCCGAAGACAGTTTTAGCTTTTGGCCCATTCTTCAAGGCGAGAAAGAGGAGGTTCGCACGCACGCCGTGAGTCAATCCTCTCGAGGCATGATGGCGCTGCGCGTCGGTTCGTGGAAGTTGATCCTGGGACGTGGAGGTGGGGGGTACTGGAGTCGCATGTCGGCGGAGCCGAAGTCGGATGAACCTGCTCAACTCTACGATCTCTCTGACGATCCTGGAGAACAGATCAATCTGTACGCTCGTCATCCGGAACGGGTAGAGATGATGATCGAGCTCGTGCAGGAGATCGTTGAACGAGGGCGCAGCACGCCGGGTCCGCGCCAACCCAATGACGTCCCCGTTCGCTGGCGGCGGTTCTATCAGAAGTGACGCGAACGTGTTACTTACTTCGAAGCCCGCGTGCGTTTCTTGTCGGCGAAGAACCGCCACACTTCTTCCATGCCGTCGATGTCCTGGCAGATATTGCCGATCTTTTCTTTCGAGAGGTACTGGGCACGGCCGGGCAAGCCGTGTCCTCCTCCCATGATCTTGTAGAGGACCACGCTTACGCCGTCTTCGCCTGCCCACACCGTTTTCTGGACTCGACATCCGTCTTCAGGATCGGAATTGGGAAGGATGGTCGTCTTCCCTTCCGAGTGGATCCCATTGTGTCGTTTCCAGTAGGCGACCGTGGCATCGGTGGACAAGACTTTTCCGCGACTGGGCAAAGGCAGATTCTGAGCTCGCCGGCCTAGCAGCGACCGAATCGTCACCGGGCCGCCTTCGTAAGGCACGAGCGGGTCGTTCGTCCCGTTCATCAGAAGGACAGAGATCTTCGCTCGAGGCGCCTGGTCGCGCAGTCTTTCCGGAAGAGAGGCAATGATGCTGGCGACAGCCGCCAACTGGCCGCCCAGTTCCACCGCCAGACGTTGAACGAACATGCCTCCGTTGGAAACCCCCACGGCGTAAATTCGGTCGAGATCGACGGCCTCGCCTTTCAGCTCGATCAGCAAAGCACGGATCCACGCCACGTCGTCGATTTGCCGGTCGTGGTCGACGAACTTGAGACTGTAACGTCCGTCGTTCCAGTGACGCTGGAGCGCTTCGGGATAGACGGCGATGAAATGATGGCGGTCGGCCAAACGATTGAGACGACTATAGCGGAGCATCTGTCGAGCCGTTCCACCTCCTCCATGGAATGCCAAGACGACCGGGAGTTTTTGATCGGCCGGAACGTTGTCGGGACGATACACGAGATACGTCCGCGTCGTTCCCTGAAAGGACATCTGACGCGTTTGTGTCTCCGCCGTGGAATCGGGGCCGGCGGAGAAGATGATCGACCAGGCGAGTCCCAACAAGAACATCGAGGAAGGACGACGATCGAGGTTCAACATCGGGGGCACCTTGATCTTTGTCGCAGGGTTGGGAAACCCAGAGGCACAGAGGGCACGGAGTTTTCGGGAACACTCTCTCTTTGTCTCTGCGTTTCCATTCCCCACGTCAGGGTATTCGTTCAGATTGGGTGGACTCCACCCTCCCATTCGTCGATTGTACTCGATCGCTGCAACCTTAACGGCGGCGGGCTGGCCGCGGAACCGTGCAACCGGTACGACCGGCAGGTTCCGTGGCGATCAGCACCGTTTGATGCGTCTTTTGGTGGAAGTCGAGCGCGTCGGCCCGTCTTGCGTGCTACATTTTCTCGAGCCACCGGCTCGACTTCCACGGACGCGAATCCCTCCCGCCACGGACTGGCGACCCTTCCTCCCCATTTTTCAAGGGTGAACGCCATGCTCCGGTATTCCTTGTGCGTCACGGCCTTCGCGTTGTTGTTCGGGATGGGCTCGACATTTGCTCGCGCCGCCGATTCGGCCCCACCTGCGTCCTCCCCCGTCACGGTCGGTGCCGGCCACAGTCATGGCGCTCACCATGCTCATGGGCATCGCCGTCGAGCCGCGCGGTGGTGGCGTGCTGCCTTCCCGTACGGACTGGTGACTCCTCACGCCGCCAACCCTTACGCGAACCCGTATGTCGACGTGCGTTACTGGTATCCGCGATATTACGGCGGCTTGCACTACCGCGAGTTCCACCGGTTCGGCTATCCCACGGGCGACTATCCGATTCGCGGTACGGCGTGGTAGCCGTACCCTATGTGCCGGAAGCGTGTCACTCATTGGCGAGGAGTTCAAGCAGGAGATCGAGCACAATGGCGACGGCTTCGGTGCGGCGTCGCAGACGCGTGCGCTCGCTCAAGTGGTAACACTCGGCCGCGACCAGTTCCACCCGCGACTTCCCGCGACGCCGTGCGGCCGCGACATAGACGCGTCCATCGAGAGCTTCGGGGGCGTTCGGACCGAGGTGTCCGGTGATCGCGAGTCCCCAATCGGCCTGAGGTGTACGGCGCAGGAGTCCACGAGCCATTTCGATCGCCACGGGACTCGAGACGGCGGTGTGCTTCTTGAGCGTCGTGGCGCGGACACCTAGCCACTCCTGCTTCGTCGATTCCTGATACGTCACCATCGATCCGCACAAGTATTCCGAGATGCCAGGGAGTTTTCCGAGTGCTGCGGCCACTGCGCCGGCCGTGCAGCTTTCGGCAAAGGCGATCTGTCGGGGCTTCCGTTGGAGTTCTTCCCAGATCAATCGGATCAGCCGTTGGCTCACAGTGCGGTTCCTTTGTGTTGTTGGGAATGCGGGCCGGCCTATTCGGCGTTCCCAGGGAGTACCCGGGCATGGCGCACCCATTTCAGTGAAGTCAGGCCTCACTTCTGATCAGGGGAGGCATCGCCTGTGTCTTTCGAGTCGAGCCGTTCCAAGAGGGCCTTGGCCAGCAGTGGTAACACGAGCGTGGCATCGGCATGCACTTCGGCGAACCGGCCTCCTTCTGCGGGCGAGACGAACTTTCCCCAACTGACGCCTTCGGAGTAGGTGCACCCGGAGAGTCCGCCCCAGTGTTCGGGTTCCGGACAGATGCGGACACCGTACTGAAACCGAGGCGGCGGCCATTGCGTACCGACGCGCGCATTGACGACATCAAAAAACGGGCCGATCTGTTGGGCCCAATTCCGAGGTACGCCGCCTCCGATGGTGAAAATAGCGAGTCTCTTCGAGGCGGCGATCGTCTGAGCGTAGTGCCACAGGTCGAGGAAGGGATTAAAGGGTGGCGGGGCGGTTTCGAGCAGCCTCTTGCCGTCGACCGACTGCGGATCGACGCCGGAATTCCTCCAAGCGCCCAGAAGCTGCCAGGCGGCCACATCGAGTCCGAGTTCGCTGTCGGTAAAGGCAGGGATGAAGACGGGAACACCCTGTCGATACGCGCTACGGAGGATGGCAGGACCGGCCGCTTCGGCGTCGAGACGCCGGCCGAGCGCCTGGCAGAGTCGTGCCGAGGACCAGACGCCGTCGTCGGGCCGATCCGACTCGAGGACGTTCCGCACGAGTCGCTCCACATCGTTCAAGTTGGCTTCCATTTCCAGCGTGTCATAGACGCGGTTGTAGCCTCGCTCATAGAGCGAATGGTCATCCATGCCCGGATCATACTGGTAGTGGACGCATCCGATCGATTCGGTCAGTCCGTGTGCAATCAAGGCACCGGTCGCCACGATCACCTGCACGACGCCACGATCGATTAGATCGCACACGATCTTGCCTTGCTTGGCGATCGTCATAGCTCCTGAGATGGTCATCACGACCGTGCAGTCGGGATCGGATGCGGCGGTGTGGAGAATCTCGAGCGCAGCACCGAGTTGCCGCCCTCCGAAAGCCGTGCGTCCCATTGCCTCGACGAGCTGGGCGAAGCCATCGATCTTCTCTAGATCGATCGGTTCCAAGGGAGTCAGACCGTCGGCACGGCCGTCGTGGAGTTCGCGTCGTGTCATCGGTGCTACATGTGACAAGTTGGCGTCAGTCTCGCCAGGCGTGATCCGCCGGTCGAACGCCGGGCCGAAACTTGCCGAATCCGAATGGCAGGGCGTGGAATTCGCCGACGATCGACACGTTCCCTTTCCCGTCGATGCGGTCCTCGAGTCCGACGCACCAGTAGCAGGCTTGCACAATGAGTCGGCGAAGACCTTCGCTTTGAAAATCCTGAGCGGCTCCCATGGTCGTCGTGAAGACACGCTGCACCCGGCCGTCCGGCAGAGATCGATCACGCGTCCAGGCGATCGGCATCATGGGATCGTTTTGTTTGCCTTCGACAGGAGGATCGGTCGGGCGCATGCCGGTGAGCACCTGTCCGAGAACGAGCGGCGTGGCGTCGTCGGGGAGAGGGAGTCGGATGCCGTAGACATCGGTCGGTCCCCAGATGTCTCCATCGCGCAGACCGCGCACGATCGGATGGTTGCGTCCCTCCTCGGCCAGAATGCCTCGCGTGCTTTGCTTCCCGTGCCGTCCATGATGGTTGACCCATGTCTCTCCGAGAATCTGTTTGCCGAAACCGCCCATCCACTCGGTCTTGCTTCGCCAATCGTACTTGGCGTAGCGGCGGTTCTTGGGGATGCGGAAGGCGTGCGTCGCGGTGCGCATGCCGACAACCGGTTTGCCCGATTCGACATAGTCCGCAATGTGCTTCATTTGCTCATCCGGCAAGTTGCGAAACCGAGTGAACAGGACCATCAGATCGGCGTTGTCAAGCGCCTCGAGTCCCGGGATGTTGTCCGACTGGTTGGGGTTGATCTCCCCCGTCTTCGGATCGACGGCGAAAAGGACGGTACAGTGAAAGCCGTGGTGTTTGGCGAGGATGCGCCCCAACGCAGGGAGGACTTCTTCGCTGCGATATTCCTCGTCGCCGCTGATGAGAACGACTTTCTTGCCTCGACCGGGGCCCTCGTCGCCTTCGTACACGACCCACGGTCGTTCCCCCGCGAATGCTCCGGCGGTCAGGCATCCTGTCGCCCACAGCATGAGCACCATTACGAGAGGGCGGCTTTTGGAAAACCGCTTTCGGAAGGCCCATCTTCTTGCATGGTCTGCCATCGCAAGTGTCTCCCCAATGTCGGCTCGTTACCCCAATGTCGGCTTCCGACCCAGACCGGCGCGACACGAGCACACGTCTGCGCGCAGGCCGGTCAGCGTTCCTCCAGCTGCCGCACGCTCTTTCCATCTGGCCATCATACCATGCCGCAGTCGCAAGGGGTAAGGAGAGAGGTCGGCTGGGGAATGCGCGGAAGCGGGCGCTGCTTCGCGGCGTTTTGGCCGCAACTTGGGACCCAGAGTTGAAGAAAGCGGTGTCCAGCCCAAGCTCACACGGGCAGGTCGATATCCTTTTCGAGCCAGTGCCGCTTGAGTTGCCGGACGACGTCGAGGAACTTCGTGAAGTTGACCGGCTTGGTGATGTAACTTTCGACACCCATGGCCTGACATTTTCCCTTGTGCTCTTCCGTTTCGGAAGCGGTGAGCACGACGACGGGGATAGCTTGGAGCGCGGGGTCGGCGCGAATCTCTTCGAGTACCTCCACGCCATTCTTGTAAGGAAGCAGCAGATCCAGGAGAATCAAGTCGGGCGTGGGAGCTCGCGAAAAGTGCGCCTCTTTCCGTAAGAAAGCCAGCGCTTCGGCGCCATCGCGCACGAGCGTGACGCGATGCTGGAATCCTCCTTGTTGTAGCGAGCCGATCGTCAGGCGAGCATCGACGAGACTATCTTCGACAAGAAGGATCTCCATCGGTCGCCCCACGGTTTCCCGATCGTTGTTTCCCTGCGTATCTGGATAAAAGCCGCTCATCTCTCGGGTCGGTCTGCCTGGGCCACTGGGATGCACGGGCTGCCATCGGGTACACGATGGCGAACCCGACAATGTGCCTCGCTGTCGTTATTAGTCGCCTACTCCCAAGTCATTGGCGTAGGCTTCCTGAATGAGTTCGCTTTCCGCCTCTTCGTGTACTACTAGGCGTTTATGGAAGTCGCGGTAGCGTTCCGCCAGCGATGCGGCGATGGCGAACTGCCGGCCATCGTATGCCTGTTCGCAGCAGTCGACAAGATCACAGACGCACAAGTAGAGTTCCTGGTGTTGATTCCGCAGCGTCTCGGCTCGCTGCGATACGTGCGGGGCGACGTCGACGGGATCGTCAAAGTAGCCGTAGGCTTCTTCCAGGGAAAAATGGAGAGCCAATTGGTCGCGCAGATCCGCCAGCAAGGAAGTGAGCTGACGCAAGTAACTCGGGGCAGCGACGGGAGTGTCACAGAGTTGCCGGAGGGAGTCGAGGGTGACCCAAAGAAGCTGGTGAACGTCCTTGATTTCCTGAAGGAACGCGGCGTTGATCGTAACGGTCCGCGTGCTGATCATGGCACACATGGCGACACTCCTTTTTGATGGCACCCGCACGACGTCGAAGTCTTTTCGAATCGCGTCGGCGGATACCGCGTTCAGTTCGAGCAGGCCGACAGGGGTAAGGTAGCATCCAACCTTCTATTCCCCGCCGTCCCTGCGACCTTACATCCCATAGCGGTTAGGGCTCGCCTCCGAGCGGACTATCTCGTCGTGCTACAAGCCACGATCATATCGACAGCCGAACTCGGTCCCGCGTGGCCAGCCCGTCACCGGTTTGCGCCGAAACGGAGTGTGCGCCTCTTCCGTTGTGCAGGTCATCTTACCACTTCGGCAACCGAAAATCAAATTTCAGCGCGACTCGCCGATCCGCACGACTCCCACTCACGCCACCAACTGCGGACGTCCGCCCACCAACCGCGCAGCAACCAGCCGTACACGGTGGCACCCAGGACGACCATGACGACTAGGCGGAGCGATGGAGCAAGGGTGGGGCGGGTGAGGGACCGAGCGGCATGGACGGCCAGTCCCATAAGGAGGACGCTGAGGACGATGGGGCGCAGACCGACGAGAAACGCGCGGAAGTCGATCGACGCAACTCGAGCGCAATAGAAGAGATAGGGCAGAGCCACACCGGCGGATGCCGTCACGCCGATGGCTCGAGCCATCCACTGGGCCGATTCCACAGGAGTCGGGTCGTTCTTCTGGGCCCACACCACCGCCGCGCCGGCGGCTGCCGACAAGGCGATGGCCTGTGCCAACGCGCCGCGGAAGAGGGAACGAGTCTTTCCCACCGCGGCGAAGAACGAGCCGCTGATGTTGATCAGTCCTTGGGCCAGCACGAGGGGGCTGAGGGCTACCAGGAGTGTGGCGGCCGAAGCCCAGCGAGCGCCTCCCAGAACCCAGAAGACATCTTCGGCAACCAAAGCCAGTCCGACGGCAGCGGGAGCCAGGATGGCTGCGAGCAGCCACCAGACCTGTCGGCCCAGTGAGGCCAAAGCTGCCCGATCCCGTTTCAAACGGGCCAAGGCGGGAAGAACGACACTTGAGGCGGGACTGACGACCAGATGCACGGGCTTGAGTGTCAAGTTGAATGCCTGGTGGTACATTCCCAAAGCAGCGCGACCAGCCGGTGTTCCCCCCAGCAGTCCGGCCAAGAGCCACTTGTCGATATTCTGTGCCCAGTAGAAGCAGAAGGCGGCACCGGTGTACCACCCCCCGAAGCGGAACTGGCTGGCGTCCCACCAAGATCCCCGCCAGCGCGGGCGCCAGTCGCTTGCCCACCAGATCAACGCCGCCAGCAATGCCAACTCGAGCCACTGTTGTCCCACCAGGGACCAGACACCGGCGCCCCGCCACGCCAGGAAACAGGCGGCGACCGCGGCGCAGGTTTGTGCCGTGAGGCGCACTTTCATGAGTGCTGCCAGGGCCAGATGGCGTTGCCACCAGCCTTGGTGAACGCTTGAGAGTGTCATCAGGGGAAGGGTCGGGGCGAGCGCTGCCGTGACATTCAACAGAGAGGGAGACTGAAACAGCCACGCCAAGACGGGCGCCGCCGCCAGCATGAGCACCATCCCGGCCAAACCGGCCAACTGGTTCATCCGAAAGACTCGGTCCCGCGCCTCATCGTCCATTCCCTCGGCTTGCACAACCGATTCTTGCAGCCCGAATCCGGCCAGCATCCGTGCCAGGAGCAATGCGGGAGTGGCCATGCCGATCAGTCCGAACGGCTCGGGGCCCAGGCGCCGGAAGAGAAAAGCGAGGGTGGCGATCGAGACGACTTGCGATGCGATTTGAGCCGCTCCGACGGCGATCGTGCCTCGGCGGATCCGCCGGCCAAGCTCCTTCCTTGGCTCGTCGCCTCTAGCGGTGCTCGTGCCGGCATCGTCATTCATGGCCCAGAGTCATCCTTTTGCGGGTGAGTGCGCCGCGGGCGCACCCAGGCATATCGGGCGATGCAGAGCAGCGCGGCGATACCGTCGCGCCACGTGATCTTTTTGCCTTCCGAGTACCAACGTCGTTCGTAGTGGATGGGGACCTCGAAGAAACGAGCGCGCGCCTGCCTAGCGAGGCGGAATGTCAACTCGATTTCGATCCCGAAGCGGGATTCGCGGAGAAGGGGGACAAGCGGCGCAATCGTATCGCGTCGCATCATCTTGTAACACGTTTCTACGTCCGTAAAGCGGCGTCCGAGTGCCAGGGAAACGAGCGAGCTGATCCAGCGGTTGACCGCGCGGTGCCACAAAGGTGGCACTACCTGATAGGCCTGGCTAAAGCGACTCCCATAGACGACGTCCGCGCGGCCTTGCAAAATCGGTTGCAAGAGCGACCAGAAGTCGAGCGGATCGTACTCGAGGTCCGCATCTTGGATGACAACGACATCTCCTTGCACATGCGCCAGGCCAGTCCGTACCGCTGCCCCTTTGCCTCGGTTGCGATCGTGATAAAGAACCCGTACCGGGTATTGGGACTCGAGCGCTGGGAGTTTCTCGCGCGTTCCATCAGTACTTCCGTCATCGACCAGGATAATCTCCATCGGAAGCTCGGTCGCGACGAGGCGATCCAACACTTGTTTGACCGTGCCGACTTCATTGTAAACCGGAATGACAACGGAAAGTCGAAAACCGGGAGGCAAGGAGACGATGCCGAGCGCATCGCATAAAGCGCTTCCCAGCAAGGCTCGAGCCAAATCGACTTGCCACGACTGGAGCGGAAAAACCGATGAAGAACCGGACACGGCAGCTTGAAGCCACGCACGTGCGGTTGCTGGCAGTTTCTCCGGCCATTCGTCGGGACGATTCATGCGTTGGACTCCCGTGTCGTCGGGCGGCGATCATGCTAGCACCCGGCCTCTCCTTCGCGGACCACCGGTGCGCTGCCGATGCCGATTGGTTTGCAGGGAAAGCTGTATTTTCGCGGGAAAGTCCGCTTTTTTCGAGTTGGTTACTATAGCCGTTTTCGGACCATCGAGTCATCGTGCTGATGCGGCTTGCCGCGTTTTCGAAGATTCTTGGTGCGCGGTGCTTGACATTTTCTTTCAGACCGGCAAAATAGGCCCTGTTCATTGGAGCTTGTTTGTTTTGTTGACCTGAATCGACTAATAAACGCGACTGCTAGCCTCGGTGTAAGCCGAGGATCCAAGTGCGACTTCCCCGACCCGACACATCTGACTGGAAGTTGCCACGCGCTTTGGTGGCGCTCGCTGCTGCGCATGTGGTGCGCGCCGTTCGGCAGTCGCCGCACGTCGAGACATAGGGAGGCTGCAAGCAGGGTGGGGTGGCTTGCGTTGCTCCGAGCTGACACGAGCCGAGTCTCCGTTCCTGTTGCAGAACATGGTATGACGGTGGATTTTATTGCGGCTGCAGGAGGCAGTCATACGGGGGGCGGCGACTGATCGGATCGACGTACGCCGGCAGGAATCTGCCGAGGTTTCGGAGGTCCCCCCCGCTTTGTCATTGTTGGAGCCGCAGCCATGCATGACGTATGTGCTGCGGTTTTTTTCTGAACCGATATTGCCGTTTCTGCGATGGCGCGCGCGTTGATCGGCTTGGGGTCGAACTTGGGCGACTGTGCGCAATTGGTGCGCGCCGCCGTCGAGGCACTCCAAGGTCCCGATTGTCGACTGCTAGCACTGAGCGACTTGGTGATCAGCCCGGCCGTGGGTGGACCCCCCGGCCAACGCGACTACGTCAATGCGGTAGCGCTTGTAGAAACCCCATGGTCGACGATCCGATTGGCCGAGGAACTGGAGGTCGTCGAGTCGCGATTGGGGCGGAAGCGGACGGTGCACTGGGGGCCTCGGAGGATCGACCTCGACCTGCTCGTCGAAGACCGACCGCCGTATATCACCCCGTCCCTCGTTGTACCTCACCCCCGTATGACACTGCGGCCCTTCGTCTTAGGGCCGGCCTCGCAAGTGGCTCCCTCCTTCCCCCACCCACTCCTCCGGCAGACGATGCGTGAGCTTTGGGAGCATCTCCGCAGGACGCCTCGGTGGATCTACTGGAGGCCCGATCCCCGTCTCGACAAGGGGTCGGAGGCTGGGACGTCCGTCGAGTCGTTGCGCCGCAAGCTGGGTCCAGCGTGGTACATTGGCGCAAGCTACCCGTCGGACCCGTCCGCCCTCCCGAGACTTGCGGTGTGCTGCCGAGACGACCCGAACGCACGGATCGGCGTCGAATGTGGTCCCACGGGACACCTGCTGACCGCACTGCCGATTCCCCCTTCGGGCTGGGACACCTCGGCATTATGCGATATGGTGGCTTTGATCGAAGGGACAGAGACGCCGCTGCGGCGTCTGGCCCCATGAGGGAACTTGACGGGGCCCCCTTTTTCTTGTTCCTATGTCGACTCGAGGCGGTGCAGGGGCCATGACGAGCCTTGCGAGGACCGAACAGGAAGTGCGCTCGGCCATCCGAGAAGCTCGCGGTGCGCACCGACGGATCGGCCTGGTACCGACGATGGGAGCGTTGCACGCAGGCCATTTGAGTCTCGTCGAAGCCGCTCGCGCCCACTGTGACTACGTCGTCGTCTCCATCTTTGTCAACCCGACGCAATTCGGCCCGCACGAGGACTTCGACCGCTATCCGAGGCAACTCGAAGAGGACTGCCAGTGTTTGGAAGGACGCGCCGAGCTCGTCTTTGCTCCGACGGTCGAAGTCATGTATCCGCCGGGGTTCTCCACATTCGTCGAGCCTCCCCAGGTCGCTCGCCGGTGGGAAGGAGAATGTCGGCCCGGGCATTTCCGAGGCGTCACCACAGTCGTGCTGAAGCTCTTTGCCCTCGTCCAGCCCGATGTGGCGTTTTTCGGAGAGAAGGACTACCAGCAATTGCAAGTGATCCGGAGGATGGTCGTCGACTTGAACTTTCCGATCGATATCATCGGCTGTCCACTCATTCGGGATGACGACGGTGTGGCACTCAGTTCTCGAAACCAGCATCTCTCGGGCGAGGAGCGGGAGCGAGCGAGAGCTCTGTCGGCGGCACTCTTCGCCGCTCGGCGCGCGGTAGCTCAGGGCGAGCGGAACGTCGAGCGGCTGGTAACTCAAATGATGGGCGTGCTCCGAGCCGCACGGGTGGACCGGATCGATTATGTGGCAATCGTCGATCCGGAATCGCTCGAACCCGTAGAACAAGTAGATCGTCCCTCGCAGGCCCTCATCGCCGCTCACGTGGGATCGACCCGTTTGATCGACAACCTGCGACTTGACCCTTGCGCTTCCGGCTCATAGGTGGAATCTGGTGCACCCGACGTTTCTCTTCTTGCGTTTGGAAGTGATTCTCGTGCTATGGGCCGTGGTGGCCTTGGCCATGCTGGCGTGGTCCGCCTATCGCGAGGGGTTCACGCGGGACCTTCTGCTGATGGCGGCGGTCTTCGCGGCGGTCGGCTCGGGGCTCTATTGGATGGTCCCCAAAATGGGAATCCGCGACGAGTCGGGGCATGTCGGCTTGGCCGTGCGCGGCTACGGATTCTTCGTCGCGATAGGTGTCGCCTCGGGACTCTTCGTCGCCGCTCGTAACGCCACCCGCGCCGGCATACCGCGAGACTACGCCTTTTCCGCCGCGTTCGCCATGTTGGTCGGCGGTTTCATCGGAGCTCGCCTGTTCTACGTCATCGAGTACTTCGACGACTTTCGAGCGGAGACGTGGGGACAAACCATTGCCGCAGTGCTGCGCTACTACGAAGGCGGCCTCGTCGTCTATGGAGGACTGATCGGTGGTACCGTCGGGTTTTTTGCGTATACATGGCTGCGCAAGATCGACGCCTTGAACCTGCTCGATGTGATGGCACCCGCGATGGCGATTGGTCTCGCGTTCGGACGAATCGGCTGCCTCATGAATGGTTGTTGTTGGGGAGGAGTTTGCGAGGGAGCGATGGCCATTCGTTTTCCTCCTGGTTCGCCACCGTATGTGAGGCATTTGGAGACGGGCGAGCTGCTCGGGTTCCACCTCGAGACTCATCCGCGCGGCGGCTGGGTGGTCACGCGAGTCGATCCGAACAGCCTGGCCGCTCGAGGCGGCCTGAAGAAGGGTGACCGAATCGTGCAACTGCAGATTGCTTCTCTCAAGACACTCCAGCAAATCGGTCGCCATCCTTCATCCGGTTCCCAAGACGTGGCAGTGCGTGTGGTGACCCAACAGGGACTCGAGTTGACTTGGACGCTGGATCAACTTCCTCATCGCAGTCTCCCCGTCCATCCCGCTCAGATCTATGCGTCCCTCAACGCTTTTCTGCTCACGGCACTCTTGTATCTCGCCCTTCCCTGGCGACAACGGCCGGGAGACGTGGCGGCGTTGATGCTGACGCTCTACCCGATCTCCCGCATCTTGCTTGAATGGATTCGCAGTGACGAACCCGGTATCGCCGGCACTTCCCTGACGATTTCCCAGTGGGTCAGTCTGGGGCTGTTGGCCGTGGCACTCGCCTGGTGGGGCCTGACGCGCCTTTGGCCACGGCGGCTCCAGGACGCGGCCATTTGACAATCCGGAACAGGATCGGGAAACTACGGCTGTTTTCAACGGAACTTCGGGCCCCTTTCGGGCGTCTCAACGAACGGAAGACTCGTGGACGACACCGACGCAACCTTGATCGAGCGCTGTCGCGACGGCGACCTGGAGGCCTTCGACCGGTTGGTCGAAAAGTACCAGGGACGTCTCTATCACAGCTTGGTCCACTGGTCGGGAAGTCCCGAGGACGCCGAGGATATTGCGCAAGAGACATTTGTTCAGGCCTACCGAAAGCTGGATTCCTTCCAGGGGCGGAGTTCCTTTTTCACGTGGCTTTACCGCATCGCCTTCCACTTGGCGGTCAGCCGAACGCGGCGGAAGAGGCGCGAGCAGTCCTTGGAGGCTCGAGTGGAAGAAACAGGCCAGGAAGTCGTCTCGGAGGACGAGTCGGCCGAGCGGCTGGTGCTGCGAGCCGAGCAGGTGGCGCTGGTCCGCCGGGCCATCGCGTGCTTGCAGGAAGACCATCGCGCGGTACTGGTGTTGCGAGACCTCGAGGGGCTCTGTTATGAGACGATCGGCGAGATCCTCGAGTTGGCTCCCGGGACTGTCCGGAGCCGGCTCCATCGAGCTCGCCAGCAACTGCGAGAACTGCTCAAGGAGTTGCTCGTGGAACCGCTTCCCGATTGAACATGGGAGTGTCCCAAGACCAACGATCCACCGAAAACGAATGGAGAATCCCGACGGCCTGTCGACTCGAGTCGCCCCCGTCGCGTGAAGGTTGGCGGTGATACACGTTTGAGAGCACAGGTCGCGAGGACGAATGAGAAGATCTAGATGACCGACCAATCGTGGGAAGAACGAATCAGCGCATATGTCGACGGTGAGTTGTCACCGGCCGAGCGGGAGGAAGTCGCGCGCGCCATTGATTCCGATCCCGACTTGAAACAACTCTACGATGAGTGGACACGGATGCGTCAGGTGCTGCAGGCGTTGCCTCGAGTCGCTCCGAGGCCGCAACTACGCGAGTCCGTACGTCGGGCGATCGAAGGGGAGAGTCCGGCTCGTTCACGTTCGCACAACCGTCGCCCACGGCGTCGCGCGAAATGGCTGGGCGCGGCCGCTGCTCTTGCCAGTGCCGCCGTGGTTCTCATTATGCTCATTCCGAATATCGGGAAGCAAACTCCCGAACACGCCAACTACCAGTATCGTGCTGAGCCGGAACAAGCGCCCACGTTCGATGCCAGTCACGACGTAGAGACTTGGGAAGAGGAAGCGAGCGTTGAGGAGAAGATGGCGGCTCCGGCGGTGGCGGAGGCAGATGTCGCTGCCGACTCGCGGGAACGCGCTGCTTTAAGGAGAGATGGAGATAAGGAGCACGGGGATTTCTCAATCGAACGGCTTTTGAACGAGTTGCCCGAGCAGGGGCGACTTGAGCTGGTATTCACGGCGTCGGAACAGGTGGTTCGGCAATTGCAGGGAACTACAGAGGCACGACTCGGAGTGATGAGGAAAGAGACGGACCGGCCGGCGAAGGAAGAAGCGTTGGCCATGGAAGCCGATACCGCGCCGCGCCGCGATTCCCCTCCGGTCGCCGACCGGGGAGCTCCATTGAAGGCTCGTCACCGAGTTGCGCCGGCTCCCGCGGCGCCGCTAGCGAAGCCCAAGGCGCAAGGGCCGATGTTGCTTGAGCCGACGGAGACCGTCGTGGTACTCCGGGGCACGCGAAAGGAGCTGCGGGAGCAGTTAGCGTGGCTGAGCCGGCAACCGGACGTCCAGTGGGAGAAGTTGGAAAGCCTGGCGAGGCTTTCGGGTCAGCACGTGCCTGCTGCTGGGATGCTGAAACGGGGCCGTGGCGTGGGACCTGGTACGGTCGCGGGAGGTGGGGCCGTTCCCGAAGGAGTGACGGAGGAGCCTGAAGTGGCTGGAGGCGCAGTCGGCGCGGGAGCAGGCATGGGAGGCGAGGGGTCCTCCGGCTTCGGCGCGGGTGCTCCTCAGGCGGCTCGGGCCGAAGGAACGCTTGAGAAGAAGCGTGGAATGTCATCCGCTGACCAGGCGAAAAAGCCACACCCCGAGGGTGGCAAGAAGGACAAGAAGGTCAAAGGGTATTTCGGGATGAGCAATACCATGGAACCTCAGAGCCGAATAACCGACGCGTTGGTTTTTCCCTCCGAATCGGACCGGCAAAAGCACAAGTTGCCCGTTCGGCGAGTACGAATCGTGCTGATCATCGAGCCGGAAGGCGACGGATAACGACCGGTCGGAAACGAAAAACCGGGCGAGCCGCCAGGTGGCGAGCTACGCCCGGTTTCTCATCCGTCCTCATGTTCCCTTCCTACGTCGCGCCAGCCGCGTCGGTTCGCTGCAACGAGGAAGGGCGTAGTCGTTCAGAATTCCAGTTCGTCCTTTTTTCCCAGCAATTGGTTCAAGCGACGCTGGATGATCGCGTCGCGACGCGATTCACGCTTCTCGATCAACTCCGCCGCCTTGTCCAGCTCCTTTCGTAAGAGTTCCAACTGCCGCAGACGCTTCTTCTGTCGCACCTCGAAGTGCTCCACCACCGTCTGCTCGAGTTGCTCCTCCAATTCGGCGATCTCCTCTTTGCTCGCATCACCACGTTGCTTCTGCTCCCAGATGCGCCGAGCCAACTCTCGGCTCTTGTGGTCGAGCTCGCGGTCCTGCTTGTTGAGCTTCTCCAGCTCTTCATCTCGCTGATTCCAGGGGCCGGACATCGGGCCGAATCCGCCACCAAAGCCACCCATGCCGTAGCCCGACGGAGGACCTGGCATGCCGCCCATCGGCCCAGGAGCACCGTCAGGACCGTTCTGTTGCCAATGCTGTTGCCAGCCCTGTTGCCAACCGGGGCCTCCTCCGAAAGGCGGTCCTGGATGGCCAGGACCAGGACCTTGAGGTCCCCCCGGGTGTTGCGGAGGCCGCGGAGGTCCGTCCGGCCCAGGCGGCTGGCCCGGCCGCCCATCGCCACGGCCGGGACCCTCGTCCCCTTCCTCAAGCTTCGGTGGGGGTTCGACCGTCCCACCCACGATGCGAGGCCTCCTGGGACCTCGATCGCCTTCAGGATGGCGTGGCGGTGCGTTTCGCCGGCCGCGGCCTTCCCGCCGAGCCTCCGGGGGCTGGCCGCGGCGAGGTTCCTCGGCCCGACGTGGCGGAGGCTCACGGCGCGGAGGTTGCTGCGGGGGCTGGGCCTGGACGAGGCCCCCTGCCACCAACGCTAAACCAACCAAGGCTCCCAAAGGGATTCGCCAATCCCATCGGTCGCATCTGTTCAATTCCATCCTACATCTCCTCATCGTACATTCCTCCACTCTCCATCGCCGGCGAGCGCCTAGCCTTTGCCAGCGATCCACATCTGCGTCGACCTCCCCGCGGTGACCGGCACGATCGCGTCGCCACCGCGAGGTGCAACATCATTTCCTGCTTTCACAATCCCGTTTGATCCAATTCCCACGCCAGCGATGAGAGAACCTGGCTGGCGAAAAAGATGCGCGCGTCGTCTGGCTGCATCGTGTGGTCCCACGTTTCCAGCAGTTGTCCCACGCGACCGAGCCGCCAGTCGACTTCCGCTTCCTGTGACTCCCACGCTGCCGGGGGACGAGGGGCCTCCCTGGCTGTCCTTTCGACATGACCCGAAGATTCTCGATTCCCGAGTGACGCTAATGTGTCATTTGCTTTGCCGTCCGGTGCCTTCGGAGCCACCTTGTCCAACCGCCTCGTCATGGCCGGAGCAAACAGCTCCTTCTGCTGCCATGGAGACAGACTCAGTGAACAAGCTAGAAACAGCGACGCCGCCACGGCGGCGACCAGTGCTCGAAGGGCGACGGTGTAGTGCGGGCGAAGAGCCTGACTTTCCGCCGCAGGCTTGCCAGATGTCCGCGGTTCGCTCGCAGCTCGAACCGGCAACCCCTCCGCTATCCTCTTTCTCGACTGGGGTTCGGCCTCCTCGAGTAATTCCGTCCAGTTCGACCAGGCAACGGACCACGCTTCGATGTCCGATGCCTCAACGTCGGCGTCGAGCAGTTGACCGAGCCAGTCGGCTGGCGGCGAGTGTGCCGACCTGAGTCGATTTTCGTTCATGGACGTTCCCCTGTTGTCGCCAGGACCTGCCGGAGCCGTTCCAGGCCGCGTCGGGCATGACTGAGAGCCGTATTAAGTGGGCAGCCGACCACCTCGGCGATCTCCGCGAAGGTCAGGTCGCCGTAGTATTTGAGCAACAGGACACGGCGCTGGACGGGTGAAAGTTGATTCATGGCCTCTTCCAAGGCTCGAGTCGCCTCTTGGCGCTGGAGACGCACCCAAGGAGGCTCGCCGTTGTCGCCCGGTTCCACGGCTCGCCATGTCTCCTCGGGCACCGTCATGGCCGACCTGCGACGTGCCCGATCGATGACTAGCCGATCGGCGATCCTCAGCAAGTAGGCCAGTGGCTTGCCCTCCTCTCGGTAACGATGTCGGCTCTTCCAGGCTCGATGAAAGACCTCTTGAATGAGTTCATCTGCGTCATCGGGCGAACCGGTGGCGGCCCACAAGTAGCCTCGAAGCCTGCACCCATAGGCAAGCACCCAGTCGCCAATGCGCGCTTCACTTGACGGCTCGGAAGGCAATCCTTCCCGGTTGCGTTCCATAGGCGCATCCGCTCCTGCCACTGACTCGAGGGTCGGGCTCTTTTCAGGCGCGTGGATGGTCGAGGCGTCGTTTGCCACTTGCCAATGGGCCGCGCCAGCCGGAAGACGCTCAGGCGAAGGGCGCAGCGGGGAGTTGTTCTGTTACAACGGTCCACACCCCGCAATTATTGCAGGAATCGCCGCGGAATGCCTGTTTCCGCCTGGATTCCCTCTCGATTCCACCGGATCGGAAGCAGCTGCATGACCGTTATGGTTCGCCTGGAATCGCAAAAACTGGTTCGATCGTGCCGCGGTTGCCGATCTCTGTCACGGCCAGGACGCTGCGCGCCCCTGGCCGGGTCACGGACGGCCTGCGCCCCGAACGAACATGCACATTGGGCAACCGGAACGAGGCTGCAAGACCGTGACCAAACCCCCGTCGCGCCGCTTGAAGGTCCACATCGAACCGACGAGCCCCGAGGATCCACTCGAGTCCGAGCAGCTTGCCGATTCTCGCGAGCTGGCGGAACTCTTTGCCGCTGCGACGGGGTGGCGTGTTGAGTCCGTGGAGTCCGACCAGGACGGAGAGTCCGACCGTTGGCGTCTGACTCCCCCTGAGGGTGCCTTCGAACAGACACCCGTGGCTGCACCCGCTATCCGGCGGTTGGCCGAGCAGTTGACGTCCTATCACCGGCGACTCGAGGAGGCTTATCAGGCGCTGCGCGAACGAGAGGCCGAACTGGCGACCGCCATCCCCCTGTCAGTACTCGATGACGAAGGCGTGCACTTAGCCGAGCGCCTCGAGTGGGTGTTGCAAGCGGGCGCCGAGGCACTCGACTGCCACGCCGCCGCCCTTTATCTGCTCGATGACGCCACGCAGCAACTCAAGCTGCGCGTCTCCTGGGGGCTCCCTCGGCATCGACTGGCCGAGCCGCCCCGGGCGTTGCGTGGAGCCGTGGCTGATCTGGAAGCGCTGATGGGAAGCGCCGTGGTGCTTGAGGATGTCGAGTGGGTACCCCTCTGGCGAGCTCCCGAGCGGTTTCCTTCGGCCCTATGCGTTCCCGTATCCACTTCGCACACACCGCTGGGCACGCTGTGGTTCTTCAGCCGCCGGCGGCGCGGATTCGATGACGCTCAGGTCCAGCTTGCCGAGGTTATCTCCGGCCGCATCGTGGCCGATTTGGAACGGGAAACCCTTCGGCACGAAGTGCGGCGCAATCGGGACTACGCCCGGCAGATGCGAGACGCGTTGTTGTGGCAACAGGAGCGTCTTCCCGAGGACCATCTGCCGTTGGATGATTGGTCATTGGCCGGTTATCGCAACCCGGCTGGCTGGGTCGGCGGCGGGTTTTACGACTGGATCGTCCTTCCCGACAGCCGGATCCTTTTGCTCGCGGCGTCGATGAGCGGCGAAGGGGTGGTGGCTTCGTTGGGGAGTGCCTTCCTTCGAGGTGCTCTGTGGAGTCACGCTCAGATGGCTCGCGACCCTTCCGATCTCCTGGCGATGGTGCATGAAACGCTATGGACGGCTTCTCCTGGCGGGGAACGGGCATCGGTTTTCGCGGCCATGATCGAGCCCGAGACAGCGAAGTGGGACTACGCCGTGAGCGGCGAGTGGTATCTGTGGTTCGGCGGCAAACAGGCGCCGTTCGAGTTCGTCCACGGCGAATGGCTGGGAGATCAACTCGACGCGACCTGGCCCAAGCGGGTTGGCCCCAAGTGGCGTCGGGGCATGCGCCTGGCGATCGCGACCGCTGATTCGCTGGGCGAAGACGATTGGCTGCAAGTGACCGAGGGGCTTCGCAAAGCGCGAATCCGCACGGGAACGGCAGCCACGACGCTTGATACGATTCGCGATGGTTGGTCGCCAGCCAACGAACCACCCTCAAGTGACCAAGTCTTGGTGATTGCGCAGCGTCACTTGCGCCGCTGAGTCGACTTCCGCCGATTGACGACTGGCGGCTCGGCCCATACGCTGACCAGCACTTAAGGGGCCGCGTTTGGGGTCGCGCTGTTTGAGCTCGACGCGCTAGGGAAGTCCGCCGTTCCTCTTCGGCAGTTCAACTCACGCATGAATACGTTTTCTCCGACCGTTCGTCGCGCGCTGATCAGTGTCAGCGACAAGTTGGGTCTGACCGGTTTTGCGCGCGGCTTGGCTGATTTGGGTATCGAAATCTATAGCACCGGCGGGACCGCTCGGCACCTGGAGCAGAGTGGCATCGAGGTGGCATCGGTGGCCGAATACACGGGGTTTCCCGAAATGATGGGGGGCCGAGTCAAGACGCTGCACCCGCGCGTCTTTGGCGGTATTTTGGTACGGCATACCAATCCGGAAGATCTCGGATCTCTCGAAGCGGCCGGTGGCGTTCCCTTTGAATTGGTAGTGGTCAATCTCTACCCGTTCGAAGCGACGGTGGCTCGCGAGGAGACGACATGGGACGAGGCCATCGAGCAGATCGACATCGGAGGTCCCAGTCTGATCCGTGCCGCGGCGAAGAACCACGCGTTCGTAACGGTGGCGACTCGCCCCGAGCATTACTCGGAGATCCTCGAACAGCTCATGCGCGACGGTTCGACGACGCCCGAGTTGCGACGGCGGCTGGCAGCTGAGGCATTTGCGCGTACGGCCACTTACGATCTGGCGATTGTCGAGTACTTCGGCCGTTTGGACAGCGAACCCGAATTCCCGCAGACCCTCCCGTTGACGCTCCAACGCAAACGCACGCTCCGGTATGGCGAAAACCCGCACCAGCGAGCCGCCTTGTATGCCGACCCTTCGGTTCGCACGGCCAGCTTGCTTTCCGCAAGGCAACTCAATGGGAAGGAGCTTTCCTACAACAATCTGCTCGACCTCGATGCGGCCCTTACCGCTGCCCGGAGTTTCGCTTCCCCGGCGGCTGTCGTGGTCAAACACACAAACCCTTGTGGAGCCGCGGTTGGGGAGACGCTGGCCGACGCCATGTACAAGGCGATGGAAGGCGATCCGGTGAGTGCCTTCGGGTCGATCATCGGCGTCAATCGCACGCTGGATGTGGCGACGGCCGAGGTCTTGGCCCGTCCCGGACAGTTCATCGAGGCGATCGTAGCGCCGGACTACGAGGCAGCAGCGGTGGGGCTGCTGACCACCAAGCCCAAATGGAAGAAGAACGTCCGCTTGATGCAAGTGGGACGGTTGACGGAGGGTCCGGCTCGGCGAGTCCTCCGGGCCATCGAAGGCGGCTTCCTGGCGCAGACAGCGGACGTCGATCCCGATTTGCCCAGCATGTTTCGTTTGGTGACGCAGGCGCAGCCTTCCCAGCCGCTCGAGTCGGAACTTGCTTTCGCTTGGGAGATCGTCCGCCACCTCAAGTCGAACGCGATCGCCGTCTGCAAAGAGACGAGTTTGTGCGGTGCGGGAGCGGGTCAGATGAGTCGCGTCGATGCCGTCGAATTGGCTCTCAAGAAGGCCGGGGAAAGGGCTCGAGGCGCCGTTCTCGCCTCCGACGCCTTCTTCCCGTTTCCCGATTCGGTCGAGCGAGCGGCTGAGGCGGGGATCGCGGCCATCATCCAACCCGGCGGTTCTCGGAAAGACGAGGAAGTCATTGCCGCATGTGATCGACTGGGGATTCCCATGTGGTTCACGGGAAGACGTCACTTTCGCCATTGACAGCCGGCGGGGAACTCGGGCGATGGTTTCGATCTTGGACAGGATCGTAGCGAGGCGCCGGGAGGCGGTCGACGAAGCGAAACGCGTGCGGCCACTGGCAAGTCTCGAAGCGGCGATGGCCGCCGCGCCCGCCCCGCGGGACTTTGTGGCCGGTTTGCGAGCTTCCCCAGGCGTGGCGCTTATCGCGGAAATCAAGAAAGCGAGCCCTTCTCGGGGACTCATTCGCCCCGATTTTCGGCCTTTGGAAATTGCTGAGGCGTATCAGGAGCATGGAGCGTCGGCCATCAGCGTGTTGACGGAGCCCGATTTCTTCGAAGGAAGGCTTGAGTACCTGACACAGGTGCGGCAGTCGGTTTCGCTCCCGGTGCTGCGCAAGGATTTCGTGATCGACGCCTACCAGATCGTGGAGGCTCGCGTGGCAGGAGCCGATGCCGTGCTGTTGATCGCCGAGTGCCTCGAGACTCCCTTGCTGCGCGACCTCTACCAGCAGGCGGTTGCCTTGGGAATGACGCCTTTGGTGGAGCTGTACGACGAGGCGAATCTCGAGCGGGTACTGGAACTGGAACCCTCCCTCGTCGGTATCAACAGCCGGGATCTGCGGACGTTCGAAGTCGACCTTGATAGGACGATCGCTTTACGGCAACGCGTTCCCAAGTCGGTCGTTTTCGTCGCCGAAAGTGGGATCTGGGACCGAGCCGACGTGGAACGACTGGCGGCGGGCGGCGTCGACGCGATGCTCGTGGGCGAAGCTCTCATGCGGTCGCCCGACGTTGGGGAGGCCGTCCGGCATCTCGTGGGTGCCTGATCCCTCCCGAAGTGCCTTTGGTGGATGGCGGCTCGGCGAGCTACAATGGCCATAGACTGCCTCGCTTCTGATGGGCGCTTATTGTTCCCGCACCACTTGCTTTAGGCGAAACTCATGGGTCGCATTCACGAATCCCTCAGTCTCGTGCACCAGATTCTCCGTACGACGTTGCTGGTGGTGGTACTCGGAGCGGTCGGCGGGGCGGGTTATTTTGGATATCGGGCCTATCGCCAACGCCAAACGACTCTGGAAGATGCTCAAAAGAAGGTGGCCCAACTGGAAAAAGCGCTCGGGGAGCGAGACCGGAAGCTGGAAGAGAAGCAGCGCCAAATCGAATCGCTCGAGCGCGATGTCGCCGCTCTGAAGACGACGGTTGCCGAGCAAAAGGCAAAGATCGAGAAACTCGACCTCGCGCTACGCCTCCTCAAAGTCCGACGCCGCGTTGCCCAACTGCGCGTTCTGGACCAGATCCCCGATCCCGAGAAAGGAACGGTGATTTCGCGCGTAGAGTTCGTGGAGTTGGACGATCAGGGGAGGCCGATCGGCGAACCGCGACGATTCAGTGTCACTGGTGATACGATTTACATTGACAGTTGGGTTGTCAAGTTCGAGGACCGCTATATTGAAACAGCGGCGATCGACCGTAGTACCTCTCTGGTTCTCTTCCGGAGAATCTTCACCGACAAACAGAAGCCCGAAGAAGGGTTTTCGCTCGATCCGGTAGGACGGCGTCCAGCCGCCTACGGCGGGGCACGCTCGATGAGTGAACTGGAGAAGAAGATTTGGGCCGATTTCTGGACCATCGCCACGGATGAGCGCAAGGCACGGGAGTTGGGAATTCGCGCGGCGCATGGCGAGGCTCCGTCGGTGCCGCTGAAGAAGGGGATGGTTTATCGCATCGAACTGCGGGCGTCCGACGGACTCAGCATCCGCCCGGAACCCCACGACAGCGAATGATGCTGGCTCTTGAGCCTTATCCCGAAGCCGCCTCGCGCGCCGCGACCTCTGGTTGGCTCAGACCGGCATTGCGGGAGTGATTGCGTCCCGACATGACGCTTTGCAGCGTATTCCAGTCGATCACCAGGCGTCCTCCGGTTTGCTCATGTTGCTTCGCCCAGTTCATCAGTAGATCGAGGCATGCATGATCGATATAAGTGAGATGCTCGAAGTCGACATGCAACTCGGCATCGGGCGGAACCTGTTCGAGCGTCTCGGCGAGCCGAGGTAGACTCAGAAAGGTAGCAGCTCCATCGAGGTCCAGAGAGGCTCGGTTGGTGTCGGGATCGAGTCGCAGATGGACATCGAGCCTGGCAAATGTGAGCAGCAGTTTGCCGGCCGAGAGGAACACACCGGTCAGCACGCCGGTCAACAGATCGGTGGCGACGATCGTCGAGAGCGTGACGAGATAGATGACCACTTCGCCCCAGCCATATTTTTTCAGCTCGAAGACCGTTTTCCAGTTGACCAGTTTGTAACCGGTATAGACGAGGATGGCGGCGAGCGACGCAGTGGGGATCATTCGCAACAAAGCGGCTGCCAAGGAGACGAAAACGAGCAGCCAGAGGCCGTGGAGGATCGTCGACAGCCGCGTCCGGGCTCCCGCATCGACGTTCGCCGAGCTGCGTACGATGACGCCAGTCATCGGGAGAGCACCCAGTAGCCCGCAGACGATATTCCCAATCCCCTGCGCAGCCAGCTCGCGATCGTAGTTGGTTCGAACAAGCGACTGCATGCGGTCGACAGCTGTGGCGCACAGGAGCGTCTCGGCACTGGCCACGACGGCCAGCACGACGCCAGCCTGTACGACGGCGAACCATGGAACGGTCGAGATCGTTGTCCATGTCGGGAGCATCACGGCATCCCATAGATTATCCGGGACCTCGACAAAGATGATGGGGAGGCTCAAGATGGCGGCGAACACGGTCCCGGCGATCACGGCGACAAGTGGTGCGGGGATGACGCGATACTTCTTGGGAATGAGGCTGTTCCAAAGCACGAGGACAACGATGGTGAGCAGCCCTACCTTGGCGGCCCAATCGTGACTCTTCAAAGTCGAAAAGACGTATTCGAGTTTGGCTTCGACTTCTTCCAGCGATTTTCGGATGGCGATGGTGTCTCCTTCTTGCAGCATTTGCAGAGCGAATCGCATCTGGTCGGCTGCCTCTTCCGCTGCGGCCACAACATCGGCTTCTCGCTTTTCCTGAAGCATCGACTCGTGAACCTTGCTGATCACGGTCGCCAATTCCCGGATCTGTTTTTCTTGCTGGCGAATCATCGTTTCCAGTCGCGCACGGTCGAAATCGACGTTCCGCCGGTGATGTTCCCGACTCGATTCGCTCTCTTCCGCGTGCGGGATCCGCTCGGCGACGCTTTCGCGCAGCAATACCTGTTGAGCATGGATCGTTTCGAAACGAACAAGGAGTTCCCGGCGAGCCTGTCGCTGCTCGGGACTTCCCAGTGGCGTGAAGGGCAGCCCTTTCCAAACGGCCTGGGGAATCGACATGAGGTTTTCGATGCCGTTGCCCTTCGGCTTGTCGTCTACCATCACGTGGAATTGACTGGCGAAGATGAGGACGCCGATTCCCGCCAGCATCCCGGAGATGACGGACGGAGAGACGGCGCGAAACCAGCGGCCGTAACCGAGCATACCGGCGATGAGTTGGAGGACGCCGGCGACCAGGACGGCCAGCCCGAGGACTTCCAGGCCAAGTTCCCGCACGAGTTCATACACGATAACCGTCAGACCAGCGGCCGGCCCGCTGACTTGGAGCGGGGAACCGGAGATCCAGCCGACGACGAGCCCACCGACGATGCCGGTGATGAGTCCCGCGGCAACCGGAACTCCCGATGCGATGGCGATTCCCATGCATAACGGAAGGGCCACGAGAAAGACGACGATAGACGCGAGAAAGTCGCGGTGCGGAGCTGACACGAGTGTGGCAGCATACCCTTTCTTGTCACTGGGAAGCGGATTCGTGCGCACAGGGTTCATAGAATTACCTTCGGTGGCATGGGAATGAGACGATAGGATCGGAAAAACCGCAGGCAACCATTGCCGTCACGCAGTGGCCGGGGGAAGACATCAACCGCTGTACGGCGACGGGCGGCAGAGTCGTGGCTCACCAACGCGATTGGACTTGTGTTGAGGCACGGACAGCGTTGATGTGCCGGAACGCCAGACGGCGATTGCAGAATGGCCTACAGTCGTAGAGAGGCAAGGAGGCCACTGAGGAGATAATAGCGCTCTTGCAGCGGGAGTCCTGTGCGCCGTTGGCGATTCGTCGGCAAATCGTGCAGCGCGAACGCCATCGATGCGACTGACGTACGTCCGACCCTCCGAGGGGTTCGGCGACGGGCCTGTTCGCTCGAGGCCCAAAGGGCGTCCTCGGCGCTATCGGTCTCTTCGCAGGGGACCGATCGTTCCGACGATTCCTGACAACAAAACGCCGTATGCATGACGGCGCGTATCGGGAGGAAGAAGCCGCTGGATAGCAGGAGTGTCGCGACAAGCCACGCGACTACGCCCGGCTGCCGCCGGCAGACGGACAATTCGTCGATCAGATACGTCGATACTGGGACCATCGCGTTCTTGTGCGGATCTGCGGAGTCCTTCGAAGTGACCTGAGCACTCCGAACTACTCCCCAGCGTCATCGACACCGAGTCCTCAGCGAACCCTCGGAGAGGCCCGCCCATTTACGTAGACTCTACGTACGACGCTCGCGATGTCAAGGTCGGTTCGAGCGTCGAGGACTCGCGAACTCGCGAGGCGAGAGCCTATCGCAGCAGCGCCAGGACGTTTTGCGGCTGCTGGTTGGCGATCGCCAACACCGAGGTGGTCGATTGCACGAGAATCTGGTTACGTGTCAGCTGGGCGGTTTCAGCAGCAAAGTCGGCGTCCCGGATCTGGCTAAGCGATTCAGTGAGGTTCGCCGAGACCGCCTTGAGCGACGCGATGTTCGTGTCGATGGCGGTCCGCTGCAACGCTCCCAAACGTCCCCGCAACTTGGTCACCTTGTTGAGCGCCTCTTTCACGATCTTCGCCGCAGCGGCCGCATCGTTCCTGAGCGACTTGGCTTGTCCCGATGCCAGTTCATAGAGCCGTCCACTGGCACCACCGAGCCGAGCCGTATTGACGCTGCTGATGCCGACACGCGCCTGCTGCGTGCTGACAACGTCCGGACCGAGTTGGAACAGCGCGCCGCCGCCGGTGATCTCGAAATTGAAGTTCGTCGAGCTGCCGGCGTCGATGGAAAGGCTGAGCGACAACGCGGACGTGCTGATCGAAAGAGAGTTGCCGTCGGCTGTCGCTTTCGTACCGTTGATCGTGGCTTGCACGTCCGTCCCAAAGCTCTTGGTCGCGCTCAACTTCGCTTTGAACTGTCCGGCTGGCCCCTCGCTGATCACACGAGCACCGACAAATGCCTTGGATCCATAGTCGATTGACCGCAAGGTCAGGGTCGTGCTTGAGAACGAGGCGGATACGCCGGTCGCATCGGATACGAGGTTGATGGCGTCGGTGACTTGGTTGATCGAAGCGCCTTTTTCGAAGTTGAAGACTTCGACACCGGCTAGGCCACTCAACTCGAGCACCAAATCGTCCAAGAGCGTGCCACCGCCGGTCGTGTCGGTGTTGGCGATCGCCTTGGCATCGGCACTGGTGCCGAGCAGGTTGCCGTCCCCGTTAGCATTGGCCGTGGCCGTGAACTGAGCCAGGTTGTTGATGGCC
>WFWZ01000428.1 GCA_015490875.1 Planctomycetaceae bacterium
AGTACCATCGCGATCGTCCTGGTCCATGCGGCCATCGCATAACCAGCCACGGGATCCTTCGACGCCGATAAGTCTCCTCCACTCCACCGATAAATGATCGCGGCGACGATCTCGCACAACGCCAAAATGAGCAGCGCGGTCAGGAGGTCCAGGAGGGCGAAAGAAAGACGGGGTCCTCGCTGCCACCTCCAAAGGCCCTTTCCCACGCCGGTCAGTCGGAGGTACCACGTCAGGAACGACAAAGCGGCGATCCCCAGGACGGCCATGCCAATCCACGCATCGACCGGCCTATCCATCCGCTTCACCCTCCAAGGCGGGCTGCTGCCAAAAGCGCGCTGCGGCCACGACGTAGACGAGTCCCGATTGGATAGTGGAAAGGACGGCGATCCATACCAGTCCCCATGTCGTGGTGACGAGCCATTTGGGAGCCGCCTCGCCTTTGCGCAGCACCAACAACGAAGCAACGACCGCCGCGCACTGGAACACCATCTTCAACTTGCCCGACATGTTCGCCGAGAAATCTCCGCCGCTCTGTTCGATCGAACTCCGAAGTGCCGTCACGAGCAGTTCGCGCCCCACCACAACGACCGCCATCCACGGAGCGATCTGCGACGACGGCTCGGCGCAGAGATAGATAAACGAGCCGCAGATAATGATCTTGTCGACGAACGGATCGAAGACTCGCCCGAGTTTGCTGACCGCGCCGTACTTGCGTGCCCAAAAGCCGTCGATCCAGTCGGTCGATGCGGCGACGACGAACAACAGCACGGCGATCGTGAAGTACTGCATGCCGATCGTAATGAACACGGCGATCGAGAGCAGCAGGCGAACGGCCGTGATCTGATTGGGGATCGTCAGGACCTGGTTCGTGGCGGGAGGCGAAGATTCCGATGTCATGGGGATGGCGTTCCACGCGGCGGGGGACGTAACCAATCTTCCAACAGTGCGGACGGACGAACCGTCAGCGAGGTTTCTCAACCGGCACAGCGATCAAATCGTATTCCCGAGCCATCACGATTTCACACCGTACGAGTTGGCCGGGAGCCAGCGGGTAGTTCTGCGAGGTCACATAGACGACCGGATCGATATCGGGGGCGTCAGCGTAGGTGCGTCCGAGCCACGCAGTCGGTTCGTCCTCGACAGGACCATCGATCAACACATCGAGTTGCCGGCCCACCTGCCGCTGAGCCCACGCGAACGCGATCTCCTGCTGCACTTCCATCAGCCGATCCCGCCGCTCGAGTTTGACCTCTTCCGGCAAATGCCCGTCCATCCGGGCCGATGGCGTGTCGGGCTCGAGCGAATACGGAAACACACCGATGCGCTCGAATCGAGCTTCCCGAACAAAATCGAGAAGCGTCGCGAATTGCTCCTCCGTTTCGCCGGGAAAGCCGACAAGGAAAGTCGTGCGGAGCACGAGTTCGTCGATTGAGTCTCGGAGTTGCGCCAGTAGAGTCTCGATATCGTGACGGGTGACTCGCCGAGCCATGCGGCGCAGCACGTCGTCGTCGATATGTTGCAGCGGTAAGTCCAAGTACGGAATGACTCGCGAACTCGCGGCGATCGTCTCGATGAGTTCGGAATCGAAATGGATGGGATAGAGATACATCAGACGAATCCAGTCGATACCCTCGACCGATTCCAGTCGTTGCAAGAGCTGACTGAGGCGAGGTTCGCCGTAGAGATCGATTCCATAATACGTCGCGTCCTGAGCCACGAGGATCAGTTCGCGGACGCCGTCGCCGGCCAACTGTTCGGCTTCGGCGACGATCTCCTCGATCGGCTTGGACACATGCTTGCCTCGCATGTTGGGAATCGCGCAGAACGTGCAGGTACGGTCACAGCCTTCGGAGATTTTCAAGTAGGCGAAGTGGCGTGGTGTGACACGCAGCCGTCCGCGGTCATCCTGCATGCGGACCGGGGCGGGACGGAAGATCGTTTGCTGCTCGAGTACCGATCCAACGATCCGGTCGGCGATGCGCGTCACTTCGTCGCGAGCGAACACGCCGACCAGAGCGTCGATTTCGGGAACTCGTTGCAAGAGCGACTCGCGGTCACGCTCGGCCAGGCATCCGGCCACAATCAACCCTCGCACGCTGCCTCGGCGCTTGAGTTCCGCCATCTCTTCGATGGCCGAGTGGGACTCTTTCCGTGCCGCTTCGATAAAGCCGCACGTGTTGACCACCACGAAGTCGGCTTGTTCCGGCTCGCCGACCAGTTCGTAGCCTTCCAACTGCAAGCGCCCGAGCATCCGTTCGCTGTCGACCAGATTTTTCGGACAGCCCAAGCTCACGAAGGCATACCGGCCTTTGTTCACAGACCGTGAGTCGGTAGTCGAATCCGTGGAGGCCATGGGATCTCCGGAAAAGCGAGGGTGATTCTTCGGCAAAGGAGGCAAGTCTCCACGAGGGGGGAAGGTCGAACACAAGAGTCCTCCGACGACTTCTTCGTAGGACCTTGCCACAGCACGCCTCACTATAGCCGCGCCTTCCAAACCGAGAAATCGGCCAAAGGGAAAGGTCGAGCGGCAACGTCCCAGCCAGATGCCTGCCAAAGGTGGATCTCATCAGCGCGGGGAAAGTCGAGCAGGACAAGGTGAGGCTTCTGGCAGAGATTGCCCAGCTCGCGGATCGGAGCGTCGTCGAGCCATCCGGAGCCTCGGTTCCAGATGACGCCGGCGGCCATGGTCTTGTCGGGAGCCCACTGGCAGGGCCGACAAAAGTGTGGCCTTAGCCCAGCCAGCCGGCACCACTGCGCCGTCGACTCGAAATCACGCCACCGATCGGCCAGGACCAGGATGGTCTGGGTTGTCATAGGAGCCGAAGACGGCTCGGGGTGGAGTGGGAAAATCGAGAGTAGATCACGCATGGAGTCGACCGCTGTCCCACCTGCCCAGAGTGTTCGATCGATGCGAGTTGCGGTGGCCGGAAGACTCCACGAGTCGCATTGACCGGCTCGCCGTCGCTGGGACGCATGAGCCAAACGCCAAGGGAACTCGTACCAGTAGACTCGCACGACGCCCTCGAGTGGTCGGCCGCTGGCCGGTTCGCCTTCGCACCACGCTCCGGCCACCTCGACCCACCGAGTGATCGGGCGGGCCTTGCGCAGAGTGGCGAGGTGCCGGTGGGTGAGCCGACCGGGGCGCGATTGCCAAAGAATGCCCCAATCGACGCGAGCGGCCTGGCGGAGTTGCGTTTGGGCTTGTCGCACCGTCGGGCATTCGAGGACCATCGCGTGACGCTCGAGTTCCTCCCGACACACCTCCAGCTCCCGAGATTCAGGCTGTCCCACCGTCACACAGACGATCTCGGAACGGCGGAGGTCGGACGTGGGAGTCGTTGCCGGAATAGATCGGATCACGATCGTCTTACTCCTCCAGTTCGGCTTCGGCTTCCAAAATGACATCGCGGGCTTCGGACGCCGACTCGGCGGCTCGAAGTCGCGGCAACGTTTCAGGAAGTCCGATGATGCGGCTGATCCGAGCGAGCAGGCGGAGATGTTCGGCATCGGAGGTGGCTGCCAGGAGGAAAAAGACATCGGTGGGAACAGGGCCGCCGAACGGAAGGCCGTGAGGCGTGATGCCCAGCGCGACGACGGCCTGCGCAAGGATGGGGCTTTGGGGGCGGCGCGGGTGGAGCAACGCGACGCCGTTGTCGAGCGCCGTAGGGTGGAGAGACTCACGTGCTTTGATGGCTTCGGCCATTTTCTGCGGATCCCAGAGCCAACCCGACTGGGCTGCCAAGTCACACATGGTGGTGATGACGGAGGAACGCGTGCGCGCGAGCAGCGGAACGGCGACCGTTTCGGGGAGGATCAACTCGGCGAGACGCAACTCGTCGTCGGTTCCCGGCCGATCCAAGATCTTCTCCACGTGCACCAATTCCTCTTCGTCTGAAGCTCCGATGCGGTCTTCCAGCCAGTGGTGGATCTCGGCGGCGGAGAATCTCCACTTTCCGCCGACTTTGCGACCGGGCAGCTTTCCCCGCTCCACCATCCGCGTCACCTGAGCAGGCGTGATGTGGAGGTAGGCCGCGAGGGATTCGACATCGAAATCAGAGCGTTGCATGACAGGAGCGGTATTCCCCATCGAGGGCGTTTGCGGAAGAAATAGCCGCCTGCCCACTCGCAGAGGCCATCGCGTCGATTGTAGAGTACGGGTGATGGAAACAAAGCCCCACCGGAAGAGCTGGCACACTCTTTGCTGAGGTTCCCGGAATGTTTTGGATTGTGCCAACTTGGCCGGCATGTTGTCCCGGTGGCGGTGCGTGTTCCTGTTGACAAGGTGAGATTCCATGTTTCCATTGCACACGAGCGTGCCCGTTCGCAACGTCCCCATCGTGACGTGGTTGATCGTCGGCCTCAACTGTCTCGTCTTCTTTATCGAAGTCAGCCTCCCTCAAGAAGAACTCCAGCGTCTGATCTACTTATTCGGCATCGTGCCGGCTCGGTACACCGATCCTGACTGGGCAGCGCGCGTCGGTTTTCCCGTGGGAAGTTACTGGCCGTTTTTGACGTCGATGTTTCTGCACGGTGGCTGGATGCACCTTATCGGCAACATGTGGACACTTGCCGTCTTCGGCCGCAACATGGAAGACGAGATGGGGCCGGCGCGCTTTGCCGTCTTTTACTTGCTCTGCGGTATCGCAGCCGGGGTGGTCCATACGATCATCAATACTCACTCCACGGTCCCGGCGATTGGCGCTTCGGGGGCGATTGCTGGTGTCATGGGTGCGTATCTCGTACGCTTTCCCTATTCTCGCGTCGTCGTGATGATTCCCATTTTGTTCTTCCCATTCTTTTTCGATTTCCTGGCCGTCTTCTACTTGGGCTACTGGTTCCTTTTGCAACTTCTCAGCGGGACGTTCGCGATCGCCCATGCGTATTCCGACAGCGGCATCGCTTTCTGGGCTCATGTGGGCGGTTTCGTCGCCGGCATGCTCTGGCTCCCGCTGTTCTTGACAGCTCGTCCCAAGCGACGCCGTTGCCAACCGGATGAAGACTGTTACGCCCAGGCATGGGCGACCTTGCCCTAAGCCGACTTGAGGAGAAACGATGGACGTCAATAGTTTTTTTTGGCTCTTTCTGATGCTGACGATGCTGCAGCCGGTCGTCGCCAAGCGGCTGCTCGAAGCATCAAGGAAGCGGTTGTTGGCGAAGATCGAGCATAAGCGAGGATCGCGCGTGATCCTGCTCGTACATCGTCAGGAGTCGATGAACCTGTTGGGGTTCCCGCTGGTCAAGTACATCGACATCACCGACAGCGAAGAGATTCTCCGGGCCATTCACATGACCGATCCGGATGTGCCGTTGGACATTGTCCTGCACACTCCCGGCGGGTTGGTCTTGGCCGCCACGCAGATTGCGCGAGCCATCCACAAGCACCGGGGCAAGGTAACGGTTTTCGTGCCGCACTATGCCATGTCGGGCGGGACCCTGATCGCCTTAGCCGCGGACGAAATCGTCGTAAGTCCTCATGCCGTGCTCGGGCCGGTCGACCCGCAACTCGGACAATACCCTGCCGCGTCCCTTGTAAAGATTGTCCGTGAAAAGCCGATCGAGAAGATTGACGACCAGACGCTCGTGATGGCCGACCAGGGAGAAAAGGCGATCCGCCAGGTGCGAGCTCAGGTTCGCGAGCTGCTGGAAGACAAGTGCGAGTCTCCCGAGAAGGCGGATGAACTCGCCGGGCTCTTGTCCGAAGGTCACTGGACGCATGATTTCCCGATCACCTATGAAGCGGCCAAGGAGTTCGGACTGCCGATAAGCGACCAGATGCCCGAAGAGTTCATGAAGCTGATGACGCTCTATCCGCAGCCGGTCCGGCATCAGCCGTCGGTCGAGTACCTGCCGATCCCGCGACACAGTCCCGGCAGCCGCGGCAACGAGTGACCTCTGGGACGTGAACGGCTGGGCGCACGCGGCGCTTCCCTTCGCGGAGCCGACAGCATCGTGTATAACTCGAACAGGCAAGGGAAGGATTCTTCTCTTGCCTGCTTCGTTGGCACTCACCGGTGCCAGGGGATGATCTGAACGCGTCCGCGATGAAGTCAGACGCCGTATGTTGTCAATCGTGATTCCGGTTTTCGACGAAGCGGAAAGTCTCCGTGCGTTGCACGAAGAACTTGAGCAAGTTTTGGGGAATCTCGAGCTCGAAGCGGAGATGATCTTCGTCGATGACGGGAGCACGGATGGTTCCTGGGAAGTGATCGCCCAGTTGCAGGCAAGCGATGCGCGCGTTCGCGGCATCCGTTTCCGACGCAATTTCGGCAAAGCTGCTGCGCTCAACGCGGGAATCACGGCTGCGCGCGGCGAGTGGATCGTGACGATGGACGCCGATTTGCAGGACGATCCTGCCGAAATCCCACGCTTCCTCGAAGCGATACAGCGTGAGGGATGGGACGTCGTGAGCGGCTGGAAGCGAGTCCGACACGACCCGTGGCACAAGGTCTGGCCGTCTCGCATCTTCAATCTGATGGTCAGCCGCCTCACAGGCGTCCGCCTCCACGACCACAATTGCGGCTTCAAGATCTATCGACGCGAGGTCTTCGAGCGGATTGTGCTCTACGGCGAGCGTCACCGATTTATTCCCGTGCTCGCGGCTGCCTGGGGCTGGAAAGTGGGCGAGATCGAAGTCCACCATCGACCGCGTCGCTATGGGCGATCCAAGTACGGCGTCTGGCGCATGGTCAAGGGATTTCTCGATCTACTCACAATCTACTTCCTCACGGGCTACGGACAGCGCCCCCAACACCTGCTCGGGTCGATTGGACTTTTCTGCCTGGGGCTAGGGACACTCGTTTTGGCAGTACTCACTGTGTTGTGGGGAGTGACGCGCTGGGACAATCTGTCGGCATGGATGAGCGGCGAGGCGGGAAGCGCGGCACTCGAAGCTGCAAGAGCGAATGACTTGCACTTGCACAGCCGTGCTCTGTTCTATTATGCGATCGTGGCGATCTTGCTGGGGACGCAATTGACGGCGTTGGGGTTTCTGGCTGAGTTGCTGACCGCGCAGCGAGCGGGAGAGGAGCCTCCGTATCTGGTAAGCGAGTGTATCGGCAGTGAGCTGGCTTCTGACGAAGAGCGGCAAGACGAAGAATCTTCATGAGCACCTTGGATGAACACCTTGGATCGAACCAACTTGGACGGCTCCCGGCGATCGGGTAAACTGGTACTGTGGTCCCTCGTCGCTTTGGCGCTCTTCGCTGCACGTGTCAGCCAAGTGACCTCCAAGACAGGCGACTCCGCCATGCTCAGCGCCAACGATCGCAGCCGTTGGTGCACCGTCCGGGCATTGGTAGAAAACGGAACCTATCAGATCGACTCGATCATTCGCGAACGGGATCCTTCGAGCGGCCGGCGCATCTGGCACACCATCGATCGCGTGCGTCATCGGGGATGGGACGGTCGCGAACATGATTACTCGAGCAAACCTCCGCTTTTCCCGACGCTACTGGCCGGCGAGTACTGGTTGATCCACCAATGCACCGGCTGGACGCTCGCGTCCGAACCCTTCCTTGTGGTTCGCTGGATGGTCGGACTGACGAACGGCCTGCTCCTGGTGGCCTTTTGGTGGGCCGTGGCGCGCTGGATTGACCGGTGGTGCGAGCATCGTTGGAGTGCGCATCTTCTCGCGGCCATGGCCACGTTCGGAACATTTCTGACAACGTTCGCGGTGACGATCAACAACCACCTTCCCGCCGCCGTCACGGCTGCCTGGACACTCGAGGCGCTCGTGCTGGTGGCTCGAGGCGACCGGCGCTGGTCGGTCTTCGCACTTGGAGGAATCATGGCGGCGTTGACGGCGGCGAACGAGCTGCCCGCCCTTTCGCTCTTGGCAGCGTCCCTCATCTATCTGGCATGGAGTGATTGGAAGCGTTGGCTGTCGGGAACCGTACCGGCCGTGCTGCTCGTCGCCGCAGCATTCTTCGGCACGAACTACGCCGCCCACGGAAGTTGGCGTCCCCCCTATGCCCATCGTGGAGAAGGGCGCGTCGTCGCGCAGTGGCAGCGGGCCACCCTGCCCTCTCCCCGGCCTGGACCGGTCGGCTCGGCTTGGCGCACCGCACTGAAGAAGGAAGGGATCGAGCTGAGTTCTGTAGCTCGATGGGAAACGACGGGCCACCCCAATCGCTGGGCACTGTTCGACCGACCCTCAGGACGGCGTTGGGCATTGCGCTCACGAGATTCCTCGTGGACCCTTTTCGAGTGGGATGACTGGTACGACTACGCCGGGAGTTATTGGCGAGAGGGGAACCGGCGAGGAATCGACCGAGGCGAACCATCGGCACTTGTTTACGCCTGGAACGTGCTGATCGGACACCACGGTATTTTCTCGCTGACACCTTTTTGGCTGTTGTCGCTGGCGGGCGTCTGGATCTGGTGGCGGGGAGGTGGTTCCGTCGAGCGCAACGTCGCTTTGTTGACTGCGGCACTGAGCGTCGTCTGTTTGGTGTTCTTCTTGACTCGGCCGCAAATTGATCGCAATTATGGGGGAATGACAAGCGGCTTTCGGTGGCTCTTCTGGCTGATCCCCTTGTGGCTTGCAGTTTCCATTCCGGCGGTCACTGCCTGCGGTAGGCAGCGTTGGAAACGCGGTTTCGCCTACGGAGTGTTGGCCGTCAGCGTCTTTTCCGCTTCCTTCGGCGCCAATCAACCGTGGTCTCACCCGTGGCTCTACTGGTGCGGCTGGGGACTGGAGACGTCGGCCCAGTCGGACGATGAAGCAGTGCCAGGAGGAACTTCGGAAGACGTGGATTCCTCCGCCGGAAAACGTCGGCTGCACGGATCCGCGTGAAATGCGGGGCGACCGATCCAGTAGCCCTGTCCAAGCGGACACCCCAGGTCTCGCAGAATCTGCCACTGCGCCTCAGTTTCGATCCCCTCGGCGACGACGGTCAACTCGAGGGACCGGGCAAGTGCCAAGATGCCTTCGATCAGTGAGTAGTCATTGGCCTCGCGACACGTGGCCAGGCAGGTCCGATCGAGTTTGATGCCGGTGAACGGAAGGGCTCGGAGTTGATTCAACGACGACGCTCCGGTGCCGAAGTCGTCCATCTGAATTTCGATGCCCAGCGATCGGCAGATCTCGAGGTTGTCGGCGATCGTTGTGACGCCGGTGGCGAGTTCGGCTTCGGTGACTTCCAGAATCAGTTCGGGCCCTGTGACGCCATGGTGTCGCATCGTTTCTGCGAGGTGCGAGGCGAAGTCGGGGTTGACCAGTTGATGTCCAGCAATGTTGATGCTCAAGCGCGGCGCCATGCCGGGTGGACGGTGCTGGCGAAAGCGTGCCAACTGTCGGCATGCCTCGACGATCACCCAGTTCCCGATTGACTCGATCAGGCCGCACTGTCGCGCGACGCTGAGAAACTCGTCCGGCAGCGGGCTCTCATCTTCCCCCGACGGCCATCGCAGCAGAGCCTCGTAGTGAGTCAAATGGAGATTATTCAAGTCGACGACGGGTTGATAGGCGAGCCGAAAACGCTGTTCCTGCACGGCGACGCGGAGCCGCTGCTCGACCTCTACGCGACGCCACAAGCGCTGGGACATGGCTTCGTCAAAGAGCAGTACCCGTCCCTTGCCTTCCTGCTTGGCTTCGTACATGGCCACATCGGCGCGGCGGACCAACTCGGCGGCGTCCGGACAACGGGCGTCGACGACGGCCAAACCGGCACTCGCACGGATACGCACGGACCTTCCGAAAATGTCATACGGTTGCTGCAAGACCTGAAGCAGCCGTTGAGCTACGTGTTGCGCCGGTTCGACCCCCGAAAGTTCTTCCAACAGTACGGCGAACTCATCCCCTCCCAGACGGCCGCACACGGGGCGTCCCACTCGCAAGTCGTGCCTCGTGTTCGACCGGAGGCGCCGTGCCACTTGGCGCAGGAGTTCATCGCCGGCGGCGTGGCCGAGCGTATCGTTCACAATCTTGAAATCATCCAGATCGATGAAAAGGACCGCGTCGATGGAATGGCCAGGGCGTTGCCGCATTACCTCGATGCGCTTCTGGAGAAGCTGCAAGAAGACTTCCCGGTTGGTCAATCCCGTCAAACGGTCCGTCTCTGCCTGGTATTGAAGCGCCGCCGTTCGCTCACGGACGCGTTCTTCGAGCCTGGCCATGTGGGCTCGTGCTGCCGCGATCCATTCTCGTTTCTCCGAGAGAGCCAGTCCCATCAAAAGAGCTTCGACGCGGTCGAACGGTTTCTTCAAGAGCAGGAGCCGGTCGGTGACACCGAGTCGGTCCAGGAGTTCGTCCCACCGATAGTCGGAGTAAGCCGTGCATAGCACGATTTGGAGATCCGGGTCGACGTTCCAAAGTTCGCGGATCGTCTGGACGCCGTTCCAACCGGGCGGCATGCGCATATCGACGAACGCAGCACCGAACGGACGATGGCGCTCCTGAGCTTCCTTGACTTTGGTCAAAGCTTCCGCGCCTTGATACGCCGATGTCACTTCAAAGACAATCTCCGGCTTGTCCGACGACGGGTCACCAAAAAGGTCCTGCTCGGCAGCCTCGAGCGACGACAGAGCGGGCAGGGACTCGAAGACACGACGAAAGTCCTCATGAATCGACGGACTATCGTCCACAATCAGAATCCGATACGGTCCCGAACTCACACGCTGCATGAAGTCGGCTCCTCCACGGCAGCGGGTAAGGATAGTCGGAAGCGCGCCCCGCACCCTTTTCCGTCGCTGGACACTTCAAGCGTCCCTCCCAGCTCTTGTGCGGCGATAGCCGCCGAGTGCAATCCGAAGCCGTGACCGTCCTGGCGAGTTGTAAAACCGTGCTGGAAGATCCTGACGAGGTCCTCTTCTTCGATCCCCTCGCCATCGTCTTCCACTTCGATCACGACCTCGGCCTCGCAACGTGAGGCTCGAATCCAAATGTGCCGGTGTCCCGCGGGGCTGGTCCGAGTCGCCATGACGGCGTTGCTAATCAAATTGACAATGATCTGAAGAACCTTATGGGGGTCGGTGACGAGATCCAGTCGGACGTCTCCATAATCACGTTCGATTTCGACGCCGTGCCGTTGGATCGTAGGAAGACTGATCTCGATCGCGTCCTCCAGGATCGCGATTCCATCGCACGACCGGAGATTCCCCCCGCTGCTTCCGGCGAAGACGTTCTGCAACTGTACGATTTGCTTGACGTGTTCGACGTGTCCTTTCAATCGCTCCAGCTCAGCATCTATCGACTTCCGTTCCTGTTCCAAATACTGAGCCAGTTCGCCGAGATACCGGCGAAACGCCGTTCCCTTGCTCGAGGCCATGAATTGTGCCAGGTCATCCGCATGCTCCTCGAGTAACTCGGCGGACCGGCGAACCATGGGGATCTTCGAATTCCGATTGGTTTCCTCCAGGAAATCGAGCGAAATGTTGATGCTATTAAGAACATTGCCGACGTTGTGGAGCACCGTCGTGGCCACCTCTGACATGCCCGCCAGGCGAGTGGATTCCAAAAGCGCCTGATGAGCTTGTTGCAGTTCTCGCTCCGCTTCTTTCCGTTCGCTCACGTCGCGCACCGTGTAGATCCACTCTTGCCGTCCCCCGTATTGGATCGTGCTGACCGAGTACTCCACATCCCGCTCGGAACCGTCGCTCCCCAACAGTCGAGCCTCGTGCAGTTGGAAACTCCCGCAGTCCGCCGGGATGACGAGGGGGCGAATCCAACGGTCGAGGCGCGTTCCCAACAGCTCCGAGGCGGGGACAGATGCCCATGCGATTGCCGCGGGGTTGGCTGAAGTGATCCGACCGCCTTCGTCGACCACGAAGACGCCGTCTTGAATTTGCGACTCGAGTATTCCGTACCGGAGCCGGTGAGCGCCGGCCACGCGGCGCATCGGCCCAAGCAAGAGAAGCCAGAGAGGAACAAAACTCAGTCCCGCCAGCAGCAACCCGTCCGTGACCGCTTCCACAAGCACGGGCGTGTCGGCAGGGAGAAGGTGTGGAAGCACGAGCATCACGACCGTCTCAACCGCCGCAATCGTCACGACGACCGTAACAAGGCACCGGAGATTCGAGACGCGCGACGAAGCCGGGCACGTGGGCACGGGCAACCACCGTCTCCAGCCGTTTTCTGTGTTGCTTGCCTCGTCCCGATTCATCGCTCTCATCTGCCCCAAAACGATCGTTGGCAGGCTGTCCAATTCCGTCCCTATTCGGCTCCCTACTTACTCGCCCAGGAATCAAGGCGCTCGTCCTCCTACCGGAGTCATAGGTCACCCCACCGGCAACTTCGCCATGGCCTTGGCACTAAGGTGACAACTTAGTTTTTCGTTCTTCGGGTTTTGCCGGTTGCACGGCTCGAACCCCCCAAGACCGCGTGATACCATGCGGCCGACGGACGACGGTCGGACGTCCCCCTTTTACGCACTTGCGTTGCCACGACACCGACTCGGATGGAACACGTCCATGAGCACTCCTGTGTTGGCCTTGTTCTCCCTCCTACCCATTGCCACCGTGGGGATCCTCCTGGTCGGCCTGCGCTGGCCGGCTCGTCGAGCCATGCCTGCCTGTTATCTGGTCGCCGCCCTGTTGGCGCTGTTCGTGTGGCGGACCGCCCCTGTTCAGGTTGCCGCTGCTTCGATCAAGGGAGTCGTCGTCGCCGCCGAGCTCCTCTTCATTGTCTTTGGAGCCATCCTGCTTCTGAACACGCTCGAAGAGAGCGGCGCTCTCCACGCGATCCGTCAATCGTTTCGCTCCATCACGCCCGATCGTCGAATCCAAGCCATCATCGTCGCTTGGCTCTTTGGTTCGTTCATCGAAGGATCGGCGGGATTCGGAACACCGGCGGCCGTCGCCGTGCCACTCTTGGTCGGCCTTGGATTTCCCCCACTGGCTGCCGTCGTTTGCGGTATGGTGATTCAGAGCACGCCAGTCTCGTTCGGTGCTGCGGGTACCCCCATCCTAATCGGCGTGAATAAGGGATTGACGGGCGATCCGACGGTACTCGAGTACAGCCAAAGCCACGGTTATGTGAGTTGGCTCGAATTCTTGAGCGCCATCGGTTGGCGCGTCGCCCTCCTGCATGCCATCGTCGGCCTGTTGATTCCGCTAGCCATGGTGTGCCTCATGACCCGTTTCTTCGGGCCTCGCCGATCGATTCGCGACGGCCTGGCTATCTGGCGCTTTGCGCTTTTGGCCGCCGTCGCCATGACCGGCCCCTATCTGGCTGCGGCCTGGTTCCTCGGACCCGAGTTCCCTTCCCTCATGGGCGGTCTCGTGGGACTGGCCCTGGTCGTCACGGCCGCCAAACGCGGCTGGGGAACCCCGCCCGTTGATCGAGCCTGGGACTTCGCGCCACGTCGTGACTGGGAAGCCGATTGGACCGGAACCATTATGCCTCGTGAACTGCCACCAGAACGCCGGATCGGCCTGCTGCGAGCCTGGTCTCCCTACCTCCTTGTCGCCATCCTCTTGGTCCTCACTCGCCTATCGCAGCTTCCCTTTCGCGACGCTCTGAGCGAAGTGACACTTGATTGGCATAATGTTCTGGGAACCTCCATCACGATTACCAGCCGCCCGCTCTACCTTCCGGGCTCCGTCTTCGTCGCCGTCGCCCTGATCACGGCACTGCTTCATCGTATGAACATGCAATCGGTCGGCGTCGCCTGGCGCAGATCCCTTCACACGATGGCCGGCGCTTCCGTCGCGCTCATCTTCACCGTTCCCATGGTGCAGGTCTTTATCCAAAGTGACGGCGGAGCCGGCGGCTACGACAAGATGCCGCTTGAGCTGGCCAAGGGAGTCGAGTGGCTCGTCGGCGAGGCTTGGCCTCTTTTGGCTCCCACGATCGGCGGCATCGGTGCCGCGGTCGCCGGAAGCAACACGATGAGCAACATGATGTTTTCGCTCTTTCAGTTCGACGTGGGGCAGCGCATCGGCGCCAATCCGCTGTGGGTCGTCGCGCTTCAAGCGGTCGGCGGCGCCGCGGGAAACACGATCTGCGTCCACAACGTCGTGGCCGCCTCGGCCGTCGTCGGGCTGCTCGGCCGAGAAGGGCTCGTGATCCGAAAGACCTGGATCGTCTTCGTCTACTACGTCGCCCTAGCCGGGTTGCTCGGCACCGTCATCATCTGGATGATGGGCCGTGGATGAAGTTCCCTGGATTGGTAGTGCCGATTCACGGGGACGCAGTTCACCGACGCCTTACCGATATCTCCCTCCCTTGATTCGTAGAAGGACTTGCACTTTCCATGAATGATGCGACCTCCCGTTCCACCGGCCGACCTCGACTTGTCTTCGTCTGCGTCGAAAACTCCAATCGCAGCCAGATGGCCGAAGCATTCGCCCGCATGCTGGGGGGCGACCGAATTGAAGCCTACAGTGCCGGCTCCAAGCCGTCGGGAAAGGTCAACCCCAAGGCGATCGCCGCCATGGCAGAACTCGGCTACGACCTGAGTCGACACCGCTCCAAGTCGATCGAAGAACTGCCCGCCGGTCCGTTCACCGCTGTCATCTCGATGGGGTGTGGCGAAGCCTGTCCGCAACTGGCCGCCGAGATCCGTGAGGACTGGCAGATCCCCGATCCGAAGAATCTGCTACCGGAGGAGTTCTCGAAGGTACGCGACACGATCCGCGATCGAGTCCGCGAATTGTTGCAGCGGTTGGGAGTGGAGGTGTGAGGGGTGAAGTAGATAGGTCGGGGGTGGGGACTGTGCGGGAT
>WFWZ01000429.1 GCA_015490875.1 Planctomycetaceae bacterium
AACCTGGATGTCTTTCGCCCCGGCTTCGCGTGTCCGAGGGTGGTTTCGCGCTTGGGCCCCCTTGGGTAGAATCGGCGTGGCTTTCGAGCGGCCAAGCGTGAGCCGCTTCGTATTCGGCCCTCCGCTGGCATTCTCTCCCTTCGAGCGGCCATGGCGTCCCCGAAGAACCTTGTCGTCGCCCAAAGCGGCGGCCCCAGTCCCGTCATCAATCAGACGCTCCGCGCCATCGTCGAAACAGCGCGGCAGTTCGATGCCATCGGCACGGTCTACGGCGCCCGCCACGGCATCGAGGGGGTCCTCAAGGAAGAATTGATCGACCTCACGGCGCAACCTGCCGAAGAAATCGCCCTCCTTCGCTACACGCCGGCGGCCGGTGCGATCGGGACCTGCCGCTACAAGCTGCGGCCGGAGCAGACCGAGGACTTCGAGCGGTGCATCGACGTCTTCCGATCTCACAACGTCGGCTATTTCGTCTACATCGGCGGGAACGATTCGATGGATACCGCCGCCAAGATCGCCCGCCTGGCCCAAGAACGTGGACTCGATTTAATCGGTATCGGCGGCCCCAAGACGATCGACAACGACGTGGGAGACAGCGAATTTCAGCTCATTGACCATACGCCTGGCTACGGATCGGCCGCTCGGTACTGGGTCCACGCCGTAACGTATGCCAACGAGGAGAACGCAGGTTCGGCCCCGGCCGATCCGGTGCTCGTTCTTCAAGCCATGGGACGCCGCATTGGTTTCATCCCGGCCGCCGCGCGACTTGCCGACCCCAACCGCGAGATGCCTCTCCAGATTTACCTCGCCGAAAGCCCATGTTCGCTCGCGGAAATGGCTGATCGCGTCAACGATCAGCTCAAGCGGGACGGAAGGTGTATCGTCGTGGTCAGCGAGGGCTTTGACGTCGGCGACATCGGCAAGGTCTCCGACGCGTTCGGACACACTCAGTTCAGCTCAAGTCGCACGACCGTCGCCCAAGTCGTCGTGAATTATTTGAATGAAGTCGGACTCCCGGTGAAGGGAAAAGCTCGCGGGAACGTCCCCGGCACGGACCAGCGGCACTCGATGGCGTACGCCTCGACCGTCGATCTCGATGAAGCCTACCAGGCCGGATGCTATTGCGTGCGTCTCGCAGCCGAAGGGGCGGGAGGATACATGGCCACCATCCTTCGCAATCCGGGTCCGGGCTACAGCGTTCGCTACGACCGCGTGCCGCTCGAGGATGTCGCCAACAGCGAACGCACGTTTCCCCGCGATTGGATCACCGACGATGGAACTGATGTGACCGACGACTTCGTCGCGTACGCTCGGCCTCTCATCGGTGACGAAGCTCCGTCATTGCCGTTAATCGGTGGCCGGCCGCGCGTTGCGAAACTGAAGCCCGTCTATGCCGCCCGAAAGCTCCCGCCATACATACCTCAAGCCGACCGACCGTCCTCCACCTGATCCGCTGCTTTGCACTCGATACGCCTCCTCCCTCCCCACTTTCCCGATTTCCACCCACTAGCCGGAACCTCGCACTGCCATGCACTGGAACCGCCAACACGACTTCCTGATCGCCATCGACTCCGACGGATGTGCCTTCGATACGATGGAACTGAAGCACAAAGAGTGTTTCATTCCCAATACGATCCGGCATTACCATCTCCAGGCGGTCAGCAAATACGCGCGCGAAGCGGCCGAATTCGTGAATCTCTATTCCAAGAGCCGAGGCGTCAATCGCTTTCCCGCGTTGATCGAAACCCTCGAGTGGCTTCAGCGACGCCCCGAAGTCGCCGCTCGCGGCGTCACCATCACGATCCCGGAAGATCTCCGGCAGTGGATCGCTCGCGAGAGCAAGCTTGGAAACCCGGCTCTGCAGCGAGCCGTTGAAGAGACCGGTTCGGAGGAACTCCAGCAGGCACTCGCGTGGTCCGAAGCAGTCAATCGCACCGTGGGGGAAATGGTCCACGGAGTGCCTCCATTTCCCGGCGTGCGGGAGTCGCTCGAACATCTCCAGGGGCGAGCCGACATGATCGTCTGCTCCGCGACACCGAACGAGGCATTGCGCTCGGAGTGGAGCGAGCACGGGATTGACAAGTTCGTGTCAGCCATCTGCGGTCAGGAGTCGGGTACGAAGAAGGAGACGCTCGAGGCGGCCGCCAACTATCCGCCCGGACACACGCTCATGATCGGCGACGCACCGGGCGATTACCGAGCTGCCTTGGCCAACGAGTGCCTTTTCTTCCCAATCTGCCCTGGTGACGAAGAGGCGAGCTGGCGTCGATTCTTCGAAGAAGGAATCGAACGGTTCCTCAACGAGACCTTCGCCGGATCGTACCAACAAGAGTTGCTCGACGCCTTCGAGAAAACACTCCCCGAAGAGCCTCCGTGGCCCGTCCTCCCTGAAGGATCCGACCATGAATGAACCCTGTGATATCGCCGTCATCGGACTGGCCGTCATGGGCCAGAACCTGGCGCTCAATTTCGAAAGCCGTGGTTACCGAGTGGCCGTCCACAACCGGACGCTCGAGACAATGGACCGCTTCGTCGCCGAACGAACGGAGGGTAAGCAGATCGTTCCCTGCCGTACGCTGGAGGAACTCGTCCACGCGCTGGCTCGCCCCCGCAAGGTGATGCTGATGGTCAAGGCAGGTCCTCCCGTCGACGCATACATCGAGAAGCTCATGCCGCTCCTGGAGCCTGGGGACATCCTGATCGACGGAGGCAACACCTACTTTGCCGATACCGAACGGCGAACCAAAGCCGTCGAAGAACAAGGTCTTCTCTATGTGGGTACTGGCGTTTCCGGTGGGGAAGAGGGAGCACTCAAGGGACCGAGCCTCATGCCGGGAGGTAGCCCCGCCGCCTGGCCCGAAATCCGCCCTCTCTTCGAAGCCATCGCCGCACGCTGCGGATCGGACCAAACGCCCTGCTGCGATTGGCTGGGACCTCGAGGCGCCGGTCACTATGTCAAGATGGTCCACAACGGTATCGAGTATGGGGACATGCAGCTTATCTGCGAGTCGTACCACTTGATGAAGGAAGGTCTTGGACTTTCCAACGCCGAGTTGTACGACGTCTTCGCCGAATGGAATCGAGGCGTTTTGCAGAGCTACCTCATCGAGATTACTCGAGACATCTTCAGTGTTCCCGATGCTCTGACCGGCGAAGGGGAACTCGTCGACAAGATTCTCGACACGGCAGGTGCCAAAGGTACGGGAAAATGGATGAGCCAACATGCGCTCGACCTGGGCGTACCCAGCACGCTGGTGACGACCGCAGTTTTCGCTCGGAGCCTTTCCGCTATGAAAGATGCGCGCGTCCGAGCATCGCGCATCTTGGAGGGTCCAGATCCGAAGAGTGCCCAGTCCGCATGGACAAGGTTGGGAGCGTCGCGCAGCGAACAAATACAGGCGATCGCCGATGCCCTCTATGCGTCGAAGATCTGCAGTTACGCCCAAGGATTCGTCCAGCTTCGTGTCGCGTCCGATGAGTTCGACTGGGAACTCGACTTGGGCAAGTGCGCATCCTTGTGGCGAGGCGGCTGCATCATTCGAGCCCAGTTTCTCGAACCCATTATGCAGGCCTTCGCCGACGATCGGCAACTCGAAAATCTCCTGCTGGCGTCCTACTTCCGCGATGCCGTCCTCCAGCGACAAGACGCGTGGCGCCGTGTCGTCTCGGTGGCCGCGGAAGTCGGAATCCCGGTGCCGGCGTTTTCTGCGGCTTTGGCCTATTACGATTCGCTGCGCCGCGAGCGGCTTCCGGCCAACCTACTGCAAGCGCAGCGCGACTACTTCGGAGCTCACACCTACCGGCGCATCGATCGGGAAGGTGTCTTCCATACCGATTGGCTCCACGAGCGGCGTACGCCTCCTGAAGCCTGAAAGCTCATGTCGATGTCGCATACCATCGTCATCTTCGGCGCCTCGGGAGACCTCACACGGCGGAAGTTGATCCCTGCGCTTTATCAGCTCTACTGCAAGGAACGTCTCCCCGACGAAACGCGCATCGTCGGTTTCTCGCGCACACCGCTGACTCACGACGAGTTTCGCAGCAAGCTCCGAGTCGAAACGCAGAAGCGCGCACAAGACGCCTTCGAGGAAGGCAAGTGGGAGGCCTTCGCGCAGTCGCTCTATTACCAGCCGGGCAGCCTCGAACAGACCGAAGACGTCGCACGACTTTGCCGCTGTATCGAGCAACTCGAACAAAACGCTCCGGCAACTCGCGTCTACTACCTCGCGACCCTCCCGCAGTTGTACGAGACGGCGGTGCGTCATCTGGGCGAGTTGAAGATGGCGGACGAAACCGACGGCCCCAGGCGTCTCGTCGTCGAAAAGCCGTTTGGCCACGATCTCCACTCGGCCCGTGATCTGAATGCGATCATCCATGAGGTATTCGAGGAACGGCAGGTCTTCCGCATCGATCACTATCTCGGCAAGGAAACCGTTCAAAACCTGCTGGTGCTGCGGTTCGCCAACAGTATTTTCGAGCCGCTTTGGAACCGGCACTACGTCGATCATGTGCAGATCACGGTCGCCGAGTCGCTCGATGTGGGATCGCGCGGCGCGTACTACGACCGGTCGGGCGTGCTGAGGGACATGTTCCAGAATCATCTGCTTCAGCTGCTGATGATCACCGCCATGGAGGCGCCGGTGCGGTTCGAGGCCGATTTGGTGCGTGACGAAAAGGTGAAGGTGCTCCAGGCACTCCGTAATATCACTCCGGGTGAGATCGCCGAGGCCACGCTCCGAGGGCAGTACCGGGGCTACCGCAAGCACGAGGGAGTCGATCCGGAGAGTCAGACCGAAACCTTCGCCATCGTGCGCTGTTGGATCGACAATTGGCGATGGAAGGATGTGCCGTTTTACCTTCGCAGCGGTAAGGCCATGTCGTGCCGCAGTACGCAAATCGTCATCCAGTTCCGCCGCGTTCCCCATATGCTGTTTCAACCCGAGCAGGGAAGGCCGCTCGATGCCAACCGCCTCGTCGTGCAAATCCAACCGGCCGAAGGAATCCAGCTGCATTTTCTTACAAAAGTCCCCGACGCGGGCATGCAACTGCGCCTGACCGATCTCGACTTCCGTTTCGACCGCGAGTTCCCAAGCGGAATGCCCGATGCTTACCAGCGACTACTGCTGGATGTGCTGCACGGCGACGCCAGTCTCTTTGCGCGGAGTGACGAAGTCGAGCTCTCCTGGGCGTTCATTGACCCGATCCTCACAGCCTGGCGTTCGCCATTGGCACCGCCTTTATACATCTACGAGCGGGGATGTTGGGGACCGCGCGAGTCGCACCCGTGGCTGGCCGATCAAGGAAGAGAATGGTTCGACGTCTGCCCGGTGCTGCATTGATACGCTATGCGGCCTCGTCTTCGGGCAAAAGCTCCGTCAGCGTTTCCACATCGTATTCCGCTTCGGCATCGCAGACGATGCACGGGAGTCCGGCAGCTTCGAGGTGCTTGCGGAGTTGATCGCACGGCGTTTGCATGTTGTTCGCCGTACTGCCGTCGTCCTCGGATCGAAGAAGGACGGCCACCTTGGGAGCCAACGTTTCGGGGTCGCACACGAGGAAGTCAATGCACTGACCGCCCAAGGCTCGAAGCGAGCGAGACCGAGGAGGTTCGGACCACACCCGTCTGGCCTCGACTCCTACCTGGATGCTACAGTCATCGACGGCGTCCCGGAGCAACGCGTAGAAGTAGCGGTGAGCCGGTTTGAGGAGGGATTGGCGGATCCTTCGCACTGGCGCACGGCGGCGGCGCCAGCGGCGTGCCTGCCACGCTGCCGCTGTTCCCGCTGCGGCCACGATCAGTGCAAAGGAACTGTCCATCTCACTTCATTCATCGGCCGGGCACCGACGCGGACTGCGAACGACTCGCACGACGGCCACTCGCTCCGGTTTTTCAGGCAAACAAGACAGGAAAGCTTTATCGACGCGCGAGGCAGCGCGTGCAGGTTGTCACTATGGGTTCTCCTCCCTCGCCGCCACCCCCTGACCTAGCCGGTTCGGCGATCGCGATCGGCAAAGTTCCTCTCGCCTCGCCAATCACCCAAGCCGCACTTTCCGGCTACAGCGACTGGCCGATGCGCTTGGTCGCCCGGCGACACGGCGCCGCGTATACGCTCTGCGAAGTGATGCTCGACCAGTTCCTCGTGCGACTCAAGGACCGCCGGCGCAACCGCCATTTGCTCTATCGCAGCGAAGACGAACGGCCGGTCGGCGGGCAACTGATGGGAGCCGAGCCCGAATTGTTCACCGAGGGCGCACGACGCCTCGTCGCCGCCGGGTTCGACGTCATCGACATCAACTTCGGGTGTCCGGTGAAAAAAGTCGTCGGCAAGTGCCGAGGCGGCTACCACCTGGGGCAACCCGATGTTGCGCTCGAGATCATCCGGCGCACGCGCGATGCTGTTCCCCCCCATATTCCCGTGACGCTCAAGATGCGCAAAGGGATCGACGACTCGGCACAAAGCCGTGATCACTTTTATCGCATCCTCGAGGGAGCCTTCGACGCCGGTATTGCGGCCGTGACGGTACACGGACGGACGGTCGAGCAGCGTTATGTCGGCCCGAGTGACTGGGAGTTTCTTGCTGAAGTCAAACGGTTCTTGGGAGAACGGCTCCTATTCGGCAGCGGTGATCTCTTCTCGCCACATGACTGCGTCCGCATGTTGCGCCAGACCGGAGTCGATGGCCTCAGTGTGGCCCGAGGTGCCATCGGCAACCCGTGGATCTTCGCTCGAACCCTCGCACTGCTCGCCGGCCATTCTCTTCCTCCACCCCCGACACTGCGAGAACAGCGCGACGTGATGTGGGAGCACTACCGGCTGGCCGAGTCGATTTACGGGGAAAAGCGCACACCGGTCTTGATGCGCAAGTTCGGCATCAAATACGCACGCCTCCACCCTCGGCACCCCGACGTTCGCCAGACGATGGTGCGGGTCCGTTCGCGAGCCGACTTCCGAGCTGCCCTCGACCGCTGGTACGCCGAGGACCTTCCCGGCGTCGAACCGAAGTGCGACGAGTAAGTGTCACGGAGACGTCTCTGTTTCGCAATCTAGACGACAGTACGCGATTCCGATCCGAACGTGTTTTTGGAAAGATCTCTTGAACTAGCATCGTGGCAAAAGGGGAGCTACTCCTGCCACACAAGAACAACGTTTCCCGAGTTGGAAGGGCGAGGCTCCTGCCGAGCCGCGAAGTGGGCGCAACGATGCCGCGGACTCGAATCGGCATGGCACCGATAACCGGTTTCAGAACGTACGATGACCGATGGTCTCCACATATGAGAGATGCATTACGGGAGGACTATGGCATATCTACCGTGCTGTCTTCCGGGACGGCGACAGGGTCCTGTTCGGCTCGGCCGGAGCCTCGCCCTCCCAGTCCATGGATTCGTCCACGTTAGAATCGCCACCATGAGGCATAGGGGTGTCCGTGTCTGACAATCGCGCACAGTGCTCTAGGTGCGACAGTTAACAGCGCCAGCTCGCAATGTGCGACCTAAGTGTGTCAGTGTTCCACGATCGCTAGCGTCTTCTATCGCCGCTTCGAAGCTCGTCGCTTGGCCGCCGTGCGATGTCCCGGTTCCGTCCCGAATGCCCGCTCGTCGTAGATCGCCAGAGCGTGCAAGGCGTGTCCGAGCGGTCCGATCTCCCACCGCCGGTTCGGATACTGCATCAGGAGATCGCTGAGGAACGTCACAGCCTTGATCAAGCGGGGATCCTCGAGTTCGTCCTTTGGAAGAGAAAAGATGAGGAACTCAAGCATGTGGCCGGTCGTCTGGACATAGCGATCGATGTCGCCCGAGTCTCCTCGACTGCGGAACCAATTCGTGCTGAAACTGCCGTTGGGGTTCTGGAGCGAATAGAGGTACTTGTGATAATCACGAACGTATTTATGGGCTCGAGCCCACTCACCAGTGATCGGCTCGCCTCGTTGCTGCCGCTTCCGAACGGCATAGGCGAAGCCGCTCATGCGATGCGTGCCACCGCACGCAACACCGTTGATCGGCTGGCGAAGTTCCTCGCGAATCAGTCGCGGGATGTCCCAGTCCTCTCCCAAGTCGTTTTTCCATTTCGTATCCGAAGGAAGATAATGGGAAAGCGCGATCAGTTTGAACGTGAGTTCGGTGCCGGAACGGCACGTCCGCATTTCGCTCTCGACCAGGTCCCGCACCGTGAAGTCCTTGCCTGCCACCTTGATGCCGTAGTCGGCAGGGACGCGGCTTTGAGCCAGCATCGATAGGAACTGCCCCTCATGTCCCTGAAGGCCGACTCCGACAGCGGCGTAAATGCGGTTGCCCGAACGATACATCAGCCTCTGGCCTCGGCACGGTTGATTCCAACAGAGCCACCCAATCGCATTGACCTCACGACCGTTGACTCGCATGTTCGCATCGACGCCCCACGGCAGCAGCGCGTGCATGGCCTCCCAAGGGGTGTACGTCGCCGCGTTGATCGGACGACGGTAGTAGGTGTCCAGGCACGTTCGGACTTTCTCTCGCAGTGCAAGCATGCGAGGCGACAGAGACTGGCGGTCTCGAGTCGCTGTGGGGGAAAGCTGATCGATGGGCAGCGGCTCAGCCACGTCTCTACCAGGGGAACGAGTGGAACCTTCGTCGGACGAACCTTGAGTGTCTACGGGACGCTGGGCGACGCGGACTGGTTTTGACGCTTGCTGGCCGCCGGGAGCCACGAGCATAGGTCCGTCACCGGCAGGCGGATCATCGGCCCGACTATGGGAAACGTGAGGCAGGGCAAGCGGGGCTATCGCCAAAATGCAGGCAAACCAGAGACGGCTGGCGGTTTTGGTGAATTCGCGTCGCATGGATCGTTCTTCCAGGGTGTGAGGGAAGTTGCGGTAACGTTCGGAGATGTCAGCGGTCGTCTGCCGCACCCCAGACCAATTCCCGAAGCGGGAGCGACAGACACAGGTTGCTCATCGGCCAACTGTTGCAACGAAATCGACCCTCGCATCGACTTTGCGGATAATGCGGCCTCCTCACTGCGGCTGGGAACCACGGGAACGGCCAAGGAAGGGCCGGCAAGTCGATGGGTCGTGGGAGTGGGAAGGATAGAAAAGATCGGCAGCCGGCTTGCTCATCACGCCGCCCTTCGGCAAGACAGTCGCGTGCGCTTCAGTCCAGGTCATATGTCGTTCGGGCCACCGCGTGCCAGGATGGCGACTCGCCGTTTGCCCAAGACGGTCGCCACTAACACGCGATCCTTCCCCTCAGGCTGCTCCCTAACCAGACGACGAAGCCAGGTTTCGGGAGCGATGCCGGCCCCTCGCTGCTTGACTTGGGTCACCCGGCAATCTGAAGCGCGCAGCCAGCGCATGACTGCCTCAAAACGTAATGGCAAAACGGTCTCGACCTCGTAGCTACGCATCCACGGCCGACATTCCTCGGGGAGTTCCTCGCTCGTGGCGTATCCCCCTCGCGATGTGAGGGCCTGCAAGCCAAGACGTGTAAGAAAGTCGCCGGCCAAGTTGGAGGCCAAGAGCGCCGCATCGAGTTCCAACAGAAGGGAACCGACGTGCGTCGTCATCGGAACCGGCTCACCGTTATCTTCCCCAAGCCACTCCACGGCTGTGCCGTCGTCCTCGAGCTTGACAGCTCGACGCCCGCCAGGCGCTACCGCCAAATCCCCGAACCACCCCACTAGCTGCCGGCACTCCCCGCCATGTGAAATCCATGTCCACTCGGCGGAGGCGGGCCAGCCGCCGTCGATACGAGTTGCGGGCGCTAGCTTGATGGCGCCGGTGGGTGCGCGTTCGAGCAGCTCGGCGATCCACGCTCGCGGCGGTTCCATGCGTTCCGGATCGACCGTACGCTTTCCGCCGGTGCGTCGGTCGGGATCCAAATGCCACGCCGTCCCTGCATCAATCCTCAAGTCCTGACATCGGGCGACGCAGACTGCCGGCATCAAGACGTCGGCAACGGCCGCATTCTGCCTCGCCATCGATGCCATCACCGGATCCTGATCGACCGCCAGCACGTTCGATACCTGTTTTGCCAATGCCAGTGTGTCTCCCCCGATACCGCAACAGAGGTCGGCCACATGGGAGCAACCGGCAAAGCGATTCGCTTTCCAGCGAGCAACGACCTCGCCGGTCGACTGCTCCAATCCCCGCCGCGTCGCCCAGATTCGCTCGCCCCAGTGGAACTTTTCGTGAGCCCGCACGCGGGCGAGCGCTACCTCATAGAGCAGTTCAGCCTCCGGTCGGTCCCAGCGCCGGCGCAGTCTCAGCAAGGTAGGAGGTCCGATCTTCTCACGGGACAGCACATCGAGTACCGAGGCGGCCTCATCGGAGGCAAGAAACCGCGCGAGTCGCCAACGCTGACTCATCGAAAGTGGATCCTCCCGTACGTAGCGACCCTTGCACCCTCACTCCGCTGCACCGATGATAGCCGTTATGGATGTCGACGGTGAACTCCTCTGGTTGTTCTTGCACCTGGCACGCGCGGCGCAGCTTCGGCAGCGCCCGCTGGTGCAAGTTCGTCTTCTCGTCTTGGCAGCCGATGAAGCTCTCCATGCAGGCATGCTCGAGATCGCCGAGTTCTGTCGCTGGAAAATCGGCCAGCTCTCTCCCGCTCATCTTGTGACCCAATTCACGTCGTTCGCTCACGCTCGACGCTCCGAAGACGGAACCGCGCTCGTGCGGCAACTCCGGCGGCGCTACGGGCGCGAACACGTCGAACAATTGGCTGCCAGTCTCGGTCTTGAGTTAAACACCGAGCGGCTGAGCCACCATTCGCCGGAAGCCTACGCAGCAGAGTTGCTTGGAGAACCTCTTGCTGCACTGCGCAAGGCGGTGCGGTCGTCCCTTCCTCAGTTCGAGCAAGATGAGTCTCAGCGCCAGAGCGACCAGGGGAGCCGCACGAGCGACGACCAGGACGACTGAGGTGGGGAAACCGGCTCGCCGTTGAGATACTTCTTCCACAGCGCGACATCGCGGCCGAAATCGACAGAGGTGATTTCCGCGAGCGACCGAGTGGCGCGGTATTGCAGTGCCGGGTCTTTCGAATCGAGTGCCAAGGCGAGCGCCCGAATGGCTCGAGGGTCATTGAACTTCGCCAGTGCCTTGGCGGCGGCAATCTGCACGTCGAGATCGGTATCGCTGCCTAGGACCCGAGCCAGGTGCTCGACCGCCGTCCCCGATTGCCTTTGACACCAGGCCTCACACACCGCCACACGCACCCGCGCCGAACGGTCCTCCAACGCCTGGGTCAACCCCTCGGTCGAAAGGGGCTCGGGCAAAACCGCCAACGTTTTCACCGCGGCTTCCCGCAGCAGGGCATTGTCATCGTGCTCGATGATATACGTCAGTGTTCGAGCCCACTCACGCTGCACCTCTTCGGGCAAATCGGGTAGCTCGTCTCGAATGCCCTCCACTGCATCGAGTTTCGTATGGAGCGTCGCCATGTACGCTTCATCGTCGGCCCACTCTCGAACGGCACGGGGATCCAAACGCATGAATTCTAGCCACGGGTTCGCACACCCGCAAACCAACACGGCGCTTACCAGGATCCCACCCAAAGGCAACAAACCGCACGGCGTCTTTGGTGATTGTGCCATGGCAAACAACGAGCATGAGGAGTTGGACGAATTGCGGGTCCAATCACTTTAGATCCGCACCGACAAAGGGACGCGGATCATACCCAATCACCCCCGCAACGACCAGTCCAAAGAAAACCAAAAAACATTCCCCTCACGCCCATCAGCCCAACAATCCTCCCAACAATCCTCCGCACGCAACGTTCCAATCCATCATGCCCCGTCCTATAGGTCCTATAGGTCTTATTCCTCCTATAGGTCTTATATGTCCCATAGGTCCTATTGAAACCATCTTCCCAACCCCATGGCACCATCTTCCCAACCCCATAAACCCAACTCTCTAACCCCGCAGAACCACCTATCCAACCCAACCTCTCCACACCTGCACCATCCCATCCGCCATTATCTATAATAAAAAAAAATCTGCCTCTGTAGTCGCCTCTGTCGAAAACACCAATGCCCCAACGACAGCCACCTCCCGATTACCTGTCCCGGCGTTTTCAGATGAAAATGCTGTCGCTTCTGGCGGCTCTAGGGCTGGTCATTGTCCTGATGTCCATCGCCCGCAATCCCAAGAACTGGGAGTGGTTCGTCCGCCTGGGGGAACCAGCCGGCAAGGCTCGGCATGTCGACACACGAGTCAAAGCCGCGCCACCGTCGGCGTCGGAGACCGCGGTCGTGACGAAGTCCCCGACTCAGCTTCCCGAGGACGCCACCGCCGAGGAACTGGCATGGTGGGAAGTCCTGGAGATGCTCGACGACGAAAGTCGCCGGCGGTTTCTTCGTGGCATCACCGATGCGGCTGGGGGGAGGGCCGTTTCGTTGGATCCAGCGTTTCGCGAGCGGCTCTTATCGGATCTCGACCGCAGTTGGTCCGCCGTCCTGGCCGATGCGATGACCGGCGACAACGACCTCGAAGCTCGCTGGGAAGAATGGCGTTCTCTCATCGCGGAAGCATTCGCGGGGAAACCACTTGCGGATGAGGCACGCCGCAACCTCCAAGAACTCGATGCTCTATTGGGACGGACCCTTTGCCATCACATCCGGGACAACACGCCCCACCGCCGTCTCGAGTTGCCGGCATGGGAACGGCTGCTCGTCAAACTCTATTACGCCGACGACGAGCGTCTGGCAGAAGAAAGTGTGGGACGTGTCTCGTTTCTGCAACTTTTCGATCAGGGGCAGGCCTACCGGTGCCGGGTCGTGGTCATCGAAGGTTTTGTGAGGCGGCTGGAACGTGTCCCGACACAACTGGATCTTCCGCGCGTGGAGGCGCTATATCGCCTCTGGCTCAAGCCGGCCGACGGCACTGATGCTCCCATCGTCGTCTACTGCCTCGATCTGCCCAAAGGACTGCCACGTCCCACGCGCCAGCACCCTGTCATCTCGCGCGAGCCGCCGGGCGACCCCGTCACCATCCATGCCTACTTTTTCAAGAACTGGCTTTACCAGGGTACCGACCGGACGGCCTATCTGGCTCCATTGTTGCTCGCGAAGGTACCAAGCTACAAACCGCCTCCGGTTGCCGAGACGACACGCGGCCGCAGGAATCCCTGGCTCACGTTAACCCTAAGCGCTCTGGTGGCCGCAATCGTGGCTCTGGGAGTAACGTGGTACGCTTGGCGCCAGCGACCTGCCAATGACATGCCTCCGTCACTGGCACGGCTCCAGCAGCGTCGCGCCGCCTCTGGGGAAGAGAAGACAGACGACGTTCCCGATTTCGATTCGATCGAATTGGAATGACTTGGCCCAAGTGGCCGCCGATCATTCGCCATCTCGCTCTTCGGCGATCCGCCGGCGCCAGCGACGACGCGCCTCGCGGTCGGCCCGCGCGGTCGACCAAATCCACAATGCTGCCACTCCCAGTCCGCCGAGAAACAGGAAGGCAAACACCAGGGATATCTTCTCCGAGCGAGGTGCCTCGAGAAAGTCGAACTCGCCGCCGATGAGCAGCGGCACCTGTTGGCGACTTGAGCCGCCATAGCGCGCCACCAGCGGTGAGTGGTACGACCAGAGCTTCATCAAGCGTGCATCGATCTCACAGGGAAGTCGTACATTTACTGAGGGGTCATTTCCGAGAGCCCGCTTGAGCCGGTCGGGAAGCCTCACCATGCAAATGGTGACAGGGTAGACGTTCCGCAGCACCACGGGCTCGTGCGTCTTGGCATCTTTCGAACGACTCTTCGACGCCGCGGGCCGAACGATCACCTCGCTGCCGCGCAAGTCGATGAAGAGGTCGATCTGATAGTAGGCGTCGAACCCGAGTCGCCGTCGGTCGCGCGCATCGACTACTAGAATCCGGGCAACCCGTCGCGTCCGGCCTCGCACGCGCACGTGCCGGCCCACATGTGCCAACGGTTTGTCCAGCAATGGAAAAAGCCCCTCGGCCGCGACAGGTGTATCGATCAACTCCGTCTCTCGTGAAGTCGCCTGCAGCATCTTCCAGAAACACTCGCGGTCGGTCTGCCCGATTGAACGGCCGTTCGTCCGCCTTGCGTCATCGAGCAACTCGAAGTCGAATCCGTGTCGGACCAGTGGAAGATGATCCGGATAAACTCCCAGTTTTTCAGAAACTCGAGTGGGACGCCAATGAACTCGAGGGCCCAGCAAGAGCAGCGAATCACTACCCAGCCGTTTTAGACACAGCCCGCTCGCGAGAACCGGCTGCCCTTGAGCCGACCCGCGGCCCCAAGCCGCAGGAAGCCGAGGGACCACGAGCCGCACGCGGCGATTCGGGTCTCCTTCCAGGGCAACTTCAACGACATAAACTTCGGAGAGGTCGAATCGCTCAAGCAGTTCGGAAGAAACCGCCAGCTTGCCGTACGAGGCGACCTTGCCAGGAAATCCCACGATGGTGCCTCGAGCGGCATCCGGAGCACGCATCAATTCCTCCCACGACGGCGACTCTTGCCACAGTTCCCACTCGGCAGGATGAAAACGGTCGAGCAGAAAAAGGAGTCGCAGCAACTGAGACATCTCTGTGTCACTTAGCCCTTGGTCGTCGCGCCAAGCAGCCCAAAACTCGTTTTCCAGCCCCAACATGGCCAAGAGTTCGCGAGGACCGGCAATCGACTCGGCCGGACGGACCGAGCGGGCACTCTCGCGAGACCCTTCCTCGGCCGCCGCGACGATGCCGCTTGCGGTGCTCGCGAGCAGCACCAAGCAGACCATGGTGCCCCCCAGAGTCCGGCGGCGAATGAAAGAACGTTCGGGCGAAATGGACATTGCCACAGGCATGTTCGGGTTTTGCGGGAGGGATCAGGGAGCACGGGGAAATTGTCGGCAGCCTAACGGGGAACAGCCAAAGGGCAGGATACCGCTCGTCGACCCCAGCGCCGCCACGTCTGCCTTCTATTGTAGCTTCGCCGATGGAAGTCCGAACCGGAGGCAATGCATCCGCGTTGGCGGTAGCGACCACGGCGGGATTCCCCCTGCGCCAAGCTGCCCTACAATGCACACTCGGATCCCACGGAAACTCCCGCACATTCGTGGTTCGCGCCATACCGTAAATCAGACGAACGCGTGGGGCAACACGCAGGAGCAACCCGATGATGCAGACCAATCGAAGAAGTGCAGCGTGGATGTTGGGATGGGCATGGACGCTTGCAGCCGGAGTTCTCACCGTTGCAGCTCAAGAATTCGCCCCACCCGACCGGGAATCTCCCGGGGATCCGATGATCCAGGCGTACTTGGCGGCCGAGGCTTCACGGCTGCACGCACAGTTTACCCTCGACCTCTCTTCGAAAACCGACTGGGAAAACAAGCTCGAGCGATATCGCCGCGAGTACTTTTACATGCTCGGTTTGTGGCCGATGCCGGAGAAGACGCCGCTGAAAGCAACGGTTACGGGGAAACTCGAGCGGCCGGACTTTGTTGTGGAGAAGCTCCACTTCCAGAGTCGTCCGAGGCTCTATGTTACTGGGAACCTCTATCGTCCGGCCAATAGGAAACCGGGCGAACGTCTTCCGGCCGTACTTTATGTTTGCGGCCATTCGTCTGTGGGCCGCAATGGGAACAAGACGGCATTCCAATCGCACGGGATTTGGTTTGCGCGGCATGGAATGATCTGTTTGATCATCGACACATTGCAGCTTGGAGAGATCGGTGCGACGCATCACGGGACATACCGAGAGGGTCGATGGTGGTGGCATTCTCGAGGCTACACGCCTGCCGGCGTCGAATGCTGGAACGGCATCCGAGCGATCGACTATCTCCAGAGTCGCCCCGATGTCGATCCCGATCGGATCGGCGTGACGGGTATCAGCGGCGGTGGAGCCGCCACGTTTTGGATCGCGGCGGCCGACCCACGGGCCATCATCGCGGCTCCTGTCAGCGGAATGGCCGACCTTCCGTCGTACGTCACGAACCGAGTCATCAACGGGCACTGTGACTGCATGTTCTTATACAACACGTTCCAATGGCCGTGGACGCGCATCGCCGCCTTGGTGGCTCCGCGTCCCCTTCGCTTCGTGAACAGCGATCAAGACCGCATCTTTCCCATGGACGCCAATGAGCGCATCATCAATCGACTCGAGCGTCTCTATAGCCTGTATGGTGAAAGTGCCTCGGTCGATGCCGTCGTGAGCATCGGTGGGCACGCTTACCGGGAAGATCTGCGGCGAGCCGTCTTTCGGTTCTTCCGAACGGAATTGCTGGGAGACCCGTCGCGTGTGATCGACAGCGAGATCGATTTAGTTGTGAGAAGCGGCCCCAAGCGCCATTACCCGATCCCGCCGGAACAGCTTCGCGTTTTTCCAACGGACAAGGATCTTCCTTCGGACGAGCTCAACACGACCATCGACGAACACTTCGTACCGGTCGCGGATCCCGGCATGCCGAGCGAAGACGAATTTGCCGAGTGGAAGGAACGGTTGCTCGGGCAACTGCGCCAAGTCGTCTTTCGTTCTTTTCCACCACGCATCGAGCCGGCAAGCATCGTGCAGCGTCAGGGCTCGAGTTGGCAAATCCAGACGGAGCGTGGAATCCGCGTATGGATGGCGCCGGCCAGCGGTTTTCCAGCGCCCCTGGAGACGCAACGAATCGTGCTTCTGCTGCGCGGCGAAGGAGGAGTCGGAGGGGGGTGGCTCACGCGACGCCTTCAGCCCGGCGACCGCGTCCTTGTACTGGAAGTCCGTGGTACGGGGCCGACGCGCTGGACTCGCCGCAATCCTCCCAACTACGTCGAACGTTCGCACGTGCTGCTTGGGCAGACCGTCGACACCGGGCGGATTCGCGACGTGATCGCGGCGGCCCGTCTCTGCCGTCAGGCGTTTTCCGTTCCCGTCGTCGTCGCTGGCAAGGGAAGGGCAGGGGGCTGGGCTCTCTACGCGAAGCTGCTCGAGTCGGAGATCGATGACGCCTGGTACGACGATCTTCCGTCGAGTCACATGGATCGCGAGGCCCCTCAGTTGCTCAATATCCTCCGGGTCTGCGATTTGCCTCATGTGGTCCGAATGGTCGAGGGACCTTGACAACCAAGACGCGCAGCCGCCACTCGAGTCGCCTCCTTTCGGCCAACGGAGCTCTTTGGTAGACTCGCCGCTGTTTGAGGAACATGCTCTGCGGTGCGGGGCTCTGGGCGCCTCGCCGGAGGACACGCTGCGTCACAAGCCGGTTTGCCAAAGCGTCGCCGCGGCCGAAAGCCCTTGAGGGTCGTGGCACGAGAGTTTGCGGCAAGGGCGGAATATTGCAAAAGAGGGAACGGGACCATGCGTCGAGCCAAGATCACGATTGTGGGGGCGGGGAACGTGGGAGCCACGACGGCTCATTGGTGTGCGTCGATGGAGTTGGGCGATATCGTGCTCGTCGACATTCCCAAAATGGAAGACATGCCCAAGGGGAAGGCCCTTGATCTGATGGAAGCTTCTCCCATCATGGGATTCGATGCCAATATCGTCGGCACGACCAGCTATGACGAAACGGCCGATAGCGATATCGTCGTCATCACTGCGGGAATCCCGCGCAAGCCCGGCATGAGTCGCGATGATTTGCTGTCGACCAATGCCCGCATCGTGACGGCGGTCACTGAGCAAATCAAACAGACGAGTCCCAATGCGGTGATCATCGTCGTGAGCAACCCGCTCGACGCGATGGTGCAGCGAGCCTGGCAGGTGAGCGGCTTTCCGACGCAGCGGGTGATGGGACAAGCGGGTGTCCTCGACACGGCTCGCTATCGCACGTTCATCGCGATGGAGTTGGGCGTGAGTGTCGAAGATGTGTCCGCACTCTTGATGGGAGGCCACGGCGACACGATGGTCCCCATGCCCAGTTGCACGGCGGTCGGCGGCATTCCCGTTACGCGACTGATGTCTCAGGAGAAACTCGAAGCGATCGTCGAACGCACTCGCAAAGGAGGCGCAGAAATCGTCGGGCTTCTCAAGACGGGTAGTGCCTACTACGCTCCGGCCGCGGCGACGGCCCAGATGGTGGAAGCGATCGTTCGCGACAAGCGGCGAGTGATTCCCTGTGCCGCGTACTGCGACCGCGAGTATGGCGTCGGCGGCTACTACGTCGGCGTCCCCGTTGTGCTTGGAGACGGTGGCGTTCAAAGAATCGTCGAACTCGAGTTGACCGAGCAGGAACGAGCGGACTTCCAAAAGAGCGTCGATCATGTCAAGAGTCTGGTGGCGACCATGGACTCGCTGATGCAGTCCGATGCCTGAGACGCATTGATGTCGGGCAAGGTCTACTTTGTCGGGGCCGGTCCCGGAGACCCAGGCCTGCTGACCTGCCGGGGACGCGAGTGTCTGCGGCGTGCGGATGTCGTCCTGTACGACTACCTTGCCGACCCATGGCTGCTCGAATACGCCCCGCCCGACTGCGAGCGGATCTGTTTGGGGGCGCATGGCAAGTCCCGATTGTGGACGCTCGAGGAGATCTGCGCCAAGTTGCTCGAGGAAGCCACGGCCGGCAAACAAGTCGTGCGTCTCAAGGGCGGCGATCCTTCCGTCTTCGGGCGACTCGGAGAAGAACTGGCGCCTTTGCAAGAGGCGGGAATCGCGTACGAGATCGTTCCCGGAATCACAGCGGCGCTTGGAGCCGCCTCGTATGGCGATGTGGGCATCACGCATCGTGAGTGGGCATCGGCCGTCGCCCTCGTCACCGGACAGGAGACCTCCAAGAAGTCATCCGAACCCATCGACTATCGCCGTCTTGCCCTCTTCCCCGGCACACTCGCCATCTACATGGGAGTGACAACTGTGCGTCACTGGTCGCAGCAACTATTGGAAGGTGGCAAGGCACCTCAGACGCCGGTTGTGATTATCCGACGCGTCAGTTGGCCGGACCAGCAAACGTGGACGTGCCGACTCGACGAAGTCGTGGACGTCGTTGAACGCCATCGGCTCCGGCCGCCCGCGGTCTTCCTGATCGGCGAGGCGGCACGTGTTCCCAAAGGAGGCGGCTGGTTCCAGCGCCTGCCGTTGTTCGGACAAACTGTCCTCGTGACACGGCCTCGGCATCAAGCGCACCAACTGGTGCGTCTCTTGAAGGAAGAAGGAGCGGCGACGCTCGTCCACCCGGTGATCGACATCCGACCGGCCCCTGATCCTCAGGCACTCGACGCGATGCTCGACCGCTTGGCTCAATTCGACTGGATCGTTTTTTCCAGTGCCAACGGCGTCTCGGCCATTCTGGATCGACTCTGGTTGCTCGGTCGAGACGCTCGCGCGATCGGCCACGCTCGCATCGCCGCCATCGGACCGGGAACCGAGCGAGCGCTCGAGGGCTATCATCTCCGTGTCGACTTCGTACCGTCGGAATTCCGAGCGGAAGCCTTGGCCGACGAGTTGGCTCCAGAAGCAGCCGGACGGCACGTCCTCCTCGTGCGAGCGAGCCGCGGGCGGGAAGTCTTGGCCGAACGCCTGCGAGAGGCGGGGGCGCAAGTCGAGCAAGTGGTGGCCTACGCAAGTGTCGATGTCGACGTGGCTGATCCGGATATCTTGGCGAAACTGGAGGCTGGAGCCATCGATTGGGTCACGATCTCGAGTTCGGCCATTGCCCGAGCCTGCGTGCACCTCTTCGGCGAGCGGCTTCGAAAGACTCGGCTGGCCAGCATCAGCCCCGTCACTTCGCAGACGTTGCGGGAACTGGGATTCGAACCGGCATGCGAGGCCACTGAATACACGATGGACGGCCTCGTGGCGGCGATGAGCGAGTCAACTTCCAAATGACGATGCGAGATCGCAGAACGCAACGGTCTTCGAAAGAAGTCTCCCAGGCCAAGCATGGCAATGAAACCACCCAATGAATTATAGTATGCGGGAAAGACGTTACCCGATTTGGGAGGGCGAGGCTGGGATGGTGAAAAGCTGGCAATCTAGAGGACCTCTAGAAAAAGGGAAGCTTCAAAACGTTACGCACCAGAGTGTCCGCCTTACGTCCATAAGCCGCCGAACAACAGGGGCGCATACACGGATTTGCCCCGAAGGGGCCCGAACAATCCAGCCTGGGGCAAGCGAAGCGGCGCAGCCGCGAAGCGACGCCCTAGGTAGACGGTCCCTAAAACCATCCAAGCCCCAACCGGGGCGCAACAAGGGTCAACGCATCGGGTGTTACCATCAATGTTCGCGTCTCGCGAGATTTTCATTGAGAGAATGGTGCTCACAAGAGAACGAGCCCTCGCCTCGTTTTGTAACGCCCCGATTGGGGCTTCGGAATTGTTTCTCCGCTTTCCCAGGGCGGCGCGATGCCGGCGTGGCCGCCGCCATCGCTCTGCCCCGGGCTCGATTGTATCGGCCCGTTGGGCCGGAAGAGTGGCGCCTTCCCATACGGCGAAACAGTATTTCAGGGGCCTCCTTGAGTTTTCGCCCTCCCATGTCACGGAATCCGCAAGTTGACGGCGCATCCGACATGAGTGCCACGTGGCAACAGTTGCGCAGCGAATCGTCGCACAGACATTTTACTTGCATGTAATGGCTTACGATTACCGTCTCCCACTATGACACATATGTGGCAGTGCTTCACAGCTTTGTACAATGAATTAGCATGAGTTGTAATCTTTTTCCAATCGAGGTTGCAATGTGCCGGATTCTCTCCTGGGTCACTATCGTTTTTATTCTCGGTACACCAGGGACGTTTGAACTGCTGAGTCCAGCTACCTGTGCTGGCTCTGACAGCGCCCCCTCCTGGCCGACCCGCCGCCACGATGATCGGCGTAGCGGCGTCACGGAGTCACAGCTTCCGGCAACCCGGCTTCAACTCGCCTGGCAATGGCAGTCACCCAGCTCGCCCCGCACCGCCTGGCCGGGACCGGCCAAGTGGGACGCCTACGCCAACCTGCGCGACCTCATGTGGATGCGTGACTACGACGCCGCCTTTCATCCGATCATCGTCGGCGACCGTGTCTACTGGACGTCCTCGGTCGACGACCAACTCCGTTGCGCCTCGCTCGCGACCGGACGCATCCTCTGGCAATACACGGTCGACGCTCCGTTCCGAACACCGCCCACTTGGCACAACGGCCGTATCTACGCAGGTTCAGACGATGGCCTGCTTCGCTGCTTCGACGCGGAAACGGGAAAACTCCTTTGGCAATTCCAGCCTCCCGAGGCACGTGACCAGGAGTGGATCGTCCACAACGGCCGACTCATCTCACGCTGGCCCTGCCGCACCGACGTCGTCGTTCATAACGGCACCGTGTACGCCGGATTCGCCCTGTTGCCGTGGCAGCCAGCATTTCTTTGCGCCCTCGATGCACAAACCGGTCAGCCCACTGGATCAGGACGTTACGTCGTTCAGCTCGATGGCGACACCCTCGAGGGGCCGATGGCCTACAGTCAAGAGACGATCATCGCTTGTCGAGGGCGCATCGAGCCGGCCCTCTTTCACGCTCAGACCGGCCGCCGGTCCGGCCGACTGACCGGTGGAGGCGGCTCGTTCCTGACGGTTGACCAACAAGGCCTTCTCTGGCACGGCCCCGGCAACAAAACTGGCTGGTTGACCGCATCCCAACTCCCCAACGGAAAGAAAGTCGCTTCCCGCAAGGGAGCCGAGTGCGCTGTCTTCGCGGGCAACCTGGCCATCTTCGGAGATCACGGCCGCGTTGTGGCTCGTCGTCGCGACGGTCAGATCGCCTGGGAACGGTCTCTGCCAGGCGTGTGCGAGTTGATCGTCGCGGGAGACCATGTCATCGGTGGTGGCAACGACCGCATCGCCATTTGGTCGCTCCGGGACGGCAAGCTCCTATGGCACACCACGGTCCCTGGACGAGCGCGCAGTCTGGCGGTCGCTTCCCAACGCCTCGTCGTCGCCACCGACACCGGAGCTGTTCTCTGCTTCGCTTCCACTCCGGGCGAACGAAAACCTTCCGGTTCGAAGTCGGATCTGCCGAAGCCCCAAGAGACAGAAGATGCACCGCGCGACACGTCCGCGTCACTACGAACAGCCAAAGGAAACGATGACGCCAACGAGGGTGAAGCTAAGAGGGCACCAGCTTCGTCCAATGAAGCTCGACCGGTACATCTGTGGGACTTCCGCAAGGATATGGCTCGGTTTGCCATCCGGCGAGGATTGCCGGACGCCGAGGCCCTGGTGCCCGATTCGGCTGGTTCTCTGAGAGGAAAGTGGCACGGCCAACGCACGATCTGGCAAGCGGCGGGGATCCAAGCGGGGCAATTCGACGGCAACAGTTACGTGGAGTTGACCAGCCGCACTCAGCCGCCACCTTTTCCCGTGGAGGCACTAACGGCGGAAGCGTGGGTGGCCGTCGAGCGGCCGCTCCCCTGGGGCGGGATTGTGGGCCTGATACGCGACAACGGTGCCGATGAACAAGGGTGGCTGCTGGGATTCCGGGATCGCCATTTCACCTTCGCCGTGCGCAGTACTCGCGGCAACGGAAAGTTGACCTATCTGCCGTCCCCTGAGCCTTTCCAAGCGGGCCAATGGTACCATGTGGTCGGAACCTACGATGGACGCCATCAACGTCTCTACGTCAACGGAAAGCTGGTCGCCCAGTCCGAGACTCAACGCGGCCCGATTCAGTATCCGCCGACCGGCGTCGCCGTCATCGGCGCCTACAAGGACGAAAACGAAGACTTCCGATTGACGGGAATGATCGATCGTGTGGCCGTTTTCGATCGAGCGCTCAGCGAAAGGGAGATTGTTGGCCGTTTCGAGGCACGGCGGCGCTTGTATCCGCGGCCAGTCGAGCTGGCCGTCGGCCCGTGGGTCCGTTTCCCAAGTCCGACTTCCGCGCAAATCGAATGGGAGACGTCAGAACCTCGAAAGGGCCGCGTCCGATTGGCTCGAGCTTCCGGTGATGAGGAAGTCCGCAATATCGATCACTCGGCCGGTCGTCACACGGTCCTCTTGAAGGACCTTCGTCCGGGTGAGCGATTGGAATACACGATCGAGTTGGAAGGGCCGGAAGGCATGGAGATTTCGGGCCCCTACTCGATCGATCTGGCCTTCAACTATCGGTTGCCTCACGCGGACACACGGCGCGTAGGTGAGGAAGATCGGCGCTGGGCGGAGACGGTTCGTTCGATGGCCGATTTCCACGGAGGCCTGATCGCGGTCGTGGGGCCCTTGAAGGATACACGCCTGATTGCCCTGGCAGAGACACCTCGCACGTTCGTGCGGCAGCTTTTGCCAGAGCCGTCAGCGGCGAATGAGGCCCGTCGGGTCTGCGCCGATGTAGCCGGCTATGGCGTCCGGTTCTCGGTCCGCTCCCTGGATTCTAAGTCCTGGCACCGGTGGCCTCGCGACACCGCCAACCTGGTTTTGGTCACTCGCCGCGAGCCTCTTTCCTCGGAGCAAGTGACACATCTATGCCACTGGGTGCAGCCGGGAGGCATCCTGCTGGTGCCGACCGGCTCGGAGTCGCCCTTGGCGAGTCGCTCGTCGAGTCGAGTAGAGTTGGGCGGTCAAGCCTACTGGTTATGGCGTCGTCCATTGCCCAGCGGTACCGGCGTGTGGAGTCATCTCTATGCAGACAGCGACAATACGGGATTCACGGGGGAGACGTTGCAGGGAGCCAGCCGCGTCGATGCCTTGCGGGCTCGGTGGATCGGCCTCCCCGGTCCGGGGGCTCAAGCCGATCGCTCCGGCCGCAAACCTTCGCCACTGGCGGTCTCCGGTCGACTCTTCGTCCAAGGACTCGATCGCATCGTGGCGTTGGATGCGTACAACGGGGTGATCTTGTGGGAACTTGAGGTGCCTCATTGGGCTCGTTTCAATATGCCTCGCGACTGCAGCAACTGGTGTGCGGACGACCGGTATCTCTTTCTGGCCGTACGGGATCGCTGCTGGGTCATCGACCAGGTCGACGGCTCGATCGTACGAAGGGACCGGGTGCGAGTGCCTCGCGCGGGCGAGGGGCGATGGGCGTGGGGCTACGTCGGCCGATCCGGCAAGTATTTGCTGGGGACGACCGTCGCGGCCGACGGACCGTTCCGCGAATACTGGGGAGGTTTCGGCTGGTACGACGCTCGGGGCGGCGAAGAGACGGCCAAAGTCTGCGCCGACCGACTCTTTGCACTCGATGCCGAGACAGGAAAGCTAGCGTGGGAGTATGAACGGGGAGTCGTGGTGCAGGCATCGCTGACGGCGCGTGACGGCCGTGTCTACTTCGTCGAGTCGACTGATGAGAAGATCAAGGCAGGGCGATTGCGGCGTTTGAATGACGACCGATTCTGGCAATCGGCGCGTCTGGTCGCGCTTCGTCTGGAAGACGGGCAGGTTGCATGGGATCGGACGCTCGAGTCTCCTCCTGGCCGCGTCGCCTTCTTGATGTCGGCCGGTCCAAAGCAGTTGATCACGGTCGCATCGGACGCGGGACTATTTCATGTGCGAGCATGGGATTCGTCGAACGGACAAGCGTTGTGGCAGGCGACAGCCGAGTGGCCCGGTGGTAAGAAAGGCGATCATGGCAAAGCCCTTTCCCGTCCGGCCATTGTGGGTGACAAAGTGTTCGTTCGACCGGCTGTCTTCGCACTGGAAGACGGCAAGAAGCTGTCCATGACGTTGCCCTACGGAAAATGCGGCACGTTCTCCTGCGCGGCGGACATGTTCTTCTATCGCCATACGATTGTTTCGGCGTGGTCGCCGGGAAGCGGGCAGCTCCACGGCTGGAAGCGCCTGCGTCCTGATTGTTGGCTTTCGACGATCCCCGCACTCGGAATGGTCCTCTCGCCCGAAGCGGGCGGTGGTTGCAGTTGCGGTTACTGGTACGAAGCGTCGCTCGGTTTCTCGCCTCAAGCCGGCTTGCCGCTCGAGTCGAACCAACCCCAACAAGAAGATTCCCAGCAGCCCTCCCCGTAAGACCTCGCCAGTGGTACGTTGTAGGCCGTAGTCGGTGCTGATAAGCGGGCTCTGGCGCCGCTTCGTCATGCTCCGACCAAATCGGCCGCCCCTTCCTTCAGACTTCCCAGGAGACGGTTTCCATGACGGCTTTCCCTGAGGTTTCGAAGATCGCGTATGAAGGCCCCGACACGGATAATCCTCTGGCCTTCCGGTGGTACAACCCGGACGAAGTCATTTTGGGGAAGACGATGCGGGAGCATCTTCGGTTCAGCGTCGTCTACTGGCACACGTTCCGAGGAACGGGGGCCGACCCGTTCGGAGCTCCTACGCTGCAGCGGCCATGGGACGACGGGACCGATTCGGTGGAGAACGCTCAGCGGCGCGTTCGCGTCGCGTTCGAACTCATGGAAAAACTGGGGGCGCCCTATTTCGCCTTCCACGATCGGGATATTGCCCCCGAGGGAGCAACACTGGCCGAGGCACATCGCCACCTCGATGCCGTCGTCCCAGTGATCCAGGAGGAGATGGAACGGACCGGAATCCGGCTGCTATGGGGAACCGCCAACCTTTTCAGTCACCCTCGGTACGTGCACGGAGCGGCCACGTCGTGCAGCGCCGACGTCTTCGCCTACGCGGCGGCTCAGGTGAAAAAGTGTATGGACGTCACCGTGGCACTCGGAGGCGAAAACTATTTGTTCTGGGGAGGACGTGAAGGGTATCAAAACCTTTGGAATACCGATATGAAGCGGGAGCTGGACCATCTCGCGAAGCTCCTGCACATGGCCGTCGACTACGGCAAGCAAATCGGCTTTCAAGGCAAGTTCTTCATCGAACCCAAGCCGAAAGAGCCGACCAAACACCAGTACGATTCGGATGCCGCCGCGTGCATCAACTTTTTGCGAGCTTACGATCTGACCGAACCGTTCCGGCTGAACATCGAAACGAACCACGCGACGTTGGCCGGGCACGAAATGATGCATGAACTCGAATACGCCGGCATGCAAGGGATGCTCGGTTCGATCGATGCCAACACCGGCGATCTGCTCCTGGGATGGGACACCGATCAGTTCCCCACCAACGTCTATCTGACAACCCAGATCATGTTGACGATCCTCAAGTGGGGAGGGTTTTCGACGGGCGGCGTGAACTTTGACGCTAAAGTCCGGCGCGAAAGCTTCGAGCCGATCGATCTCTTCTATGCTCACGTCGGCGGGATGGACGCGTTCGCTTTCGGACTGCGCGTCGCGGCAGCCATGATCGAAGATGGGAAGCTGCAGCAGTTCGTGCGCGACCGCTACGCAAGCTGGGACAGCGGCATTGGGGCTCGTATCGAAAAAGGCGAGGTCGATTTGCCGGCGCTCGAGCAGTACATGCTCGAGAAAGGCGAAGTCAGCGGACTGACGAGCGGCCGCCAGGAGTTCCTCGAGAATCTCGTCAACGACTACATCTTACGGACCGCCCGAAAAGGAAGGGGCTAACTTCACTAGCACCAACTTCAGTCAGCCAAACTATCACCCCCAAAAAACCCTCCGCGTTCTCTGCGCCTCCGCGAGAAAAAAACGACTCGCGCAAAGACGCCAAGACGCAAAGAATTGGAAACTTCAGCGAGCCTTTCGCGCGTCTTGGTCGGTGGGTGGCAGCAGTTTCTCAAGGACGGCTTCGGTGGCGTCCACCACCGGATACGTCCCTGGGTCGTATCGAAAATCATCGGCTCGCAATGGAGCGCTGGTCGAGAGCGAGAAGAACTCGAGGTCCATCAGGCGCACCGTACCGCGCCGGTCGCGTCGCAGGAGTGAGATGCGGTAGGGGAAGAGTTTCAAGGGGGCATCGCGTCCGAGCACCAATTCGACGTGTGTCGGGACCGGCTCGGGGAGTCGCTTGAGTTCTCCTTCGAGCACTTCTTTGGCCGCCGCAGGATAGTGCCGTTCGAGGGCTCCCTGATTCCAACTCCCCTCGACGACGTACACCGGAAGATTCTCCGTTCCGATCGTCGATGTGCGGGGGCGTCCGAAGTCGAATTGGCCGTTGAGTCGCTCGAGGATCTCGGCGAGTCCATACGCCAGCGCCAGAACATCGACGGGGTAAACGGGCTCCTTGCCGGCTTGACGAGCCAAACTGACCTCGCGGTCGATCAGACGGCGGTCGACACGTTGCAACTGCGAGCCGCTGGGGAGTTCCCGTCGCGTCCACACGAAGCGGCCATCTCCCAACTGCATGAAGTGTGCGGTATTGGAGCCCATGGGCAGATGCAAGTCGATGCGATAGCGGAACTGTTCCCCATCGAACCACTGGCGGTAGCGGCCCGAACCCGCGAGCTGCCGCCCGAAGAGTTGCGTCCGCTGGCGGAGACGCCCGCTTAGGTGCGGCAACTGTCCGACCTGACGTGCCGCCTCGGCAACCAAAGCGTTCCCGTCCGAAGGCAAGGTGTCGGAAGCTGGGGAAGCTGCATCGACTTGAGCGGTACGATCGGCACGTGCGATGCGACCGACCGAGGCCCCTTGTCGCCAAAGGTAGCCGACCGCGGCCAATAGCAGTGTGGCTGAGACAATGGGCAGTTTGTGCTTCATGGCCGGGTTGTGTGGGATTTGCCAAAGAATCTCGTTCCACGAGGCCGATCATCACCGACAGAGAAAGCACGACGGTCTTGCGGTATGGGACGGGCATTGTAGTCCGCCGCCATGCGGCGAGTCCACGTCAATCCGTCGTGCCGATGGCTCACGGATTTGACTTGCCGTTTCGAATCGGTCCGACCCGCGCCAGCGGTGTCCGGCATTGCGTAGGGGGGGAACTCCATGAGACTCGTTCTATCACTGTTGGCGTTCTCGACCGTAGCCGTTTTCGGCTCGGTTGGGTGGTCGCAACATCACTCGTACAATTTGCCCCCGGCGAGCCGCCTGATGGAGCCGGGTCCGGGGGTCGGAGGTCCGGGGCCGGGAGTTTTGCCTCCCATCGTTCCGGCTGTGCCGCAGATGAACATCCCGGTCACCCAGTCGACAGTGCAGGTGATCTTTTCCAAGCCGGAAGGGATGCACGTGCAGTGGGACACGACCGGCCAGCGGACGTTCAACTCGGAGCCCGCCATCGTTCCCGTACGTCAGAACTTCGGCCAAGGCGGCATTTATCAGCTCAAGATTAGCCACATCCAAGGTCGGCCCGGGCTTGAGCTTTACCCGACCCTTGAAGTGGGCCCCATCACGCCTCGGACCGAGGCCTACCTCGCCCACAACGCGCTTCCCGTGCAGTTCACGCAGGAAGATCTCGACCAGGTCGCCGCCGGCAACTTCGTCACGAAGGTGATCTACCTGCCGGATCCCGAGTTCCAAGAGATGGCGTTGGCTGGAGTCGAAACGCTCGTGAGCACTCGGCTCGATCCCGGCGTCGATCCGATCGTCGAAGCCGATCGCCGCGGTTCGATCATGGCCGTGATCCGGGTCGGCAACAAGGATATCGAGATGGAAGGGGCCGCCGGTGCGGTCCCCGCCATGCAGGCTAGCTATCCAGCAGCCGGTTATGCTGCCAGCGGCAATGGTCTTCCGCAGCTCCCGCCTGCCCACGTCGCCGGCGTGACGTCGCCGCAATACGGCATGCCTTACACCGGCACGCCGATCGGCCTCCCGGGACCTCCTCATATTCCGCTGGGAGCCCCCGCCGGTTTGCAAAAGCACGTCATGCGGAACCACACGGCCATGCACATCCCGCAGCCGGTCAGCAAGTTCAAGATCCACGTGCGACAGCAGCCGGGGATGAGCTATCCCAAGCCGCCGAGCCGCATGTCGATCCGTGAACAGACAATTTATCCCCCGATGCGTTACGGCCAGCCCTATTACGACAAGCTGCAGCCGGTCCGCTAACGCGAAAGGAACGAGTTTCGTGGAAGCAGGGAACCGGGCTATGACCGTGACTCGTCGCAGTGCTTTCGCAATATGGATCTGGGCCGTCGCCTCGCTGGCAGTGACCGCGACGGCCCAGTCGCCGTTGGGGAGAACGCCGATGGTCCCGCTGCACCGTGCCGATATGGTGCCCGGGGCGGTCGGCCAGGGGCAGCTCCTACGTGGCGGTCCGCTACCTGGTTACTTTCAACCGGTTTCGCTCCAGGCACCCCAAGGAGCGCACATCGCTATTTGGGCGGGCGATCGTTACGTTCCTTTCGACGGTTCGACGCCGCTCGTTGGCATGCTGATTGGCCAAGTGTATCGGCTCAAGATCACGCGCATCCCCGGAAAGCCCGGTGCCGAACTCTATCCGACGTTGGAACTCGTCAATCGGCTCTATCCCCCGCCGGGCCTGGAACGAAAGTACCCCGTGCCCATCGTCTTCTCGCAGGAAGAACTCGAGATGGCACTTGAAGGTTACTTCGTTACGCGCGTTGTCTACTTGGAGAACCCCAACGAGGCTCTACCAGTACGTGACCGAAAAGGCGAGCAGCGAGTGGTCGAGGTCGGTCATGGCGAAGATCCGCTGCAAACTGCCGATGTCCTGGGACGTCCGGTAGCCATTGTCCGCCTCGGCTCGCGCATCCCAACGCGTAACGAACTCGATCCCTTCGGCTACGGAGCTCCTCCCTATCAGGTACTCCCTCCCGTGAAAGAAGTCTCGGCAACGGCGAGAGCCACCGGAGGCTCGGTCGAAAGAGCCATCGAGCGATCAGCGCGTGTGCCTCGCGTTCCCCTCTCCCCGACAGCGACTCGGCGACAGTAGGTCCAGCCATGAAGGCGCGCTTCGTGCACCACCACCAACGTTTCCGCTTCAGAAGAGCCCTCACCATGGCGAGCTTCGCGCTGCTGCGAAACCGCTCACTGGTTTACTTGCTAGGACTAGCAATCGTCGCCTCGACCGTCGGCTGTCGCACGGGAACTTCGGTCGCCTCGCGATCTCCGGACGCCGTCAGATCTTCCACTGCCTCCGTTCCCGAGCCGCCCGTTTCGGCTGCGGAAGCGGTCGCCACTGCGCCGACTCCGTCCCTCCCATCTTCGCCGCCGTCCCCGGTCATTCCTGCGGGCTTTGAAGCTGGAAGTCCAAATGCTTCCAAGCCTCCGGCGAATGCATCGCTGAGCGACCAAACGCCCTCGACTTCGGGAGCCACTCCATCGCAATCCGAGGACGCATCGCCGTCACCAACGGCGGCGGCACCAACCGCGCTGCCGGCGACGGGAGTTCCGTGTCCCGACTGTCCCGTTCCCGCTCCGTCGGCCTCGCCCTCGCAGGTGCTCGACCAGGCGGCCCGTGGCATCGGCGGGCCGGGTTGGCGTCCTCCGGGCTTTGTCGGACCGTGGCCTCGGGACGAGTACATTTGCGACGGAGGAGACACCTTTCCCAGGGCGGGTATCACCGGCGACGGCCGCGCCGTGGGACTCCAAAACGAAGACACGATCGTGCAGTACCGCACCGTAGACGGAGAGGCTCGCATCCAGGCGAGCAACCGAGTCTGCATTTACGCCCCCCGGTTTGCCGCGGTGCGAAAAGTCTATCGCACGGTGTTGCTGGATCAGCATGAAGCGGTGGCAGGAGTCGATCAGCCGGTCGGCCTGAAGCGGATCGACGACACTACGGCTTCCAACACCTTCGTCCAACCTCTTCAACCGGGACGCTACTTCGGCACCAAGAATGCCTCCCGACTGCTGAAGGAGACTCGGCCCGAACCGATCGACAATGTCGAAGCTGTTGCTGAGACCGAAAACCAGTGGCTGCCGTATGAGGATCTGAACAT